>DATEJO010000211.1:0-6774 GCA_035277905.1 Candidatus Sulfotelmatobacter sp.
CTGGTTCAGCAAGTTGTACTTGTGTTCGCGGAAGTATCCTTCATACAAATCGAGCGGAAACGTGATCACCGAAGCAACAACGATGAACTGGAGCCAGTACAGCGCGGTTTGCAAGGGGCGGAAGCTCGTGATGCGCATCGCCAGATTGCGCATGTGCGCCGACCAGCGAAAGTGCAGCAGCAGCCACATCACAATCACCGTCGACAGAAAATCCCAGAGGATCATCCAGTAGCCGCCTTCGAAGTAGGCATCGGAGCGGGCGCGCTCCGCCGGAGGCATCTTCGCCAGGTATGTGTTGACGGCGGCGTTGATGTCGAACGTCGGCGCAGACGGAGCGTTTGTGAGTTGGGTTGGCGCTGGCGGCGCTGCGGTTTGACTATAGGCAAGTAGGCTGAAGAAGAAGACGAATGGAAGAAATAAGCGGGCTGCTCGAAGCATCGTAGCCTCCCTTTAAGTTGTGAGCGGATGGAATGCCCGGGTCCGACTGGGATCGGTGATTACCGGCGCTATTCCATCCGGTAGATGATTTTTCCGCCGACGATTGTCGCCATGGTCTTCCCCGTAAGCTGCCAGCCGTCGAACGGAGTGTTGCGCGACAGGGAGCGGGATTTGGACGCTTCGAAGGTCCAACGCTTCTTTGGATCGAAGATCGTTACATCCGCGTAGCTTCCTTGAACCAGAGTTCCCCGGTGCGGAAGATCGAAGACTCGCGCCGGTCCCGCTGTAAAAAGTTCGACAATGCGCATCAGAGGAATCTTCTGTTCGCGATGCAACTGCGTAATGGCGAGTGCGAGCGCTGTCTCGAGCCCCGTGATGCCGAAGGCGGCGCGCTCGAATTCCACCTGCTTTTCATGAGCGGCATGCGGCGCGTGGTCGGTCGCAATTGCATCGACTGTGCCATCCCCCAGCGCGACCAGAATTGCTTCGCGGTCGGCGGCGGAGCGCAGCGGAGGATTCATCTTGAAATTTGTGTCGTATTCGCCAACGTTTTCGTCGATCAGAGCAAAATGATGTGGCGCGACCTCGCAGGTCACTCGCGCCTTGGCCCGCTTCCCGCGACGGACCGCTTTCAGCGCATCGGACGTGGAAAGATGCGCGACATGCACCCGCGAATCGCGGATCTGCTGAGCGAGTGTCACATCGCGATCTACGATGGCAGCCTCAGCCGCAGTTGGCATGGCACGCAGGCCGAGGCGAAAGCTGGTCGGACCGGCGTTCATTGAGCAATTCTCGGTCATACGCGTGTCTTCGGCATGCTGCACGACCGGAAGGTTGAGTTCCGCGCCGAGCCGCAGCGCCATACGCATGACGTCGTCCTCAAGGATCGGCTTGCCGTCGTCGGTGACGGCGACTGCGCCTGCACGCTGAAGGGCGGCAAAGTCGGTGAGCGTTGCTCCCTTGCTGCCGCGCGTCGCCGCCGCGATCGGGAAGACATTCACGACCGCACCGCGCTCCGGATTGCGCAGCCAACTGACCCACTCCGCCGTATCGACGACCGGAGCGGTATTGGGCATGGTGCAGACCGACGTGAATCCTCCTGCAGCGGCAGCTGCCGTGCCGGACGCGATCGTCTCTTTGTAATTCTGGCCCGGCTCCCGCAAATGCACATGCAGGTCAATGAATCCGGGAGCGACGATCAGTCCGCGAGCATCAAACTTTTCGTCCGCGCTGCCGCGGGTCTTATTGGGCAGGGCGACCTCTGCCACGCGCCCATCGCGCAGCAGCACATCCATCGGCGCATTAACCTTTGCCGCCGGATCGATTAAGTGTCCGCCTTTGATCAGCAGGCTGTGGTTCTTAGTCATCAGCATTCAGCACTCAGCATTCAGCCCTGAAACGGGCTCGATTCATCTGGCAATTGCTTTATCCGTGTGAATCCGCACAAATCTGTGGCTCACTTCGCCTTTCCTAAAGCCCGCGCCAGGATCGCCATTCGCGTCGGCACACCGTTGTGGACTTCATCCACAATGACCGACTGTGGGCCATCGGCTACTTCCGCCGTCAATTCCAGCCCGCGAATAATCGGCCCCGGATGCATCACGATCGCGTCGCGCTTGGCCAGTTTCAACCGCGCCGCCGTCATCTGGTAACGCGCAATGTAGTCCTGCAGCCGGATCTTTTGTCCATCCAGCCGCTCTTTCTGGACGCGCAGCAACATGACCACGTCGGTCCCGCGCAAAGCATCTTCGAGGTGGCGTGTCACGCGCAGGCCGGGCGCAAGTGTTGCCGCCACATCAGGAACGAATTCGGGCGGGCCACACAGCGTCAGTTTGACTCCGAAGCGCGTCAGAAGATGACAAGCGCTGCGCGCCACGCGGCTGTGAAAAATGTCCCCGATGATCGTCGCCTGCAGTCCCTTGAATGACTTCTTGTGTTTCAGAATCGTCATCGCATCGAGCAACGCCTGCGAAGGATGCTCGTGCATCCCATCTCCGGCATTGACGATGGGGATATCCAGATGACTCGCCATGAGGTGGGGAGCGCCTGCTGACGGATGCCGCATCACGATGCAGTCAGCCCCGACAGCACGCAGGGTGTATCCCGTGTCGATAACGGACTCGCCCTTTTCGATGCTCGATCCCGACGATTGCACGAGCGTAGTCATCGCGCCCAGCGACTTGGCGGCGAATTCGAATGAAGTGCGCGTGCGGGTGGACGCTTCGTAAAACAGAAGTACGATTCGCTTGCCGCGCAGAAGAGGCCGGGCCTTCTGCGGATTCATGCGGCGGGCCAGCTTCAGCAGGCCCTCGATTTCCTTGGTCTCGAGATGCTCGATCCCGAGCAGCGAACCGCGAGCAGGCTTGTTCATCGGGAAAAAGTGCAAACGGTGCATCATACGCGGCAGCCGCGGAGCGCCGCAAGCATGAAAGCGATGAATCAGGACTTGTTCCGGCGGCTGAAGATGGTTCCACCCAGCGCGCCTCCGGCAGCGCCGAGCACGATCGCTGCAATAAAGCTGAACACAATGGCGCAGATCATCAGCACCTGCAAGCCCTGAGCTGTTTTAAACCACTCGATCATGGCAGCGGCTTGCGGATCGTTGGTCCGAGAGGCAGTCTGTGCGATCACATCTCGCAAAGCCTTTTGGACTTCGGGGCCCTTGTGCAGCACAAGCACCACCGTCGCTTCCAGAACCGCCGACATCGCGAACCAGAGCAGGCCGCTGATCGCTCCCAACCGCGCTCCGTTGGCGGGCTTGATGTCAATTCCTGATCTGTGCTGCCGATAAAACACGACCGCCAGAAAGCCCACACTCAGCATGGCGACAAAGGGATGCAGTCCGAGGCCCATCAGCACCGTCGCCACCAAAGCCGCCAGGGCACACGGCTTGAGAGCGTCGGACCAACTCATGGGCAGCGCCAGAACCGGAACGGTTTGTGAGGAGGGAAGGCTTCGCGGGACTTCCGGAATTGCGTCCGCTTCGGCGTGCGGCAGAGCCGCTGCCACCGGCTCAGGAATCAGCACGCGGATCTGCGGCGCCGCACAGTGTGGACAAAATGGCCTGCCTTCTTCCACTGACTGGCCGCATTTGTAACAGGATTGCTCCATTGACTGTGGGACGAGACCTGCGAGAGGTGTACTCAAAAGTATCGCACGCCGAGGGGGCTGCGGTTGAGGGTTCTTGCGAGATTTAACCACAAAGGTCCCGAAGTCACACGAAGGTATTGGTCTCCTTCCTTCGTGGTACTTCGTGGCCTTTGTGGTTATTTTTGGTTTTAGATGTCCCCGCTCTTGCCACGCGTGCGGACGTAGACGAGCGCGAACTTGGTTTCGCCGTTCGTTCCGTTCGGCTCGACTGAAACGATGTGCTGGTCGTCTTCCGTTCCGACCTTCAGTTCCGTGACCGGGCCTGAATTATCGTCGCACTTCAGCGCTTTGTCGTGATTGGAATCTTTGTCGTTGTGAACGTCGACGTCGCCGCCGTGTTTGTCGGAACGGCACTCAAGAACCTTGCCGTACCTCTTCAGCTTGCCGCGATAGAAGTCGAGGATCTTATCCGGTGAAGCGTTCGAAACGTAGTTCGCGACAACGAGTTTCATGCCGAACGATTCCGTCAACAGGCTCAGGTTCGCCTGATCGCTGTTGTTATCGTCGGTTTTCAGACGCGCTCCGGGATACAGCGGCAAGCCGATCTTCTTCGCATCCGCATCGGCGCCCACGTGCAGATTGCCAATCGGGCTTTTGATGTCGAGGTTCTTGTCACGCGGCTCGGAATCCTGACCAAGCATCGGCAGGCTCAATCCCGCCAGCAAGACGAATGAAATGACAAATCGGTGAACCATAATTCCTCCTCCGACGAAGCGCCGAACAAAGAACGCTAGATATCCGCGTCCTTGCCATGCGTTCTCACGTAAACCAGCGAGAACGATGATCCCTTTCCCTCCGGCTCGACGGCTACGATGTGCTGATTTTCTTTCGTGCCGACCTTCAATTCCACATTGACACCGGTCGAGCCTTCGCACGTCAGCTCGTGCGATCCACTGTCTTCATCCTTTTCCTTCATGTCTGTGTTGAGATTAAGGTGAGTCGTATGGCAGACGAGCACATTGCCGTACCTGGCGAGATGATCTTTGTAATAAGCGACAACTTTGGCGGGAGAGTCGTCCGATTCGTACTCGAGCGCCACTACCTTCAATCCGTAGCCGAATCCGGAAATATTCACGTTCGCGCTCTTGTCGTCGCCGTCGTCATCTTTCTGCTTCAATCGCGCGCCGGGGTACACCGCAATGCCGACATCCTGGGGATTGACGCCCTTACTGACGTGAATGCCGCCCACGGGAGTATTGATGTCGACCTGCTTGTCCTCCCCATTCTTCTCTTTCTTCACATTAATGCTGCATGCGCCCAGGACCAGAAGCAGCAGCGCCGTCACACCGAGAACAAGCGGCTTTCTCAATCGAAACTCACTTCTTCGCATATGGAGCCCCTCCCCTGGCTACCTGCGTAGGACGCTCAAGCCCAGCACCGCGTTCGGCGACATTGGGAATCGTGACAGGAAGATGCCCGTGAACCGGAATCTCTCCGAACAGTGCCTTTACTGCCGAGACTTCGGAAACCGTCGCGTTCGAGAATGTACACATGTACGTCTGAATCTTCGGGAAATCGCTGGCCAAGTATGGATTCCCCATGGCAATCACGGCGGTCTTTTCCGCCGCACGATCCAACAAACTCTGGAGCAGCGTTCCGGTTGCGTCCGCCATCTCGATCGAATTGCCGATTTTCCCAGCGGTCGGAATCACGTACACCGCCGCAACCACGGTCTGCGCTTCGTCGACCGCTTTCAGCACCTGATCGCTCATTCCCGCCGCGATCCGCGGATCGACATAGAGGACTCGCGAGTCGGGGATGCGCGCGTGGAACTCACGCCCGAAAGCGCGCCCGGATTCCGTGCGCACATCGTCCGAGAACACCACAGCCAGAACCTGGTTGTGCGTCTCCTCTCTTGTCATATACGGAAGCCCGGCCTTCGGGGTTCCCTTGGATTTCAGCGGCAGAACTTTTCCGTTGTCGCGCACCATGGTGATCGCGGAATCGGCCACCTGCTGGCCAAAAGCCAGGTTCTCAGGCCTGCCCACAAGTTTTGCGACGGCGTTCAGGTCCACCGTTCGCGCTTGATCCAGCCCGAGAGAAGCCTTTATTTTCAGGATCTTGAGCACCGAACGATCCAGCCGCTCGCGGGAAATCTCTCCCGAGGAAACGGCCTTGAGCATGGCGCGGTAGGAAGCATCCAAGTCGGCCGGAATCAGCAGCAGATCGTTTCCGGCCTTGAACGCCTCGACGGCGGCCCGGCCGATGTCATTGGCAAAAAGATGCGTGAGGCCAGCCATATCGAGCGCATCGGTCACCACCAGTCCCTTGAATCCGAGCTGCTTTTCGAGCAGATCGGAAACGACCAGCGAGGAAATCGTCGCAACGTGGTTGGGGTCGGGGTCGAGCGCGGGAACCGTCACGTGCGCCACCATCACCGAATCCACGCCGGCACTGATCGCTTGCTTGAAGGGCGGAAGCTCAATCGACTCCAGATGCGCGCGGTCTCCGTTCACACTGGCGACGCCGAGGTGGGAATCGGTCGCGGTGTCGCCATGACCCGGGAAGTGCTTCACCGTGGTCAGCATTCCCGCTTCGTGCGCGCCCTTGATGTACGCCGTGACCAGTTCGCCGACTTCTTTGGGATCTTCTCCGAAAGATCGCGTATTGATGATCGGATTCGCGGGATTCGAATTTACGTCGGCGTCAGGGAAGAAATTCCAGTGCACACCGATCGCGCGCGCTTCTTCGGCTGTGATGCGGCCGAATCTCTCTGCGTCTTCCGGCTTGCCATCGGCGCCGAAGGCCATGGCATGCGGAAAGTCGGTCGTGCCCTTCAGGCGGGTAGAAACGCCACGCTCAAAGTCAGCGGCGATCAGCAGGGGCAGCTTTGAATCTTTCTGCAGCCGGTTGAGCAGTTCGGCAGCTTCGTATGGTTCGCTGCGCAACAGAAATGGACCGTCGACGTGGACCGTCATGGCAAACGATCCGACGTGATACTTCTTCATCTCCTCGCGCAGCTGGAGATATTCCGGGTTCTCCTCATTCTGAAAACTTGCGCGGCACCAGACCATGAAGAGCTGCCCGATCTTCTCGTCGGTGGACATTTTGTGAAGCGTCTTCTCGGCCCACTTGTCGCTGTCGCGCGTCTCGCGAATGCGAGAGGGATGCGAGTATTTATCCTTGGCCAAGACAGACGTAGAGAGAACGAATGCAAGAAGTAGCGCCAGGATTTTTTGCATGCAG
>DATEJO010000212.1:0-7864 GCA_035277905.1 Candidatus Sulfotelmatobacter sp.
GCCCGACCGGATGGACGTGCACGCTCGCCTCTTTGAGTTGCATCAATCCAGGGTTGGCGGCCGGTTCTCCCGCAACCATTACATACGTGGTGCAAGTGAACGCCGGAACGGCTGCAGGCACCGCGATTAATGAAACCGCAACCGTAAGCTCGACGACATCCGATCCCAACTCGTCCAACAATACCGCTGTTGCGGCGGACATTGTCGCGACTGCGACTCAGGCGGATCTCATCGTTACGAATGCCGCCTCCCCAACTTCGGTCTCGGCGGGAAGCAATGTCACTTACACGCAGACCGTGACCAACAACGGTCCGGCATTGGCGACATCTCCGAGCTTTAGCGAGACGACTCCGCCCAACACCACGTTCCAGTCGATCACGATTCCCACCGGCTGGAGTTGCGCTACATTGCCCAGCGTCGGCGGCACTGGCACGATCACGTGCAATGACGGCACGAGTCTAGGCACCGGAGGCGCAAATACAGTTACGTTCACAGTCGTGCTCCAGGTGAACTCCGGCACGCCATCCGGCACCAACATCACTGACACCGCGACCGCTACCGCATCCAACATCGTTCCTGGGGAGACTACGAATACGGCGACCGCGACAGTGGTCGTTGCCGACGCCAATAGCGCCGATATGGCGATCGTGAAATCGGCAACGCAGAACCCTGTGTTGGAAGGAAATCCGCTCACCTACATGCTGAACGTGACCAATAACGGTCCCGCCACGGCGACGAACGTGACGGTCGCCGATACGGTTCCGGCATCGATGATCTATCAGTCCTACACCACGACTCAGGGAACGTGTTCGGAAGCCGGTGGAACTGTGACCTGTCTCCTCGGAAGCATGGCGAACGCGGGCACCGCGACGATCACCATCCTCGTCATCCCCCAGCAACCGGGCCAGATTTCAAACACGGCCACGGTAGCCGCCGATCAGGTCGATCCGAATCCTGCGAACAACACTTCAACCTGGACCGAGACCGTGACTGCGGCCACCGCCATCACACTTAAATCGTTCTCCGCTCACACCGGCACCGACAAGAATGGCGCAAGCCGCGTCATCCTGACCTGGAAGACCGGAGGCGAGGCTCACAATCTCGGATTCAACATCTACCGCGAGCAAAACGGCAACCTCGTCCGCATGAATCCTTCTATGGTCGCCGGTTCGGCGCTGCTGATGCGCGGCGCACTCCCCAGACATGCGGCCCGCAGCTATGCCTGGATCGATCCTTCCACGTCGCCTGCAGGCACGTCGTATTGGCTGGAAGACATAGACGTCAACGGCACGCGGACCATGCACGGCCCAGTCCACGTCAGCGCGGGACCGCAGTCAGCGGTCAATGCACCCGCCTCCGAATCCCGCATGATGAGCCAGTTGAATCAGGCGCAACCGCCGGCGGCCGGAAGCGAGACGAGTCATTTCGTTCAAGCATTGCCAGTCGCTTCCACCCGGACTCGCGGGCAGATCGAACAGCAATTTGAGTTGGCCGCGCATCCGGCGGTCAAGATCTACGTCCGCCACGAAGGATGGTATTCCGTCTCTCAGCCCGATCTGGTGAAAGCCGGACTCGACCCGAACGTCGATCCTGCATCTCTGCATCTCTATGCCGAAGCTATCGAACAGCCGCTGAAGATCACCGGCGCCACGCCCGGCCCCGGAGGTTTTGGTCCGCAGTCAGCCATCAATTTCTACGGCACCGGCATCGACACTGTCTTCTCCGGCACTCGCGTCTACTGGTTGGTCGCAGGCGAAGGACCGGGGGCGCGCGTGCCCGTCATGCGGCCTTCCTCCGGTTCGAACCAGCCGCCCGCAAGCTATCCTGCGACGGTGGAGTTGCAGCAGCATTTGATCTATTTCGCGGCGCTGCTGACCCAGGATGGTCAGAACTTCTTCGGAGCAATAGTCTCACCCACTCCGGTCGACCAGACGCTCAACATTCCACATTTCGACACGACATCCACTCAGGCCTCGCATCTCGAAGTTTCGCTGCAAGGCATCATCACCGGATATCCACACGACGTCAGCGTTGCCCTCAACGGCACTCCGCTGGGCGATGTGACGTTCACCGGACAGGACAAGGGAAGTCTCTCGATCGACATCCCAACCGGAGTGCTGCTCTCGGGCAGCAACACGGTCACGCTGACATCGCAAAATGGTGACTTCGACACCAGCCTGGTCAACTACATTCGCATTACGTATCCGCACCGCTATGTCGCCGACTCCGACGAGTTGAAGTTCACAGCCAGAGCGGGGGACGAAGTCACCGTAGACGGATTCACCAGCACGCCAACGGTGGTCGACATTAGCGATCCAAATCGTCCCGTGCAACTGACGCCTCAGGTCACGTCAAACAACGGCACGTACTCGATCGCCGTGCAGGTGCCTTTCACTCGCGGTGGATCGTGGGGCAAGCACACGCTGCTGGCCGTCGCTCAGGATCGCATCGCATCGCCGATCGGCGCGTGGCCGAATCATCCCTCGCACTGGCACAGCGTCCAGCGCGGCGCGGATATTGCGATGATCACTCATGGTGAATTCGCCCCGGCTCTCGTGCCGCTCGTACGCGCCCATCAAGCGCAGGGCAAGAATTCCGTCATCATTCCTGTCGTCGATCTCTACGATGAATTCAATTTCGGCGAGCGCAGCCCGTTCGCCATCAAGCAATTCCTCGCGACGGCCAGGAAAAACTGGAGCCGGACTCCGTCTTATCTGCTGTTGAACGGACGCGCCTCCTTCGATCCAAGAAATTATCTCGGCTTCGGCAATCTCGATCTCATTCCGACGCGCATCGTGCAGACAGCCAGCCTCATGACATCGTCCGACGACTGGTTCTCCGACTTCACCAACTCCGGCATGCCCACAATCGCAACTGGCCGCCTACCTGTCAGCACGCTCGACGAAGCGAATACGGTCGTGAGCAAGATCGTCGCATACGAAGGACAATCGACCAACGGCCCGTGGACCTCAAATGCCATGATGGTCGCCGACAAGGACGACACCGAGAGCTTCACGCAAGACAGTCAAACAGTCGAGGCCGCTCTGCCTTCAACCATGCAGGTCACGAACGTCTTCCTCGACAGCGTCGGAACCACTGCGGCGCAAGGAGACATAATCAGCGGCATCAATTCCGGACAGCTTCTGGTCAACTATCTCGGTCACGGCTCCGAAGAGCAGTGGTCGGGCTCTGACATCTTCGACGAGAATAGCGTTCCGTCGCTGACGAACACCTCGCAGCTGCCGGTCTTCCTGATCATGGATTGTCTGAATGGATTCTTCCAGGATGTCTACGCGCAGCCTCTGGCCGTGAATCTTCTGGTCGCGCCGAATGGCGGCGCATCCGCCGTAATCGCCTCCAGCGGCCTGAACCAGCCCGCTCCTCAGACAGCTCTGGACACGCTGGTGGTGCAAAGCGCAGTGAACGCGACTGGCGAAACGCTTGGCGAGTCGCTGATGAAAGCGAAATCGGGCATCACCGATCTCGACGTTCGCCGGACCTATATCCTCTTCGGCGATCCGGCCATGCAACTAAAGCGCCCCGGCGCAGCCCCAAGCACCCGCTAGGCAAAACAACTCTGTCATCCCGACCAAGCGAATGGATCGGCAAATGCCGATCCATTCGCGCGTGGAGGGACCTTATGTTTTCTTTGGAAGCTCTCGGTTACGCGACCTCGCAACTAACGTGAGCCCGATGTCACAGCCTTGAGATCGTTACCAATCAACGGACGCAACCTGGGTTTCGCAATCCGCTTATTCGAATGATCTTCAGATGGATGTTCCACTCTCGACAAACGAGTATCTGTCGACAGCTTCTCGTAAGCCTCGCTCCACTCCGGAACGCCATCCGTCGTCAGCGCCCAGTGCGCATACGATGCTTCATCGCACCAATGCGGCAGATGCGACATCACCCGCGCATGCGCTCCCGATCCCCGGAACTTCTTCATCACCTTCTCGTCTTCCCAGACCGTCAGTGTCCAGAACGTCCAGCGAGAATCAACCAGAAGCCTTCCCCCGAAAAAGCCACCGGCGCGCACAACCTGCTGCTTGGTCTTAAAGTTATGCCAAATAAACGCCGGCAGAAACCGCACCGAGCGCACACGAAGCCGAGTTACTGAGGCTAGCATTTCCTTACTCTATCCCACTTCAAATATCAGGATGTCATCGCTTCCGCGGCCAGCGTCGCCGTTGGCCGCAGCGGTTCCGTCAGCGCTCTCATCACTTTGCCGAATGCCGCGAAATCCAGCGATTGCGGCCCATCCGACAGCGCGCGTTCCGGGCAAGGATGCACTTCAATAATCAGTCCGTCCGCCCCGACCGCAACCGCCGCCCGCGATACCGCCGCGATCAAACTCTGCTTACCCGTTCCGTGCGACGGATCGGCAATCACCGGCAGATGCGACAAATCTCGCGCCAGCGCCACAGCCGCCAGATCGATCGTATTCCGCATCTCCGTCTCAAACGTCTTGATCCCGCGCTCGCACAGCACCACATCATGATTCCCGCCGGACAGCAGATACTCCGCCGCCAGCAGCCACTCCTTCACCGTCGCCGACGGCCCCCGTTTCAGAAGAATCGGCTTCCTCACCGTAGCGAGCCGCCGCAGCAGCGCGAAATTCTGCATGTTCCGCGCACCCACCTGCAGCATGTCGACATGCTCGCAGATCACATCTACATCTTCCGTGCTCATCACCTCGGTGACGACAGGCAGTCCGGTTTCTTCTTTCGCCTCGCGAAGAATCTTCAGCGCCTCAATTCCCAGTCCCTGAAAGTCATACGGAGATGTTCGCGGCTTATACGCGCCTCCACGCAACATCGAAGCCCCAGCCCGCTTCACAGCGTGCGCAGTGTCGAGCAACTGCTCCGGAGATTCCACCGAGCACGGACCGGCAATCACCACCACTTCAGGCCCGCCAATGGAGACTCCATTTATCTTCACCACTGTCCGCTCCGGCTTCACCTGCCGGCTCACCAACTTGAACGGCTGCGCGATGGCAACCACGTTGTCCACTCCAGGCGCGACCTGCAACGCTTCCACTTCATGTCTTCGCCCGGCGCCGACCGCGGCCACAATCGTGCGCTCGACCCCGCGA
Organism: Candidatus Sulfotelmatobacter sp.; assembly: GCA_035277905.1. Lineage (GTDB taxonomy): Bacteria > Acidobacteriota > Terriglobia > Terriglobales > Acidobacteriaceae > Sulfotelmatobacter. Next base: position 5,093 of record DATEJO010000212.1, read on the forward strand.
GTCACGTGCGGCTGAAACCCAGCCTCGCGTATCCGGTCGATAATGTGCTGGATTTCTTGCTCCGTAGCTTTTTCCGACATATTGACAATCATTGGGTTCGATTCTCCTGTTCGAAACTCGGCTAAAAAACAAAAGCCGCGATTCTAATCGCGGCTTGCGGAAAGCTTGTTCGTCTCGATGGCCGTCAACGGCTCATCTTTACTCCAAGCTGCCCCGCAGCCGCTTGCCAGGTAAATCGGTAAGCGGTAAATCGGGTGCCTGGAGTAAATCGCGTCATATTCAATTTCAATGAGACTGCGTCTTCAAATTTGCTGCCTATTGCAGAGAACTGGCCACGCTCGAGAATGCATTATTGGAGTTCGATCCGATCAACCGTATCGTCCCCACAACCAGAACCAGGATCACAGCCAGCATCACTGCGTATTCCGCAATGTCCTGTCCCGCATCCTCCGACCACAACCTGCGAATCGTTTCGGACATACTCCCTCCTCCACGCCTGGGTGTCAGTTCCTTGAGAGGGAAGAAACCGCATGGAACTCAGTGGAGACATGATGCACGCCCCTGCGCATCCTTGTCAAATGAACTCTGAGATTTTTCTTCCCGGAAATTACTGCTGCGGAAGGCTTGCTGCTGGCGGAGTTTGCGCCGTATTGACCGACGATGTCTGCGGCAGCAGGTCTTGCGCGGAGTGCTGCGTAATCTGTAGCACTCGATTCGGCAGGAGTCCCAAATACAGTGTCGCGACAATGCTCACCGTCAGCGCCGCGGCCACCCCGAACGATATCCGCGTGACCGGAACTTCCTTCCGCGCCTCGCGCATATACATTACAACGATAATTCGGAGGTAGTAATACGCGCCAATCGCGCTGTTGACGACGCCGATCAGCGTCAACCAGATCAAGTTCGCCCGCAACGCCGCGCTGAACACGTAAAACTTCGCAAAAAATCCGCCGGTGATTGGAATCCCAATCAGAGACAGCAGAAAAATCGTCAATGTCGCTGCGAGAAACGGAGAGCTTCGCCCCAGCCCTTCATAATCTTCCAGCGTGACATACCGCTCTCCGGCATTCGCAAAGTGACTCACCACCGCGAACGCCCCAACGTTCATGGCAGCGTATGCCGCGGTATAGAACATCGCCGCAGAAACTCCGTTCGCCGAAGTTTCCGGTGAAGTCATTGCAAATGCCACCAGCACATATCCCGCGTGGGCAATCGATGAATACGCCAGCAACCGCTTGACGTTGGATTGAACCAGCGCCCCGATATTGCCCAGCGTCATCGAAAGTGCAGCCGCTACCCACAGGAACCAGAAGCGTCCCGGAGCGTTGATGGCGAACACCACGCGCAGCAACACCGCGAATGCCGCGGCTTTCGGCGCGGTGGACATGAATCCGACCACCGGCGCAGGCGCGCCTTCGTACACGTCCGGAGTCCATATATGGAACGGTGCCGCCGCCACTTTGAATCCCAGGCCCACAAACATCAGCGCCATTGCCGCATACGCAAGCAGCCCCACGGGCTCGCTCTGCAGCCTTCGCGCGATCTCATCAATATTGGTAGACCCGGTTGCGCCGAACATCAGCGCCACGCCATAAAGGAAGAACGCAGTTGCAAACGATCCCAGCAGAAAATACTTCAGCGACGATTCGCTGCTCGCCGCGTCATGACGCCGGAACCCTGCGAGAACGTAAGTCGAAATGGACGAAATCTCCAGCCCGATAAAAATGAGCACCAGTTCGATCGCCGACGCCATCAGCGCCATTCCGACTACGCCGAACAGAATCAGCGCGTAGTATTCGCCGGCCCGGATTCGCTGCACCGCCATGTACTCGAACGAGCTCAGGATGACGACCGCCGCGATCGCGATCACCAGAAACGTAAAGAAGATGCTGAAGCTGTCAATCCGGATCGTGTTCGAAAAAGCGAGCCCTGGATTGGCCGCCATATACCACGTGGAAATCAGCCCGACTACAGTCCCCACAAACGCGATGATCCCCAGCGTGTTTTGGCTCTTTTCTTCATCCACCATGGGGTCGAGCAGCATGATCACGATCCCGAATAACGAGAGGATGATCTCCGGCAGGATTCGGATGTAGTCGGCACTCTGCGGAATCACCTGCGTTGTTTGGAGGGCAATCATCATTATTGTCCTACCACCTTACTCAACACTTGCGCTGCCGGCGTCAGCACCGCCTGCACCGCCGGATCGATCGCGGCCAGCCACAGGATCGGTGCCACTCCCATCACCAGCGCCGCCGCCGCGCACGGCCACACCGCCGCTTTCTCAAATCCAAGAAGGTCCGTCAGTCCTTCATTCACCGGATCCGTTACCTTCCCGAAGAAAACACGCTGGAACATCCACAGCAGATAGCACGCGCTCCAGATCACGCCCGTCGCGCCGAGAATTCCATAGATCGGCTTGTCCTGAAACGCTCCATTCAGCACCAGGAATTCTCCAATGAACCCATTCAGCAGCGGCAGTCCGACCGACGCCAGCACGATGAAGAGGTACGACGCTGCGTATACCGGCATCGGCGATGCCAATCCGCCGAACTCGCTGATCTCGTACGTGTGCCGCCGCTCGTGCAGAATTCCTGCCAGCATGAACAGGCCACCCGTCGAGACGCCGTGCGCCAGCATCACGAACATCGCGCCATTCAACCCCGACTGCGTGAAGCTGAAGATGCCCAGCACCACAAATCCCAGATGGCTCACCGACGAATATGCAATCAGCTTCTTCATATTCGGCTGCACCATCGCCACCAGCGCGCC
>DATEJO010000213.1:0-17200 GCA_035277905.1 Candidatus Sulfotelmatobacter sp.
TGAGCGCGTTGCCTTTGTCGTCGGAGAAGGTCGCACTGCCGCCGCTTGAAAGGCCGCTCAGCGCGACGCTGATCGTCAACCCGCTGGAGTTGGTCGTGCAAGTGGCCGTGACAGTTATGTTTGTTGTGATGGTTCCAGTCGCATTGCTGCTCAATGTGCAGGTCTGGCCGGTCGGCTGTGTTTTCACGCTGACGGTATAACTCGATCCGCTCGCATAGGAGCTCGCGAATGTCTGCGTGTTGTTCTTGGTGAAAGTCAGGTTGTCGGACTTATCGTCCTGCATCACGAGCGTTCCGGTGAGTCCGGACACGGCGACACTAATGGTGTAAGTCGGATTGTTGGTGCATGTTGCCGAGACTGTGATGTTGGAAGTGATTGTGCCGCTCGCGTTGCTGCCGAGGGAGCAGGTCTGGCCTGTAGGCTGCGTCTTGATGCTCACCGTGTATGTCGACCCGCTGGCATAGGACGTTTTGAACGTCTGTGCGGTATTGCTGGTGAAGGTGAGTGTGTCGCTCTTGTCGTCCTGTACAACGAGAGTCCCACTCAATCCGCTCGGCAATACACTGATCGTGTAGGTCAGAGCGGAGCAGGTTGCGGTCACCGTGATGTTCGATGTGATGGTGCCGGTGGCGTTGCTGCTGAGCGTGCAAGTCTGTCCGGTCGGTTGGGTCTGGATCGTGACGGAATACGTCGAACCGCTCGCGAAGGTTGATGCGAAGGTCTGCGGAGTATTCGACGTGAAGGTGAGCTTGTCGCTCTTGCTGTCCTGAACCACAAGCGTTCCACTCAGGCCCGTCGGAGAGACGGTGATTGTGTAATTCGAAATGCAGGTCGCGGTGACGGTGATGTTCGATGTGATCGTTCCGGTGGCGTTGCTGCCCAGCGCGCAGGTCTGTCCGGTCGGCTGCGACTTGATACTCACCGTATAAGTGGAACCGCTGGCATACGACGTTTTGAACGTCTGCACGGAATTACCGGTGAAGGTCAGTGTGTCACTCTTGTCATCCTGCACCACCAGAGTGCCATTCAATCCACTCGGTAGCACGCTGATTGTGTAGTTCACGACAGTCGACGAACACGTGGCTGTTACGGTGATATTCGACGTGATGGTCCCGGAAGCATTGCTGCTCAAGGTGCAGGTCTGGCCCGTGGGCTGCGTCTTCACGCTGACCGTGTATGACGATCCGCTGGCATAAGTCGAAGCGAACGTGCCCTGGGTGTTTGTTGTGAAGTTGAGGTTGTCCCCCTTGTCGTCTTGCATGACAAGAGTTCCGGTCAGCCCGGAGACCCCAACCGTGATTGAGTAATTGGAGACGCAGGTCGCGGTGACCGTAGCGTCGGCAGTGATCGTTCCACTGGCGTTGCTGCTGAGAGTGCAGGTCTGACCTGTCGGTTGGGTCTTGATAGTTACCGAGTAGCTCGACCCGCCCGCGTACTGTGACGCAAACGTCTGCGCCGTGTTACCTGTCAGAGTCAGCGTGTCGCCCTTGCTGTCTTGCACGACAAGAGTTCCGCTCAAACCGCTCGGCTGAACGCTGAGGTTGTAATTCACGGCGTTCGAGGTACAAGTGGCAGCGACTGTGATATTCCCAGTAATAGTTCCGGTAGCATTGCTGCCCAGCACGCAAGTTTCCCCGGCGGGTTGGGTCTTGACGCTGACGGTGTAACTCGTGCCGCTGGCATAGGACTGAGCAAAGGTCTGGGCGGTGTTCCCGGTGAATGTCAGCGTGTCGCCCTTGTCGTCTTGTACGACGAGAGTTCCGGTGAGTCCACTCGGCAGCACGCTGATGTTGTCGTTCGCAGCATTGGTCGTGCACGTTGCAGTGACCGTAGTATTCCCCGCGATTGTTCCGCTGGCGTTGCTGCTCAGAGTGCAGGTCTGTCCGGAAGGCTGTGTTGCAATATTCACGACGTACGATGCGCCGCTGGCATACTGCGTGGTGAATGTCTGGTTTGGCGACGAAGAGGTAAGTGACAGCGAGTCGCCGAGATTGTCCTGCACTTTCAGAGTGCCCGTCAGGCCCGTAGCTGCAACGGTGATCGGATAAGTGGTCGACGTCGAAGACGAGCACGTGACCGAAATCGTCACATTCGAACTGATGGTTCCGCTCGCGTTATCACTGGGAGTGCAGGTCTCCCCAGTGGTATTCGAAGATGAGGTCACGCTGTACGATGCGCCGTTCGAATAGGAATTCGAGAACGTCTGGCTGGTGTTCGAAGTGAATGTCAGTTGATTGCCGGCGTTGTCCTGTAATACCAGACTGCCTGATCCAGTGAGCCCGGAAACGGTCACGCTGATGGAATAGCTTGGCGGGGGGACGGTCACGCCCGTGGTTCCGCCTCCGCAGGCGATGAACGACAATAATCCCACGAGGGTGCACGCGAGCAGGAATGACTTCATGAACACGTTCTCCGTCGGTCTCTACTCTGTCAGGCGGGGGAGCCCTTACTGTGCCTGGGTTTTGGCAAACCGGCAGGCACTCAAATGCGTACAGAGGTGGCGGTAACTATATACCAGCGTTCCCGTATTCGCCCAGTGTGAAAAGATTTTCAGGGTGCGCAAGAGTCCCGCGCGTTGTCTGGTGGTTAAGAAATTTGGACTGCCCCACGTCGGCGCTGCTTAGCGGGGATTTGCTCTCGTTGGACAGCCGAGGCGGCTGTCCCTACGTGAGTTAGTTCGGGGACTCCTCCAGCGTTTTTACCAGCCAGGGGATGATTACCTGCTTGAAGATTTTAGGATCGGGCCAGACTCCCACCTGGCGACCGAGATGTCCGCCTTGCGGATTGATCCACGCATCCTTTGGAGTGTCGCCCTTGCTCAGGAGCAGAAAGTCGTCTGCGATCGGCACTTGCGTGTCGAGAGCCCCGGCGATGACGAGCATTGGCGCCATCGGTTTGCCCAGCAATCCCTGCTGAACCAGAGATAATTTGGGCAGGTATTCGGCCATCTGATCGACAGTGGTCACGCCATCGAGGACGTTCATCAGCGCGGGCACCTGGTCGAAAAGATATTCACGATTACCCAGCAGATGATTCATCAGGAAATCTTTTTGGAAGAACCCGTCTACCGGCGGTGACTGCGCGCTGCAGCCGCGCAAGCGTGTGCGCTCGACGATAGCCATTTTCGTTGCCCAGTACGCTCCCCAACTTACGCCATGGAGGGCGATGCGGTTCTTGTCGATCTCGGGACGCGATTGCGCGTAGTCGATGACTTTCGACAACATGCGCTCGGAAGTCGGCGTCACTTTGATGGGGGCTTGTCCAGTGCCGGGGCCATCGACTGCGAGGAAGCCGATGCCGAAGGGAAGAATTGCACCGAAGCTTTCGGTCAGATCTTCCTTGCGGCTGTCGAGTCCGTTGACGGCGATGACGAGCGGCACCGGGCCTTTAGCGTTCTTCGGCAGGCGGAGGTAGCCGGTGATTTCTTTTCCCTCGAACGGGATGTGCACCACTTCGAGTGGAGGATCGTAGAACTTTGCGTGATCGAGAAAGGCTTCCATGGCCTTTTCGTAGGAGCGCTGCTTGCCGGGCGATGAAGGAATCGGCCAGCGCCCGAAGGAATAGAGATGCCACGCGCGGATGTAGTCGGCGTTCGCTTTTGTCGGATCAGTTTTCTCGATGGACTTTGCCTCGTTGAAGTAGCGATCGGCTACGTGCATGAAGGCGGCCGCCCATTCGTCTTTGTCTTTGCTGTGAATATTCTGGAAGGCTTCCCTTACGTCGGCTGGGTCGAGACCGATCAGGGGATACTGTCCGACCTCGGCGCGGCGGATCGCTTCGGTGCGGATTTCGTCGATGGTGCGTTCGCGGCGTTCCTGGGCCATGGCGTTAACGAGAGTGAGTGCGATTACGGCCAGTAACGCCGCAACTGAGATGAAAGGTTTCCGCTTCATGATCATGATTCGTCATTCCTGTTTCAACGTTGGTCAATAGCGATGAAAAAGGCCGGACGGATCGCGTCCGGCCTGTGACTGCTCTCTCCGATCAAACTCAATCCGCTCTTAGTGGCGGTTCAAGAACACAGGGTCCCTCCACTCCGCATGCCATTCCCTTCGGGAACGGCATGTTCCGGTCGGGATGACAATCGATGCTCATCAGAAGATAAACTTCAGGCCGAGCTGGACGGCGCGGCTTCCGCCGGAACCGATGACGGGATTCGCGGCCGCAACATCGGGTGTAGCGCAACCGCATCCGAATGGCTGCACCGAGGGATCGTTCAGGCCGAATCCGTTTTGCCCGCCGTACGGGTTGGCAAAATTCGGGTGATTGAGAATGTTGAAGAACTCGGCGCGGAACTGCAGACGCCTGACCTCGCCGAAAAGGAAATTCTTCGCGAGCGAGAAATCCAGGTTGCGGAAGCCGGTGTCCTGAAACATATTGCGTCCCATGTTGCCGAACTGGCCGAGAGGCGGAGCCATCATCACGGAATTTCCAGCCGCGTAGCAGCCAAACAGATTCAGCGCCGCCGTTTCTGGACCGGCAGAGCCGCCATCCTTCGCCAAGGCCGACGCCGCGCATCCGGAAGGCATACTCGGGTCTCCCGGGCCGTAGAAGGGAATGCCGGTTCCTTTCCCGGATTTGAAGTCGGAGGGATTTCCGAGAGCTGCTGTTCCCGCGCGGTAGAAGCTCCAACGAATCGGCGCGGTGGCGGGCGGGCTGACGGGCAGCGCTCCCGTACCAGCCGCGTCGGTTCCGAGGTCGATCGGGCCCCAGTACTGCGGGCTCTCGATGGTTGCGATTGAATTGATTTCCCAGCCTTGCAACATTTGACCGAAGCCCGAGCGCCCGGGAATGGCGTACGTCAGCGAGAGCGTGAGGCGGTGGCGCATATCGAAGTCGCTGTTCGCATACTCGGCACCTGGGTTGTAGGAATTCTGCGGCAGGCCGGAGCCGTAGCCGAAGTCCCAGTTTGCCCCCACATCATCGGAAGCGTGCGAATAGGTATAGCCGGCGACCATGCTCAGGCCGTGGAAATTGCGAGCGTTCAACGTGACTTGCAGTCCGTTGTAGTTGGAGCGATAGACATTTGCCATTTGGAAAATGTTCGCGAGGTAGGGGAACTTGTTGGCAAACGGGCGATTGGCCTCTTCGCCACCGGTGCTGTCGGGAGCGCAGTTGTTGGGATCGGTGTAGCCGGATGCGATGCAGGCGGAGATCGCTGCCGCAGGCCATCCAGATCCGACGGGCGCCTGGTTGATGTCGCGAATGCCTGTCAGATTCGAACCATGGTTGCCGACGTATGCCATTTCCAGCGACAGGTTGGGCGTGAATGAGTGCTGCAAGCTCAGAGTCCAGTTCCAGACGTAAGGCGTAGTGAGGTTGCGGTCGACCGTCATGATGGGGCACGGACTGTTGAAGCAGTTGACCGAACTGCCGCCATACAGCGGCGATCCGGCAGTGTCCCACGGAATCGGATTAAGGAAGTTCTTCACGGTCACATTGCCCGTCGTGATGGTGCCTCCGGACGTGGTGCCGCTGGCGTCGATGGGAGCGCCGGTGGGAACGCTTCCGGGCCCGAAGGCGTTGTTGAACGCGACATACGATTGCCAGTTGATAGTTTCGTAAGTGAGGCCCCCGCCGCCGCGCAGAACGGTGCGGCCCTGGCCACCGATGTCCCATGCGAAACCAGCCCGCGGTCCGAAGTTCTTGTGGTCCGGGTTGTAGAGGCTGCTGATCTGATGTCCCACCTGCACCAGACCGGCATTGGGATCAAAGTTTCCGAGAAGATTGTTGGCTTCCTGCGGCACCGAGCTGAATTCGTAGCGCACGCCAAAATTCAGCGTCAGGTTCTTGGTGGCTCGAAAATCATCCTGGAAAAATCCGGCATAGGCCCAGTTGTGCAGGTGTAGGGTCGGATTGCCAACTTCCACGGACGACTTGAAGGGCAACCCTGCTAGAAAATCTTCCAGTGGGGTTGATCCAGCTCCCGCGCCGATGGCGACTCCTCCCAGGAAAGTAATGCTTCCGCGGGCGTTGCCATAAGCGGCATTCGTGACCTTGTTGTAATGGAGTTCTCCGCCAAGGGTAATGGCATGCTTTCCGTGAGTGTACGCAACATGATCGACAAATTGGGTGATGGAGTCCGGCCCCTGGAACTTCGGCCATTTGAAACCGCCGAGGCCGGGGAAGAAATATCCGCCGAACCCGATGCGGGGCAGGCCGCCAGTAAACGCTCCGGTCACACCGGTATTGAGGCCGTAAGTGGATGCCGGAGTGTTGAGGTCGCCCGGTAGTGTGGGCTGGTACAGGCGGTTGTAGCCAAAGCGCGTCTCGTTTACCCAAGTGGTCCCGGGAGTCCAGACCCAACTGCCTCCCACAACCTGGGCGCGAGTGTGAATGTCAGAGAGCCACTTCGACTGAAGTTCGGGAAAGTCTTCGACGGTTCCGGAGTTGTTTCCGAAAAAGTACATGCCATTAATGCTGTGGTGATCATTCAGGCGGCTATCTACCTTGCCGACAAAATTGTTTACGTGGACAACGTTATTAAATCCGTTGGTGATGGCGATTCCCTGCGTGTTGTTCAAGGGAAAGCCGGAGCCGTTACAAGTCACGCTGGAACCGGAGAGTGCGCAGCCAGCGATGTTCAGGCTAGCTGCGTCAACCGGAACGCCTGCCAGTTGAAGGTCAGAGATCGCATCCGGGATGCTGTCGGCGCAATCTCCTGAGAAACCGCCAGCGCAGGTTCCGTTATCCGCGATGTGAACCATCGAGGGGCTGGTGACGCCTCCAAATGAATTGCCGACGTCATAGCGTTGTCCTTCGTAAGACCCGAAGAAGAAAACTTTGTCTTTGACGATGGGACCGCCGACGCTTCCGCCAAATTGTTCGAGCGTGCGCGGGAGCTTTGGCGCGGGCGACATATTGAAGTAGTTGCGCGCATCCATTGCGCCGTCGCGGCCGAAGATGAACGCGGTGCCGTGAATGTTGTTCGTACCGGACTTCAAGCCGACGTTTACGACCGAGCCGGGTTTCCAGCCATATTGTGCCGGGGGGTTCTGCTGGAGATTGAATTCCTGGATGGCGTCGATCGGCAGGATGGTGGCTGAATCTCCGGCGATTCCGGCACCATTGATGATCGCCTGGCCCGAATAAGGCTCGCTGTTGAAGAGGCCTTCGACGAAGTACGAGTTGTCTTCGGCGCGGAGTCCGTTGGAACTGGTGGTCGAAAAGCCGCCGCCCGGATAGCGGACGACGCCGGGCCGCAACTGGAGCAGGTTTTCGTAGTTGCGCCCGTTGAGGGGAAGATCGTTGATCTCCTTATTGCTGAGCGTGCCCCCGAGGGTAGCAGACGTCGTATTGACCAGAGGGACTTCTTCGCTGATGGTGACGGTTTCGGTGACTTCGCCCGGTTGCAGAGCGAAATCGGCGCGTACGTCGGTGGCGACTTCCACCAGAACGCTCGGACGCTCGACAGATTTGAATCCTTTTGCTTCAGCATGGACTTTGTACGTCCCGGGCTGAAGATCGGCCACGAGGTAATTTCCGGAATCGTCGGTGGTGACGGAGCGCGATGTGCCGCGCTGGGTGTCGGTGACGACGATGGTCGCTCCCGCCACGGCTGCGCCGCTCTGATCGGTAAGCGTTCCGAGAATGCGACCGGCGGTGCTTTGCGCGAGAGCGTACGAAGCGAACAGGGCCAGGGTGAGAACGAGTGGAAGACGCGACACGGCAGTCAGGCGTCCATCATGGGACGTGCTGGAGCGGAATGACATAGAACCCCCTCAGGGAGCTTTCTTGGTCCGACAGCCATACCATTATCCGTGAAACAGAGTCAAGGAAATTCCGCTGGGCCGGGTATATTAACTAGAATATTACGGACCCCAGATTCTGGTGGGTTGCAATACTAACGACGAAAAGGCCTTGTAAGGACTATCAGAGGTAGTATAATGCTTTGGTCATACCACCATACCTTAGTACCAATAGAATGTTTTCTTCCCAACAAATATCGGATATGCGGTATAGTAGCCCGACCACCGCTGGGGTTCTTCCCGGCTCCGCACCACATCTGGCGGAGGGCAGGGCTGTGTATAAATTAGTTCGTACATCCCGACTTTACGAACAAATCGTTCAGCAAATCGAAGAATCCATTGTTAAAGGCGACCTGAAACCTGGGGATCAGCTTCCAGCAGAGCGCGAACTCGCGCTGCGATTCGGTGTGAGCCGGACCGCGGTTCGCGAAGCGGTGAAGGCTCTCCGCGAAAAGGGATTAGTCGAAGCCTATTCGGGCCGCGGAACGTTTGTTACCGATGGAACGACCGAGGCGGTGCGGCAGTCGCTCGACCTGATGGTGAAGATCGGACAAACAGAAGGATCCGGTCATCTCGCGGAAGTACGCGCGATTCTCGAACCGGAAATTGCCGCGCTGGCCGCGCTCCGCATACAGGAAAACGAGGTGGCGACGATGCGTGAGGCCGTCGCTGAGATGGACCGGGCGGGGCACGATCCGCAATCCTACATAGAAGCCGATCTCGATTTTCACCTGGCGCTGGCCGAGGGCGCAGCAAATCCGCTGATTCTTTCTCTGCTGGATTCGATTGTTGGCCTGCTGCGCGAACAACGGTTGCGGATCTTTCGCGTTCCGGGAGGGCCGGAGCGCGGACAGTTTCATCACAAGAGAATTCTGGAAGCGGTGGAACACCACGATGCGGATCGCGCCCGGGAGGCGATGCGCGCTCATTTGTCGCAGGTCAGCGAAGACAGTGAAGATCCGGCGGCGAAGCATTCGGGCAGCGAGCACTGATTGCGGTTTCATGCAGGGTAGATATTTCAGCGGACTGGTTCTTGGAGGCGGCTAGCGGATGGCGAAAGTCGGGTTCATCGGATTGGGAGTGATGGGCAGCCAGATGGTGAATCGGCTGCTCGGCAAGGGGCACACGGTCACGGGCTACAACCGCACGCGCGGGAAGGCAGAGTGGCTGGTCGAGAAGGGAATGGTGTGGGCCGATTCTCCGCGGGCGGTAGCCAGCGCTTCGGATTATACCTTCGCGATGGTGACGAACTCGGCGGCGATCAAGGCAGTTACGGAGGGGCCGGATGGACTGCTCGCCGGCTTGAGTGCGGGAAAAGTTTTTATCGACATGAGCACGGTGAGTCCGGCGGTGAGCCGCGCCCTGGCGGAGAAGGTGCGGGCGCTGGGCGCTGATATGGTCGACTCGCCGGTTTCCGGCAGCGTGATCACGCTGCAGGAAGGAAAGCTGTCCGTGATGGTCGGCGGTCGCAAAGGCACATTTGAACGAGTGAAGCCGTTGCTGCTCGACATCGGGCCGAAGGTGACTCATGTCGGAGATAACGGGCTGGCGCTTTCGATGAAGATCGCGACCAATCTGAGTCTTGCGGTGCAGATGCTGGCGTTTTCCGAAGGGGTGCTGCTGGCGGAGAAGAGCGGGATCCAGCGGGAAGTTGCCGTGGATGTGCTGACGCACAGCGCGATTGCGTCGCCGATGATTCAGTATCGCGGTCCGTTCGTGTTGCAGCAGCCGGAGGAGGCATGGTTCGACGTGAACATGATGCAGAAGGACATGATCCTGGCGATGGATCTGGGGCGGCAGTTGGATGTGCCGCTTCCGACGACTGCGGTGAGCAATGAATTCCTGACGGCGGCGCGCGGCATGGGCTGGACGAAGTACGACTTTGCCTGCATGTTCGACGTGCTGGCGGCGATGTCAGGTGTGACCACTCCGGTCACTGCGGGAGGGAAAAAGAATTGAGTACTGTGACCTCCAGGCAGGATGCGGATCACGCGGTTGCCGAAGAAAAAAAGAAGTGGATTCGGGCTTATCGGCAGATGGTTCGCATTCGCCTGTTTGAAGAGCAGGTGAACGAGCTTTATACGCGGGCGCTGATGCCGGGGTTGGCTCATCTTTATAGCGGCGAAGAGGCGGTCGCGGTCGGAATCTGCGAGGCGCTGAACGTCGATGATTACATCACCAGCACGCACCGTGGACACGGGCATTGTCTGGCGAAAGGGGCCTCGCCCGACCGGATGTTTGCGGAACTGCTGGGGAAGGAAGCCGGATACTGCCGCGGAAAAGGCGGATCGATGCACATTGCCGATCCGGCGACGGGGAATCTTGGCGCGAACGCGATTGTCGGCGGAAGCGTTGGCATCGCCACTGGCGCGGCATTTGCGTCGAAGCGCCTGGGCAACGGCAGAGTCGCGGTTTGTTTTTTCGGAGAAGGAGCGCTGGGGCAGGGATCGCTGTATGAAGTGATGAATCTCGCCCAACTGTGGAATCTGCCGGTCATCTACGTCTGCGAAAACAATCTCTACAACGAATACACGCATTATTCGGAGACGACGGCCGGAACGATTCTTGGGCGTGCCTCTGCATTTGGCATCGAGGCGGCGATTGTCGATGGGCAGGATGTGCGCGCGGTAAATGAGGTGGCGACTCGCATGGTGAATCGCGCGAGGAGCCGAGGTGGACCTTCGTTCCTGCAGGTGGACACGTATCGCTACAGCGGACATCACGTCGGCGACATCAACCGCGAATATTACCGGTCGAAAAAGGAAGAGCAGCACTGGAAGACGGAGCGCGATCCGATCATGTTGCATGCGCATTGGCTTGTCGATCAGGGGCACGTCGAACTGGCGGAACTCGACCGGATCACCGCCGAATCGCGGAGTGAAATGGAAGCCGCGGTGAAGTTTGCGATTGCGGCACCTTATCCGAGCGTCGATCAGGTGGACGAGGATGTCTATGCCTGAACGCGAGTTGACTTTCGCGCAGGCGGTAAGGGAAGCCTTGGCCGAAGAGATGCGCCGCGATTCGCGCGTGTGTATTTTCGGAGAAGATGTCGCCGAGGCCGGGACGCCCTTTAAAGTTCTGTCTGGACTGGTCGAGGAATTTGGGGCGGAGCGCGTTCTGGATACTCCGATTTCTGAAGCGGGATTCTGCGGGATTGGCGTGGGCGCCGCGATGACGGGATTGCGGCCGGTCGTCGACATCATGTTCGGCGATTTTCTGACCCTCACGATGGACCAGATGGTCAATCAGGCGGCCAAGGCGCATTACATGTCCGGCGGACATTGGAAGGTTCCGATGGTGCTGCGCACAACGCTGGGTGCGACTCGACGGTCGGCGGCGCAACATTCGCAGTCGCTGCACGCGTGGTTCAGTCACGTTCCTGGATTGAAAGTCGTGCTGCCGTCGACACCGTACGATGCGAAGGGATTGTTGAAGACCGCGATACGCGACGAGAATCCGGTCGTATTTTTCGAAGACAAAATGATGTACAAGGCGAAAGGGCCGGTTCCCGAGGACGATTACACGATTCCGCTGGGCGTTGCTGACATCAAGCGCGCGGGCGACGACATCACGCTGGTCGCGACGAGCAGCATGGTGCAGGTGGCATTGGGCGCGGCGGTGCTGCTGGCAAAAGATGGCATCAGCGCGGAGGTGGTCGATCCGCGGACGACGTGGCCGCTCGACGAGAAGACGATTATTGGTTCTGTGAAGAAGACTTCGCGCGTGATCGTGATGGACGAGGGATACGGTCGCTATGGCGTGGCAGCCGAAATTGCCGCCGTGATTGCGGAGGGCGCGTTCTACGATCTCGACGCTCCGGTGAAGCGAATGGGGGCGATGCATGTGCCGATCCCGTTTTCGCCGCCGCTGGAAGACGTGACGGTTCCGACGGAAGAGTCGATATTTGAAGCCGCGAAGCAGATTTGCGGGAAATAGCGGTGAGCAGTGAGCAATGAGCGAACCTGGCGCCGTATGCTCAGTGGCATTTGCTCATCGCTCATAGCTCATTGCTCATCGCTAAGGAGTTCTTATGGCACTTAAGACTTATGGATCGATGGCGGTCGATTGGGAGAGTCGAATCGACTTTGATCGCCTGCGGCGCGAACGGCTGCAGAAGGCGAAAGATCTGCTGGCCAAGTCGTCGATGGGATCGCTGCTCTGCTTCGACATGAATAATGTGCGCTACCTCACGGCGACGCACATCGGCACGTGGGCGCAGGACAAGGCGAACCGCTTTACGCTGTTGCCGCAGAATGACGAGCCGATCCTGTGGGACTTCGGTTCGGCGGCAAAACATCATCAGCTGAATTGCCCGTGGCTGGGAGAGCGCTCGCGGCCGGGAATTTCGATGCTCCGCGGGGCGATGACGCCCGAGATGGGCCGCGCCGAAGATGTCGCAAAGAAGATTCGCATCGAACTCGAAAAGCGCGGGCTGCACAAAGAGCCGGTCGGCATCGACATTATCGAGCTGCCGGTTTTATTTGCGTTGCAGCGTGAGGGACTGGAAGTTGTCGACGGACAGCAACTCCTGTCGGAAGCGCGCGTGATCAAGACCCAGGATGAGATCTCGCTGCTCAATCATTCCGCGATGATGGTGGACGCCGCTTACGACGAACTCTATCGCACGATGAAGCCGGGCCTGCGCGAGAACGAAGCCGTGGGGCTGGTCAGCAAAGTTCTGTACGATCTCGGGTCGGAATATGTTGAGGCAGTGAATGCGATTTCGGGCGAGCGGTGCAATCCGCATCCGCATGTGTTTTCCGATCGCGTGCTGCGGCCGGGCGACCCCGTGTACTACGACATTCTGCATTCATACATGGGATATCGCACGTGCTATTACCGCTGCTTTACGATTGGCTACGCCTCGCACGCGATGGTCGATGCCTACAAGCGCTGCCGCGAGTATCTGGATGCGGCGATCGAACTGGTTCGTCCGGGGCGGACGACGGCGGAAATTGCGGCTGTCTGGCCCAAGGCGACGGAGTTCGGATTCCCCAACGAAGAGGCCGCATTCGCGCTGCAGTATGGACACGGCGTCGGGCTCGCGATCTGGGAGAAGCCCGTCATTAGTCGGCTCGTGTCGTTCGAGCATCCGGTCGAGATCAAACCAGGAATGGTTTTTGCGCTGGAAACGTTCTGGCCTTCGACGGATGGCTGGAGCGCGGCGCGCATCGAAGAAGAAATCGTCGTCACGCCAACCGGACACGAAATAATCACGCGATTCCCGGCGGAAGAACTGCTGGTGGCGGGAGCGCATTACTTTACGGTGAACGGCCCGCTGCCGACCACACGAGAATCCGAAGCTCCAGCAAGCGACCGCGTGCTCGAGATGATTGAGGCGAGCGCGAAAACAGAGCGCGTAGGAGTTTCGAGCTGAGGGCCATAGCTAGCCTTCCCCCGATAAAACACTATGGCCTTCAGCGTTGTCATGCCCGCCCTCGAGATGGCGCAGGAAACAGGCAAGCTTCTCGCCTGGCGCAAGAAAGAAGGAGAGCGCGTCTCGAAGGGCGAACCTCTTCTCGAAATCGAAACCGATAAAGCTGTGGTGGAAGTCGAGGCTCCGGCCGATGGAGTTCTCGCGGGAATCAAGGCGAATGAAGGCGCAGAGGTTCCGGTCGGACAGACGATCGCCTGGATTGTCGCGCCCGGAGAGCAGCCTCCATCAGACAGCGAGCCAGCAGCCCCAGCGGCTCGGGCGGGGTCGCACGCCAAGACCGAGCATGCGGCGCCGGTGGTTGCTTCGGCTGTTGCTGCTCCGGCTGCGACCAGCGCGAAGATTTCTCCCAAGGCTCGCCGCCTTGCCAAAGAACTCGGAGTCGATCTCGCGAACGTGCGCGGTTCGGGGGCTGGTGGAGAAATTCTGGCATCGGACATTGAGGCGGCTGCGAGCGCTGGTTCAGCTTCACCGAATGCGCCCGACAAGATCGAGGTGCCAAGTTCCATCGGCCGCATTATGGCCGAGCGGACCACGCAGAGCTGGACGACCGTTCCACATTTTTTTGTCAGCCGGGAGATCGATGCGACGGTACTCAATCGATTCCGCGAGCAGATCAGCGAGAGCAATCACGGCGCACGCATCACGCATACCGATGTTCTCGTCGCGCTCGTGGCGCGCGTTCTGATGAAGCATCCGCGGCTGAATGCGAGCTGGTCGGCGGACGGCATTCACCTGCACGATTATGTGCACATGGGATTGGCGATCGCTGTGGATGATGGAGTCGTAGCAGCGGTCATCCATGATGCGCATACCGCGACACTGAGTGAGATCGCAACTCAGCGCGGTGAACTTAGTGACCGCGCGCGAGGCGGCAAGCTGCGGCCTGCCGATATTGCCGATGCCACATTCACGATCAGCAATCTTGGCATGTATCAGGTCGATCAGTTCAGCGCGATCATAACGCCGCCGCAAGCTGCCATTCTCGCGGTCGGCAGCATCGCAGATCGAGTTGTTGCCGTGGATGGGAAGCCGGCGGTGCGTCCGATGTTGACGCTGACAGTTTCTTGCGATCACCGTGTGGCTGATGGCGCGCGGGCCGCGATGTTCCTCTCGGATCTGGCCGGAGCGATCGGTGATCCGGCGCAGTATCTTAGATAATTCCCCCGCGTTTCTCGCAAGGGCATTTCGGATGATGCGGCAGAGACGTTGCCAGCAGCGTCTCTACAGGCAAGGCGCAGAATTTTCCCGCACGTCGTTTGTCCACCAGACGTTCGGAGCGTCTGGCGCGGTTTTCACGCGGAAGGAATAGCCAAGGGTCTGCAGCTCGTTGAGGATTTCTACAATGGCGCGGTCGATCGCACTCTTCACGCTTTCGCTCAATGGTGCGCCCGGCTCGTAGCTCTCGCCGACAATCCCAACTAACAGGACATGCTGCGGGCTGGAGCCGAGCATTTCGGCGGTCATCAGGCATTCGGAGAGCGCCGGCGAATGCGGGTCGAGCCGCTCGGCGGGAGCGATGCGGAGAATGTCGTCCTTGCGATAGAGAAGAACAGTTCCCGGCGGATCGTCACTTGCAACGGAGTCGATCAGAATCAGCGAGCGCAGCCCGACGATCTGATGCGTGAGATCGAGCGCGGGCGTGCCGAGATCGATCAGCTCGATTTCATCGCTGAATTCGAATCGCGATTCAAGCTGACGCAGCACGAACGGGCCAACGCCGTCATCCCCGAGCAGGACATTCCCTACGCCGCCGATGAGCGCGGTTCTCACAGAATTTTCGCCACCGCGATCCGTCGTCCCGACGGATCGAATGTGTGACATGCGCACGCCATGCACGGATCGAATGAGTGCACCGTCCGCAAAACTTCCAGCGGCTCCTCCGGGCGCGCGAGCGGAGTGTGCAGCAAGGAGGCCTCATAAGGTCCGTGAGCTCCAGTTTTGTCCCGTGGACTTGCGTTCCAGGTCGAGGGCACAACGGCCTGATAATTCTTGATCTTCTCGTCCTTGATCACGACCCAGTGCGAGAGCGTGCCGCGCGGCGCTTCGTGTGTTCCTACTCCTTGCACTTCATGCGAGGGAAGGACGGGCTGGTTATAAACGCTGTAATCGCCCTTGGCGATGTTGTCGACCAGCAGTTGCCAGTGCTTCTGCGCCAATTCCGCCAGCATGCAGGCGCGGATGGCGCGGGCGGCGTGGCGTCCGAGGGTCGAGTGCAGGGCGGCGGGCGTGGCGCGAATTCCGTTGATGGCCGCGATCCTCTCGATCGCCATGTCGGTGTACTTGCGCGTGAGCGCGTGCCCTTGCGCGTAACCGATGAGCACCTGCGCCAGCGGACCGACCTGCGCCGGTTCGCCGTTGTAACGCGGAGCTTTCACCCACGAATACTTCTGTTCGCCATCCCAGCCGGTGAAGGCGGGCTCGGTTTCTCCGTTCCACGGATGAAGCGGCTTGTCGCCCTGGTAGTAGGCGTGGATCACATCTTCTGTGACCGCCTGACGGAAAGCGGGATCGGCCGCCGTCTGGAACGTCTTCACTCCCGCGAGATCGCCCTCGTGAATGTATCCGCCGGGCAGATCGTACGCTGAGCCGCGGCTGTCGAGTGGCAGATCTGGCACAGCGAGATAGTTCTTCACGCCGCTGCCAATCTTGAACCAATCGGCATACATCGACGCGACCGCGCATACATCGACGAAGTACACCTGCTGAACGAACTGTGTCACCTCAGCGAGCAGAGTGCGGATCATCTCGAGCTTATCCATGCCGAGCGCGGCCTGGCTGTCGAGATCGATGGCATTGGCGACTCCGCCAACCGTCAGGTTCTGAATGTGCGGCGTCTTCGAACCGAGAATTCCGACGACCTGCAACGCCTTGCGCTGATATTCGAGCGCCTGCACATAGTGCGAGAAGGCCAGCAGATTGACCTCGGGGGACAACTTCATCGCCGGATGTCCCCAGTAGCCGTTGGCGAAAATCCCCAGTTGTCCGCTGGAGGCGACGGCATTCACGCGATCCTGCGCGGCCTTGAGTTCGTTGCGCGAGTTGCGCGTCCAGGGCGAGAGGCTCTCCGCCAGCTTCGAGGTCGCCGCCGGATCTGCCTTGGGGATCTGCAGCACATCGACCCAGTCGAGCGCGGAGAGCTGATAGAAGTGCACGATGTGGTCGTGCAGCGCGTGGGCGATCAGAATCAGGTTGCGAATGTACTGCGCGTTCAGCGGCACTTCGAGCTTCAGCGCATCTTCCACCGAGCGCACGCTGGCCATGGCATGGACCGTGGTGCAGACGCCGCAGAAGCGTTGTGTGAACATCCAGGCGTCGCGCGGATCGCGGCCGCGGAGAATCTTTTCGATTCCCCGCCACATGGTGCACGAAGCCCATGCGTTGCTGACCGCGTTGTTGTCGACCTCCACGTCGATGCGGAGGTGGCCTTCAATTCGTGTGATCGGATCGATTGTGATTCGTTTCGCCATAAGAACCTGCTGTTAATCGCCGCCAGGAGTTTCAGTTTCGTTCTCGCCGTAATATCCGTACTTGAAATATCCCGTCCACCGGATGTACGGACGCCGGAAGCGGAAGTACGCCGCCATGTCGTGCCACTCGCTCAACGGAGCGGGAAGGATCGCCAGACGCTTCACCGCGACGAGAAATCCGGCCACGCCAAGAGAAATGAATCCGAGGGAAACTAAAATCTCGATCGTCGCCGGAAAATAAAGCGCTTGCGGATTAGGCCGGAACGCCAGCGTAGTCGGGCTGAAGCGATAAATCATTCCACCCGCCGAGCTGAGGATGTAGCCGATGAACATAGGCTGGGGATTGTGGCTCTTCGCCGATTGATAGAGCAGCCAGCCGCCGATCGCGATCAGCAGCGTCTCAAGCCAGAAGACACCGGCGAAGCGATCGAAATGAAACGCGGTCCCAAGCGCTCCGCGGAAGAGAATGTCTAGCAGACGCAGGCTGAGCCATCCGAAGATGAGCCAGGCCGTGATGCGCGCGGCTTCTTCGAGCACGTCCATGTCCA
>DATEJO010000214.1:0-3253 GCA_035277905.1 Candidatus Sulfotelmatobacter sp.
AACCTGGCCAGTCCGCGAAATGATCGCCAAAGATTTTCCCGGCGCCGTGAAGCAGCTCGCGGCCGCCGGATTCCAGAGCATTGAACTCTGCTCCCCCGTCGGCTACGCCGAATACGGCTTCGGCGGACTCGCCAAATACAAGGGTTCCGAACTCAAGCAGATTCTCAACGACGCCGGCATAACTTGCGTGAGCTCCCACTTCAACATCAAGGAGCTTCGCGACAATCAGGAAGACCGCATCGCTTGGGCCAAAGATGTTGGCCTCACCCAGATGCTCGTCCCCTCTCTCGAAGGCCCGGAGCACCCCACCATGGACGACGTCAAGCGCGCCGCCGATGAATACAACAAAATGGGAGAAAACGCCGCCAAAGCCGGCATCCAGCAAGGCCTTCACAACGAGGGCTTCGAACTCTCCACCGTCGACGGAAAGCGCACCTACGACGTTCTCTTCGATCTTCTCGACCCAAAGCTGGTGAAGTTCCAGTTCCAGGTTTCCACCGTGAGCCGCGGATACGATGCCGCCGAATACTTCACGAAATATCCCGGACGCTTCGTCTCCATGCACGTCCAAGGCTGGTCCGCCCCGACGAAGAAAATCGTCGCAGTCGGTCAGGGCTCTCTCGACTGGAAAAAGATTTTCACCGCCGCAAAAGTGGGCGGGATCAAGAACTATTTCGTGGAAATGAATTTCGATCTGATGAAGGCCAGCGTCCCATACCTGCGCGGCCTGAAAGTCTGACCTCAACCAAGATCCCAAGGGTGAATGCAGTCCGCCCTGGGCGAAGCCGCCACGAAGCCCGAGACCCAAGCCTGGCGCGGTTTTCCGAAAGCCAAAAGCCGGAAGGCGAAAGCCGATATAATGTCCTGTAACGTGGGTTGGGTTCACCCTCGCTCCCCTGCTGAGACGAAACCGCCTCGTTGCGCACTTTTGACCCCGAAGGAGTCCGAATGGCAATCCAGAAGACCGACAAAATCTGGCATAACGGCAAACTCATCAACTGGGACGACGCCCACATTCACGTCATGTCGCACGTCGTTCACTACGGCTCCTCGGTTTTTGAAGGAATCCGCTGCTACGAACTGCCCAGCGGCCCCGCCATTTTCCGTGCCACCGAACACATGCAGCGTTTGACGGACTCGGCCAAGGTCTATCGCATGGAGATTCCCTTCACCCGCGACGAACTTACCAAAGGCATGCTCGAGACCGTAGGCCACAACGGCGCCTGGCCCTGCTACATCCGCCCGGTTGTCTTCCGTGGATACGGCGACGCCGGTGTCAATCCCCTGAACTGCCCGGTTGAGGTTTATATCTGCAATTATCCTTGGGGGAAATATCTCGGTGGCGAGACAGAAGGCTGCGACGTATGCGTCTCCTCCTGGACCCGCCTCGCTCCTAACACTCTTCCTGCCATGGCCAAAGCCGGCGCGAATTACATGAACTCGCAGCTCATCAAGATGGAAGCCATCGCCAACGGCTACGTCGAGGGAATCGCGCTCGATGCTAACGGATTCGTCAGCGAAGGCTCCGGCGAGAACATTTTCCTGGTGCATCGCGAGAAACTGATCACCGCTCCGCTCGGCAATTCGGTCTTGCCGGGAATCACCCGCGACTCCATCCTCACCATCGCTCGCGACCTCAACATTCCGGTCGTCGAGCAGATGATTCCCCGCGAAATGCTCTACATCGCCGACGAAGCCTTCTTCACAGGCACCGCCGCCGAAGTCACGCCAATCCGTTCCGTCGACAAGATCAAGGTCGGCAAGGGCGGCATGGGCCCGATCACCAAAGCGCTGCAGAAGGAGTTCTATGCCATCGTCCGTGGTGAAAAGAACGACCGTCACGGATGGCTCACCCCTGTCCCGGTGCGCAGCAAGCAGCCTGTCGGCGTATAATACGGTCCGTTCAAGATCCCATGCGAGGGGCGCATTCCGCGCCCCTTCCACCGTTTTAGCCCGGAAGTAAACAAAACAATTTCGTCAGAAGGAGAAAGACCTATGCCTCAGGGAATGACTCCAGAATTTGCCCTTGGATATTGCGCGATGATGCTCGATGGCATTCAGCGCGAAGCAGAAACCACGAAGAAAGTTATCGCTGCAGTCCCGGATGACCGTTCCGATTACCGCCCCGATCCGCACGCCCGCACCGCGAAGGAACTGGCGTGGCACATCGCGAATACCGACGTTCAATTTCTCGATGGCATTGCCGACATGAAGTTCACGATGGAAAGTCCCGAGACCAAGCCGCAGACCAGTGCGGAGGTGGTTGCCTGGTATGACGAGAACATGAAGCGCGCATTGGCCAGAGTCGCCGCCATGTCAGCCGAGCAGCTCATGACCCCGGTCAGCTTCGTCGGCATCTTCAATTTTCCGGCAGTCGTCTATCTAAGCTTCCTGAACAATCACAGCATCCATCACCGCGGAGAGCTCGCCACCTATCTTCGCCCGATGGGATCGAAGGTTCCTTCGATCTACGGTGGAAGCTACGACGAGCCGTTCCAAATGCCCGAACCAGCCGAAACCGCAGCATAGCCAGCGATCGCGCACGTAATAGAGCCGCCCAGCGAAGGGCGGCTTTTTTGCGTGGCGACAGCCGCCTCAGCTGTCGAGCGGCGCGAAGCGACGCCAATGTTCCTATTCGACATTGATCACGCTGTTATAAATCCGCCCCGGCTGCACTTCCGCGCTCTGAATCTTTGCCAGCCGCGCTTTCAGCACGTCCAGATTGGCCCACTCCGCATCCCACGCATTATCGAGCGTGATCATCCGATATCGTCCCGGGACAATATCCCGCATCGAGAACGTCCCGTCGCTATCGCTCTGATCGCGCCGGAACAGCGGCAGATTCACTTCCGGATTGTCCGGCACCAGCAGCACCATGACTCCCGCGACCGGCTTCCCATCTCGCATCGCGGTTCCGTTGATCCGCGACAGATTATGCGACAAACCGATCAACAGACGCACTGGCTTGGAGCCCGTGATCTCGACCGTCTGCCCCGCCACGCGCGCGCCGGTTGCCGTGATCTTCTCAATTAGCGAATTCTCGATGTTCCCGACGAACACGGAATAAGTTCCTGGAGTCGCTGACAAACCGTCAAACGTGAATTCTCCGGCAGGATTGAGCGACGCTTCCAGCATTTCGCCCGTCCTGCTATTCCAAAGCCGAACCGCCGGCTGTGACGGCAACCTTCCCTGCTCCCCAAGAACAATCTTCCCCGTGATCGGCGGCATCGATGGCATATCATCCACGTCGAGA
>DATEJO010000215.1:0-7184 GCA_035277905.1 Candidatus Sulfotelmatobacter sp.
CGGCGTCGACTACATCGACGAATCCGAAGTGCTGACGCCCGCTGACGAGGCGCACCATGTCGACAAGCACGCGTTCACCGTCCCGTTCGTCTGCGGAGCCCGCAATCTCGGAGAAGCTCTGCGCCGCATCGCCGAAGGCGCTGCCATGATCCGCACGAAGGGTGAAGCTGGCACCGGGGACGTGGTCCACGCGGTGAAGCACATCCGCCAGATCGTTCAGGAGATGAAGATCCTCACCGTGCTCAGCGAAGAAGAACTCTACGCGAAAGCGAAAGAGCACCAGGCTCCCTACGAACTGATCAAGATGGTGGCCAAGGCAGGGAAGTTGCCCGTCCCGAATTTCAGCGCGGGAGGCATCGCCACCCCGGCCGATGCGTCGCTCGTCATGCAGCTCGGAGCCGAAGCGGTGTTCGTCGGCTCAGGCATCTTCATGAAGAACTCGACCGACTTCGCCGATCCCGAAGAGGCCGCCAAGCGCGCCCGCGCCATCGTGCTCGCCGCCACGCACTATCAAGACCCTAAAGTGTTACTTGAAGTCAGCGAAGACCTCCAGGGAGCGATGAAAGGCCTAGCCGTCAGCGCGCTCGATGAAGCGCAAATGCTGCAGACGCGGGGGTGGTAGGACCTCATAGGATAGCGAGAACATGAAGAGCGTCATACTAACTGTGGAGGATCCCGGTCACTCGCCGCGATTCAGTGCGAAGCTAGCCGTAGATGACATCGTCGCGTTTGATGACTATCGCGTAACCCTGAAATCCGGTCGCGTCCTTAACGTGATCCACAAGCGGGCCGAAATAGAAGAGATGTTGAGCCAAGCCGAGTGATGAGCCGTTACAGCGACTAGAGTGGCATCGGTATGTTGTAACCTGCGGCCAGCGCGGAGCCGACAGCCAGTGCTTTTGAGAGCGCTGATTCAGCGAGCTGGCGGAATGCGTCGTAGTCGGGATTTTCCGAAAGGCTGCGTATAAACTCTTCCGTGAGCCGTCGCAAGTCTCTCGCAAATTCGAGTACCTGCTCGTTTAGCTCAGCGGAGCCGCCTCCCATGCTGCCGCCAGCCGGCTTCCCCCTGCCGTAGACGAGATGAAACACACGCCTCTGCGCCGGTTTCTGCTTCGCCATATACCTCGAGTAGAGCTGCTTGCGATCAGCAGGGCTGTTCCAAGAGGCTACAAAATCCTTGGCACTTGCGGTTGCTCCGGCGTTCGGGTGTGACGACTGGCCGCACTTGTAGAAAAACTCATAAAGCGCGCGTGCGTGGACCAGGCTCGTGAACATTCCCAGAGAGCGTAAGTAAGCGTGATCCTTATCGAGCGGATGCGCATGCCAGGTGATCGCCCCTGTGAACAGCCATTTCAGCGAATCATGAAAGTCTTCTTCCATGAAGTCCCTTTTGAGCTTTTCAGGTTTCTCCATATAATCTCCTCTGTCGCGGAGCGCAGATTGCAATGCACGTGAGACCGGTCCAGAGCGCAATCCTGCTGCTCGCGCTGTGCACCTCGGCGCTTGCTCAGATCGGCGAGAAGCCTGCTTCTTGCACTACCTCCTTCGGCTTCATTTACACGGATAAACTCGGCAATAAATACGAAAGCGTGCGTGGCAAGGAGTTAAGAGAAATCCAGGCACGGCTGTCGAAGAAGCAGCATGGCCGTATCTGCATCATCGATTCCGGAGCGCCGGACTACGTTTTCGCAGTGCAGGCGTTCGCGAAGACTCGGGTAGTCAATGGAACGGAATATCCATACACTGAATACGTTCTAGAAGTCCATAGAGGCGGAAAGCCGTTTGAGTTAATCCACACTTTTTCTCGAAGTACACGCCTTGGTCGGGCCTCCGAAAGCGAGTCTCCGATTATAAGCTTGGTGGAAGACGCCGCAGCTTATCTAGAGATGTATCCGTCAGGCTAACTTCTCACCTTACCATCCTCGGGCTTGTCCGTCCTTTCTACCTTAGATTGAAACTTGGTTTTCCACCGTTTCTTTGGCATCTTTTGCGAAAGAAGATGTGATTTTGAGTGGCGCGATGCACAGGATCCTGCCGTCCTGTCCCGATCCTGCATCTAACTTTCGCGCACTGTTCAGCGTCGACTCGTGCCTGCGATCTTCAAATCTGCAACCTTCCTGATATCGCTCTTGCTTCTTTCTTGCTCGTGCATCGCCCAGATCGAACCTGCGCCGGTTCCTGAAGTTCCCCCCACAGCGGACTGGACCTTGTGGCAGGGCCAGCCTGACTCGGTGCAGCTTCGCGCTCGGCTGCGCGACGAGGCGACATACGCCGCGCAGCACACCGCCGCCGTCGAAGTGGAGGTTCAGAAAATCTGGCTTACTCGGCCGGTCCCCGTTCCACAGGGTGGCATTCAGCAGGGAATCCTGCGGTATCAGCTCGACCAGTGCCCGCCCGTGGTCACCACCGATACCCGGCTCCGCTTCGAGCAACTTTCTCCCGGCAGCCACACCATCACCGTTGTTGTGCTCGGACTCGATCACCGATTGCTCACTCCCTTCGCAACCCTGCACGTAAAGATTCCGTAGCCTGAACTCGAACGTCGGCTTCAAACAGGGAACCGCGAATCGCAGTAAACCCGCCGAAATCAGAGTTCATCGTATTGCCTCCAACTCATGCGCATACTCGCTTCGCTGTTTCTCGGACCCATCCTGTTGACTTCTTTTGCCTCTGCGCAATCGCGCATGGAAGCCGGCGTCTTCCTCGACTCGCTCAGCATTTCGCAAACCAGCACCAACAACGTCGGACTGGGCGCTCGCTTCGGATACCGCGTCCATCACGACGTCATGCTCGAAGGCGAGCTGGCCTACGATTACGGCATCAACTTCGACGAGGCATATCGCAACATCACCAACGGCAACATCACCGCCATTGAACGCACTTCGATCGGCGTCACGCACGGGTTGTTCGGTCCCACGCTAGAGCGTGGCGCCGGGCACCTTCATCCCTTTGCGACAATGAAAGTGGGCTTCGTCGATTTCCGCCTCAGCCCCAGCCTGCTGCCTTACAGCAATCTGGCGAGCGCAATCCTGGGTCTGCGAACCTCGAACGTAAACGCTGCGTTGTATCCGGCCGCTGGAATCAGCGCGACTCTCGGGCCTCTCGGCCTGCGCTTCGAAGCAGGCGATGAAATCTATTTCAACAGCGGCGCTCACCACAACCTCCGAATTACGTTCGGGCCGATCCTGCGATTTTAGGGATCAAGCACAGAGCCGAATCCTCTATTTCCCCCGCAACTCTTTCCCGCCGCCTGCCATCCACTACTAAGCGCATTGGAAGGAGTTTATGTCTCGGGCCCGCTGTATCCCCCTGCTGATCGCTTTCATCATCGCTCTGCTCGCCATTCCCGGTTTCTGCTCCGAAGCCTCCGGCAATCAGGTGATGGGAGAGCTTCACCTCGAAGGCAAGACGAAGGTCGAGAATACTTCCGGCGTATGGATCGACGGCCAGTACGTCGGCTTCCTCAAGGAACTCAAGGGAAAGAAAAAGATTCTCCTGCTGCCCGGAACGCACACCGTTCAAGTCCGCCAGAATGGATATCAGGACTTCACCCAGACCGTCACCATGCATCCGGGACAGAAGCTGAACGTCGAAGTCTCCATGGAGAAAGCCGCCACCGGAGCGATTCCAGCGGCATGGTCGATCGTGAAGATCGACGTGTTTCCCACGCGTGCCGCCGTCTTTCTCGACGGACGCTTCGTCGGTCACGTCGGCGAATTCGAAGGCCTTGGACGCTCGCTTGAAGTCGCGCCCGGCGATCACAAGATCAAAATCGCGCTGCCCGGATACAAAACTTTCGAAACCGAAATCAATCCAACGGCGAATCAGAAAGTCGAAGTGAAAACTGCTCTGGTCAAATCGAACGGGCCCATCACCGATCCCTCGCTCGAGCGCGGTGGCGATGACAACACACCGCCTCCTCCGCCAGACGCCAAACCGATCCCACCGCCGCCTCCACAGCGTTAACGCGCCGCAATCGCGCGAGGGACGCATCGCTTGACCGATTCGCCCCGGCTATCGCACAATGTCCCGCCTGCGAGGACGAATGAAAAAACTCACCCTGATTGTGTTTCTGCTTACCGCTATGTGTGCCACTGCGGCCGACACCAAGCCGGTCGTCAATCGGGACGGCAATTGCGTCGTCTCTGTTCCCTCGAACTGGACAGTCGACTCCATGATCGGTTCGGGCACTTCTCCCGACAAGAAAGTGAACATCATCGTGTCGTCCCCTAAACACGGCCTTACGACTCTCTCCGATGCCGAAGAACTCGCGCCGACCATGTACAAGGACGACAAGGTCACCAAGAAATCCGGCTCCGAATTTGAAATGGAAGGGAAGAGCATGTCCGGCAAGCCCAATTTCTACCGCGCCGTTCCTGCCGGAGCGAAAATCTGCATCGCCGAGATCACCTACGAGAGCGGATCTCCCGCCGACGCGAAAGCGATCATTGAAACGCTGAAGGCGAAGTAAGCGCAGATTCCCTGACGCGGGCACCCCGCCCGCGTCAATTCATCCTTTAAAATTGCAAAGGAAGGTCGCGGCTCTGCTAACGACCAACGACTGAACCATGACCATCGGAGTCCTGGCCCTGCAAGGTGATTTCGACGCGCACCGCCGCCGGCTCGAACAGCTGGGCGCCACGGTTGTGCTCGTCCGCAAACCCGAGCAGCTCGACAAGATCGATGGGCTCGTGATCCCCGGAGGAGAGTCCGGCACGTTCCTCAAACTTCTTGGCGAAGCCGGATTCGAAAAGCTGAAGCACTTTGTCCGCCTGAAGCCGACGTTTGGCACCTGCGCCGGAGCGATTCTGCTCGCGAAAGAAGTCGA
Organism: Candidatus Sulfotelmatobacter sp.; assembly: GCA_035277905.1. Lineage (GTDB taxonomy): Bacteria > Acidobacteriota > Terriglobia > Terriglobales > Acidobacteriaceae > Sulfotelmatobacter. Next base: position 4,829 of record DATEJO010000215.1, read on the forward strand.
GAATCCCGCGCAGGCCGGATTGGGCGCGCTCAACATCCGCATTCGCCGCAACGCCTACGGACGCCAGATCGACAGCTCCATCCGCGAAGGCAAGCTGCTCGGCGGCGATCACCACGAGTCGCCGATCGAGATGGTCTTCATCCGCGCTCCAAAGATCTCGCACGTCGGAGAGGGCGTCGAAGTCCTCGCCACCGAAGGCAAAGATCCCGTCGTGGTGCGCCAGGGCAAAACCATGGCCGCAACTTTTCACCCCGAACTTTCCGAAGACCCGCGCGTCCATCAAGCCTTTCTCGATCTCGTCAATAGGAAATAAGGAATTTCTAAGCGGCGCAGGAGGCTTCAGCTCTGCCGTGCCGAACGGGTGCGACAAACGGAAAATCCCTTGCATGAACTCTCCGATTTGGATTGACTTCTGGTGGCGTGATGGTTAGGTTAGCTGAAACAGGCCAGAGTTCCCGCCGCGTTCTCGCGTCCCAATAGTGCTGTTACGATCGCACCGCGTTACTGCGGTCCACAACCGGGCCAAAGCCAAACCTCAGGGGAAATAAAAAATGAAGTCGGGTTTCGTGCCGCTATTGTTAGCGGTGTGTTTTGCTGCTGTGGGATCGCAAGCACAAAGCCAAAATCAAGTACAAAGCCGGAATCAAATTGTTTACAACAACATTGACGATAGAGACACGGGGTGGGGATACTGCACCACTTGTGCCGGCGGCCAGAATAACGATGATATTTATTGGATGGCTCAATTCCAGACCACGCCTTCACGCGACGGTAACAGCACTCAGTTTTATGTTTCCGCCAGCCTGCCCTTTTCCAACGCTCTTTTCTGGGACAAGGTAGGCGCGCAGGATTGGGCAAAAACATTCACCTGGGATTTTTGGGTATACCTGGATAACGCGTCGTCAGGCGCTCAGGCCCTCGAATACGATCTGTTCCAGTTTGCCAACGGCGTGGAATACATGTTCGGCTCGGAATGCGTGTACGCGACTGGCTATTGGAACGTTTGGAGCCAGGGCGGTAATAACTGGGTGCCCACACAACTCGCCTGCAAAAAGTTCACGGCCAACGTGTGGCATCACATCGTATGGAAAACTCATCGCACATCAGATCAAAAGATGCACTACGATTCGCTCACTTTGGACGGAGTCCAGCACACGTTGAATCTCGCTGAGCCCTCCGGGCCCATGCCAGCAGGCTGGACCGACAACCTGGGCGTGCAATGGCAAATCGATACTGCCTCCGCCCCGCTCACCACCAACGAGTGGATCGACAACGTCAAGCTGACGATTCAATAGAAGAAGACCACTCTGGAAATATCCGATGAAGACCGCATTGACGATCTTCCTTCGGTTGCGTGCGCCATCACGCACCAACTCTGAGCGTCACTCCCCGATCTCGTGTTAAGCCTGATTGGAATGTTCCTGCAGGAACACAACGTCATGACTATATTGTCTAGATACTACCGTCATGACAGCTAAACCCGAGAAAGCAAAGTAGAAGAGTGGCGGCCGCGGTTGGTCACATGATGCGCCAGATCAACAGCCACCACGCGCGGCAGGCGGCAATGGGAGAAAAGTTATCGGCTGAGCCCAAAGAATAGGCGTAATTTCGGGGTCTTTGTCGTGAATTCTGCATCTCATACTTCCATCGCAATAGAAGAACTGGGGAACGTTGTATGTCCCCAGGCTAGGCGTTCCAAACATAACCTGACTCTGGAAGGAGAACGTGTCATGAAGGTGAGATCGACACACGGAGGCGACCGATGAAGGCGATTGTGGTGACGGATCGAACTGCGGGAACAGCCGGGATGAAGTTGATGGAGCGCCCCAAGCCGCAGGACGGGGCCGCGCTCTCGGGCGCAAATTACGGCGACGTCATCGTTCAGGTTAATGCGTCGGGATTTACCGGGGATGAGCTGTCGTGGCCCTCGACCTGGATCGACCGCCTCGGCCGTGACCGGACTCCTTCGATCCCTGGCCACGAGGTGGCCGGGGTCGTCACCTCCCTCAGCTATGGAGCGACTGGGCTGTCGGTGGGACAGCGGGTGTTCGGCCTCACCGATTGGACTCGCGACGGCACGCTGGCGGAGTACGTGGCCGTCGAAGCACGCAACCTCGCGCCTCTGCCGGGCGACGTGGACTTCACGGCGGGCGCCGCTCTCGTGATGTCGGGTCTGACTGCGTGGCAGGGGCTGTTCGATCACGGCCGACTTCGCACGGGACAGACCGTCCTCGTGCACGGTGCCGCGGGCGTAGTCGGTTCGATGGCGACCCAGCTCGCGCGTGAGGCTGGCGCATATGTCCTTGGCACAGGGCGCGCCGCCGGCCGCCAGACAGCGCTCGATTTCGGCGCACAG
>DATEJO010000216.1:0-10055 GCA_035277905.1 Candidatus Sulfotelmatobacter sp.
ACTTCGCTCATTTCGTTGCCTCAAAAAGAAAAAGGCCCGCCGAAGCGAGCCTTGTATGGAAAGTGGAGTGGTTTATTGCGCTTCGTGCAGCCGCTGCTTGAGCAAGTAGCCTTCGAGCAGCCAAATCTTGTTCTTGGCGTTGTCGCGCGCGATCTTGCGACCAATCTCGGCGTCGAAGTTTTCCGGACTCGCGCATGCAGACTCGCCTGTCACGGTGAAGCCGTTGCGCAGTACGAGCACGCAGAAGGTGAGCAAATCCAGCGCAGCCGGAAAGGATTGGACCGAACTATCGCCCTCCTTGTGCGCGGCGCCGTACACGCCATCGCCCGCGACAAAATAGAACTCGCTCGCGATCGACGCCTCGATATCAGCCGGCGTCACGCGCGCGGCGGTCTTGCCCTTGCGCTGAATCATGTCTTCGAGTTGATCGCCGTCACTGCGCCGTGTTTGAACGGTCATGTTCATAATGTGGCTCCTGGGTTGTCGGATTCAGCCGAATATCTGGAAGCGCTTCTTGCGATCCTGTTCCTGCAACTGGAACTCGGCTATCTCGCCGGTCTGCTTGATCTGTTCCAGGTACTTTTCGAGCGCGTCCCAGCACTGGCGCATGACGATCAGCCGCGTGTGCATCGTGCCGTCGGCGAGCGGGACAGCACACATCTGGCGCTCGATGCCTTCCAGCACGCGCCTGCGCGCCTCCAGGAAGATCGTCGAATCGAGAACTTGCCGAGCGTCGCCGCCCTTCCTGACTTCATCTTCAAGCGCCACGCTGCACCTCTGAAAGGTCATGACTCATGACCGCGCCGGCGTCGGCAGCGGCGTTCTTGTTCAATTGCGACGCGACGATCTGCGCCAGCGCGCGGAATACGGTCTGGAATTCGGCCGACTGCATCTGCATGGCCTGAGTATCGCGATCGTGTCCCGCCTGCTGCGCGCCGTGCATCAGTTCGGCCTGCGCCTGCGTCGCGGCGCTTTGCACCTTGGTTTGAGCGGCTTGCAAGCGCATTCCCTCCACTTGTTTGTCTCCTTCCACCTTGATCTGCGCCGCAGCGATGCGCGGATCGGGCGGCTGATGCGCGCGCTGCGCCTGCATTTGCTGGTACTCGGGCGAATCAGGGTCCATCACGAACTGGGTTGGATTCTCGAAGCCGAGCAAATGCGAGAGCGCCTTGAACGTCTCGTAGGCCTGCTTCGGCCCGACAAGCCCGAACGCCTGACCGATCTGGTTTTGTGCTTGGGCCATCATCATGAGGTTCGCGCGCGATTCCTCGCGATTTCCCGAACCAAGGCCCACGTTGATGCTCACCTGTGTTCGCTCGCGCCACTGGGACGGGTCGATGTCGACCCAGCGCCCGGTCAATTGCAGCGTCATCGGCTTGTCCTGATGGCGCATGAGCAGCCGGTGTATTTTCCCGAACACGTCCTTGACGCCCTCGGCGAGCAGCCGTGCAACAAGCTCGACCTTTAACGCCGCCGCGCTCATGGCCGCCAACTGGCCACCCTTCGTCACATCCTGGAGCGCGTCAGCGTCGACGCCCATCGTGTCCTTGCCGATTCCCGTGCGCATCTCCCGCTGAAGGTCGCAGTATTCGAGCGCCGGCACGACCTGGGCCATCATGTTCGACGGCGTCGTGAGCGGCATGATGGTGTTCATCGGTGCGCCTTCCGTGCGCACGATGCGGCCTGGCCGGCTGATGAGCATGTCGCCCATGTTGACCTTCTGCCAGTCGACCGCGTAGCCCTGGTTGTTCGTCAGGTACAGATTGTCGAGCGCTTGGCGAAAGAGCGTCGTCTTGATGACCTGGAGATCGTAGAGCAGATCGTAGTAGCTGATGCCAGTGTGCCGGTGCGGCATGCGGATCGGCGAGCAGTACGAGAGCGAGCATTCCTCGCATTCGTCGTTGTCGAGCACCTTATCGCCCGCCACGACGACTCGGCGCAGCTCGGCAATCCCGTCGCCGTCGTAGTCGATGCGAATCCAGACGATGCGCAGCTCAACCTCTTGGCTGGCGGGATCGGTCGACTCTTCCTCGCTCAGCTGGTCGGTGACCTCGTTGCGCGCGAGCTCAATCAGTTGCAGCCAGTCGGGGCGCGAAACCTCGATCTCGGCCACTTCGGCAGGATCGAAACCCATCTCGATCACGTCCGAGCGCAGCACCGTACGCTTGCGTTCGACAAACGGAACCTCGTCAAAGCCCTTGCGCGCGTTCGATACGAGCACTTCCTCGGGCGGTACGCACTCGACGCGCGGACGCTTCTCGATCGTCACGCGGCGCAGCTTCACGTCGAAGCACGTGTATTGCTGCTTGCCCATCGGACCGTCGATGAGATCGATCTTTTCGCTCTGCTCCAAGATTTCGATTTCGTCGTCGGTCTGCATGAGCATCGCGAGTTCGATCTCGGTCAGGCCCGTGTATGTCTCGACGATCGACTTGCGGCGCTTCTCCCACCACGAATCGACGTAGCCGTTTCGCAGCAGCAGCGCGTCCTTGAAGAAGTCGTGCAGCACGAAGAAACCATCGTTGCGCTTCATGAACACGTGGTTCACGACCTCTGTCTCGATCTCGGCCTGCTGCTCGTCGCCGGGCGATTCGGGATCGAACTGGCAGGGCTTGCCGCTCGCGAACATGCGCATGAGCGTCGGCATGATCCATTCGACCGTATCGCGCAGCTCAGGCAATACGATCTGCGAGCGATCCTCGACCTCGTTGCCGAGCGGGCGAGCGTAGTAGGCGTTGAGCGCGTTGTATCGGTCGATCTCCAGCGTCGTCATCGTCTGGCCGGCCGGCTTGATGTTGCCGCCCACCGACGGGCCGACAGAGACGCTTGATCCGAGCGCCGCCTTCTCGTACTGGCCGATTTGGGCGAGCAACTCGGCGTCCGTCATGCGCTTAGCCATTCGACCCATCCCTCGGCTTCGGGCCCGGCTTGGCACGCTGTTCGATGCGCTCGATGCGTAGCTCAAGCTGCGCCAAATGCGCAAGCAGTTCGATCTTCGTCATGCCCATCCATTTCGTTTCGAGTTCGGAGACGCGCTTTTCCAGCGCTCCGACCTTGTTGTCGAGTGCGATGCTCATACCACTCCGATCTTGGGGTAATTGATTGGCTTCATCGTCTGCGGCTCCTGCCACACGAGGCAGCCGAGGCCGAATGCGTCGCTGCCGTGGCTCGACCAGTCATGGTCCGGTCCAAGGCCAATGCCGCGCGCTTCGTCCCGCTTCTCGTGATACCAGCCGAGCGCCGCGCGCCCTGCTTCAGTCGGTGCTTCGTGAAAGCGGATCTGAGGGAACAGCACGCGCGCTCGCTCGATGCGCTGCGTAGCTGCTCCGCGGCCCTGGTTGGGGATGACGGTCACCGTGTAGCCGGCCTTGCGCAGCGCCGACTCGTAGCTCACGTCGTAGACCTTGTCTTGCGTCGCGCCGTCGTGCGGCAGCCAGAATTGCGCGCGCTCCGGCGTATAGCCCTGCGCGCGGCACCACGCGATATGGGCGTCAAGCGGCTGCCCGATCGACTCGTAATAGTTCACGACGCGAATCTCGCGACCGATGAATTGCATCGCCCACAGCGCGAACGCGTCAGCCCGTGCGCCGGTACCGCCAATGTCGACAAAGAGCCGAATCGTCATCATCGGATCAGCTGGGAAGAAGCCGATTCGCCCGTCATCCTTTGCCGTTTGCAAGTGCTTGGCGAAGTAGGCCCCGGACAGAGCCGTGACGTAGCCGCCTTCCCAAATGTGGTCGTATTGCTCCGGCTGCATGCGCAGGCAGTCTTGGCGCTCCTGCTCAAGCTCTGCCGTGAACCAAGGGTTGTCGCGCCAGTTCGCGCGCACCACAACCGCGCCAGTTGGCTTTTCCGTGCCACGAAGCATCACGTCGACAGGATCGGTGCGCCGCCTCGGATTCCAGCTAAACCACAGCTCAGAAGCAGCCGCGCGGATCGTCGGGCGAAGCAGGTTCAACGAGGTAATCGTCGCCGTCTGCGCCTCTTCCCACCACGCGCGCTTAAAGCCTTCGAGTGACTTCACCGATTCGCTGGTGTAGTCGTTCATGCCTTTGAAGATCATCAGCCCGTCGCCCGGCGTCTGGATCACGTCCTTGTAGACATGAAAGCCCTGTGCGTCGTAGAGCCCCATCTGCCGCAATTTCGTCTCAATGAGCAGCTTGGACGACTGCGCCAAGTCCTTTTGCACCTCGCGAATGCAGACAGCGCGCATGCCTTCGCCAGATTCCCCCGGCTCGGCCATGCAGTCTTCGATCAGCTTCTCGCCGAAGAAATGGGACTTGCCTGAGCCTCGACCACCCCATGCGCCTTTGTAGCGCGCAGGCTCAAGCAGCGGCTCGAATACGGCCGCTGTGTCCATCATCAATTCGCTCATTTCGGACGGATGATCCGACGGGTGATGGTCTCGATGCGCCCCGACAGCTGCGCGTCCATTTCGACCGTTTCCTTGGGCTTGCCGTAGGCTCGTTCGATGATCGCCTGAGCAGCAGCAAGGCGGTTGCGCTCGTTATCTCCGCCAAGCATGATCGACTCGATCACCGCGAGCGCCGCGGGCGTCTTCTCTTTGCATGCAGCAATGAGGTTCAATTCCTCGGGCGTGCGCTTTGAAAGCGATCCCGGCTTTCTTCCGGAGCCTTCTCGTTTGCCGCCGCGAGTCACTTTGATTTCCTTTGATTTATTTTGATTTCTTAATCAGAGCCGAAGATCATTCTTCGTTCCCAAGCCGCTCGAACTCTGAATGCGATTGAGGATGGCGCACCTCGCCACGTGTCCGCTTGTTCGTTTCGGTGCGCTCGCCGCGCTTCGGCAGATCGCCCTTGCTCTTGCCAAGCACCTTGTTGGCCTTCGAATCGATCTTCGCCTCGGTAGAAGGCGACATGCGCCCGGCGTTGACCTGTTGCGAGGCTCGGGCTTTCGCATTGGCCGCATGGCTGGCGTCGGGCATTGGATATGCCTTCTTGCCCGGCAGGCCGAATTCAGACTTCGGCATGGCCTTACGCTGACCGCTGGTGAGTTTTGCCATTCCGGGCTCCAAACGCAAAAAAGCCCCGCTCGGCATAACCGGCGAGGCTTCGTTTTCTTCAGGGGCAAGTTCCCCTACCCGCGATCATAGAGCATCCGCCCTGTGTTTACAAGGGCTCAATCAAGAATCTTGCCTCTAGCGCAGGGCGAAGCAATTCCTTCGCTCGGGCGTATTCGCTTTCGAGATTTCCTTCGAGCCGGACGGATGACCAGACCTTAGCCATGCTGAACCGATTGCGCATTTCCGTGTTGATGGCGATGCGCGCCCGCAGATCGATCGAAGCGACGCAGCAATCCACCGCTTCCGAGATAGCGTCTCGCGCCCGATCCTCTGCGGCGTCCGCGAGGTCCGCCGAGTCTCGCCAGCCCGAGCGGTACTGACTGAACCCAGCAGCGCAATCGGGGTAGCTGTTGACCGGGGCGGATTCGTGCGACCACCACCACCAGTCAGCAAGTAGCTCGTCTATCTCGTCGTTCATGAGGCACCCCGTATGCTCGGTCTGCTTATGCGTCGCCAGATTCATTCACCCTCCGAAAATGCGGCGCCACCATGGGCGACTCGGGATAGGAGCAAATCCCATTGACGAGCCGAAGTCGTTCGGGTCCATGAGCTGCGACCATGTAACGGTCTGCGTCTTTGGCGGCCGCTTCTCGAACAGTTTCGCGTCTGGGCCGCATGGTTCAGTAGCAGGGTTTCGCAAATCTTCTCCGCGCGCCATGTGGCAGCTTTTCTGTAAAGCTCCATCGACCAAACTTCGGGGCGCATCGGGATGGCCGCACATCCGCAATCCAGATACGGCAACGAAAGATGCTCCCGGAATCGGCCATACTGAGTGCTTGCAGTCTTTGCAGAGTTTCATCGTTGTTCCCTCAGGATGCCGACATGAAAAGCACGAGGCCCCAAACAAGCATGACGCCATTCGCGATCACGTTCGAGGCTAATGCCCCCTTCCCCTTCTTGAAGGTGAGCCCCATTCCAAGGGCCAAAATGTCTGCCATTACTTGAATCCCCAGGCACCACAGCATGACTTTCACCCACGTATTCATCCCTTCCTCCCATAGTTACCCGCGCTCCAGAATGCCCAGCGAGCCCAAGCGCGCGCGATCTCGAATTCCTCAAGCGATAGGAGCGGAAATCGATCAAGAGCATGTTTCTCCGGCTTCGCTGGATATAGCCGGCTGTAGCTGGAGAAGTGCTGGAAATCGGACTCGAACCGCAAGCGCTCAGGCCAGGCCATTCCAGCCAGCGCGCCGTCTAGCATTTCCCTTGGATCGCCGCACATGGCCTATAGCCGGAGTTCGCCGGTTATGGCTTGAATAATTTGACGCTGCCTGGAAATCCTCTCGACGAGGCCTCGGATATCTTGGAGCACAGATGGCTCCGACAAAGGCGCTGTTGACCCATTTCCCATGGTCGTGGGAGCCATCTCTCGCAACGGCTCAAGATGGTCGGACAGCTTACCGATCTCTTCTTCCAGCAATGCGAACTGAGCGTGCGCGCTCTCAAGTAACGATCTCGCTGTATCCGCTCTAGGCGCCTGGTTCAAATTCTGAATCTGAGCGATGGATTGATTGAAGCTGTTCATTTTCTTTCCTTCAGGTTATGCCGCTATCTTCTTCAGCCGACGAACCTCGGCCCGGAAAAACACTTTCATTTCCAAAATCTCCGGCAGGGTGAGCTTCAATGGCTCATGCGGACCCTCAAGCCGTTCGACCTCACCAATTCCGTATTTCTTAACAAGCCCCACGCGGTAGGCGATCAGATTCCCCGACAGATGCACGTTGCACGGTCCGCACTGCTTGTTCACGTTGACCGGATCGAATCGAAGAGCCGGGGAAGAGCCACGCGATCGATAGTGCCCAGCGTCCCACTGCCCGCGCCATGACGGCGGCCGCCCGCATGATATGCACGGATCTCCGGCGTCCCTGGCACGAATCCATGCATTAAACGCCGCCTGCAGATCCTTCAAATGCTGCCCGCGAGTCTTCGCCTTCTCCAACGCTGCCCGTATCGATTTCCGTTCCTCTCGATTCGCCCGCTCGGCTTTTTGCTTCGCCACCTTTGCCGCCCAAGCCGTCGCGCACGCCGGCGAGCAAACCTTCTGCATCGAGCGAGCTGGAGTGAATGTGGCCTTGCATGATGCGCATCGACGCGGCTTGATCGAAGAGCGGCCCGATGGCGAGATCATTTGGCCGCCCACTCAGTGAGGAAAAAAGTGAGGAAAAACATCGCCCCGAAAAGGCTCACAAACGTGCCGAGGATCATGGACAACGTAATCGGAAGCAACCGCCAATCGTCCTGCGATAAAAGATGCAATGCGTATGAGCAGCCCCACAGACAGCACAGGCAAAGAGCCGCGCAAAGAATCCCGAGAGCGAGCTTCATGCTGCCCTCCGCGGCTCACCGAAGAGAGCGATGTCATAGGGATGACGGAACGCCGGGCGGCTGAGTGCTTCCGCAGCGGCCTGCGCGCGCCGCACTTCCTCGCGCTTTTCGAGTTCCTCTTCCGTCATCTCGCGAGAGGCTCTCTTGGCGCGTGGTGCCTTCGGCGCTCGCTTCTGCACGCCACCTCTGAAGCGCTTCGTCGCGACGATGGACGCCGGCGGAGCAATCTCCGCAGGAAGTGTGTAGGTAGCCGGGCACTTGCCGGTCTTCGTCAGCTCTCCGCGCAGCACGAGGCTCAAGAGATGCCTCCATACCCTGGAATGAGACATGCGCGTAGCCGACATGATTTGCTTCGTGCACCGAGCGCCGTCGCGCACGGCCTCGACTATTCTTCGTTCCGTCCGAACGCGCGTTTCTTCGCATAGAACGGTACTGCCCGGGCGCCTCGTTTCCGGGAAATTCAAGACGGCTTCGTTTGGTTCGGTCATTGCAGCCCCCATTGGTTTTGCCAAGTTCCAGTCTTCAGGTCGAGGAAGGCGGATGCGTGTCGGTCATCCCGGTATTGCAGGCTAGCAGGATCGAACCACAGCTTGACCTTGCCCTCCCAGGTGTAATGCCGCTGCTTGGCGCAGATCAGGATCGTGTCGGCCTGCGCCTCGTATTTCGCGCGCTCGTCGTCTTTGAGGTCGCCGCGCAATGCCTCTTCCTTGCGCTTGTTGCGATGCACGATGAGCACGTTGTCGACGAGATCGGTGATTTCCCCGGCGCCCTTGATGTCGAATTTGTCCGGTGCGTTGGTCTCGCGCTCGCCCTTGCGGATGTGATGCACGAGGTGGACGTGCAGCCCGGTATCGCGAGCCAGCGAGCAAAGCGAATCGACGAACGACTTTTGGCCGGAGTAGTCGTCAGGGGCGATTCCGCATTTCATCAGGCTGTCGATCACCATGTGCCCGATGCCTAGTTCCTTGCGGCAGTAACGCGACACCGAGATCATCCGATCGCGCGGCACAGTGCCCGTGTGGGCGTAAATCCAAAGCCGCGTATCAGTCCATCGTTCGAGATCGGCGAGGTATTCGCGCGCCGGCTTAGCCTGGCAGGCAGCCTGCCGAGCCATGCGCTCAAGCGTTGTCTCAGGGGCCATTTCCATCGAAGCGACGCAGGCACGATCGCCCTGCGCCATGACACCGAGCATTGCCTGCCCAAGCACTCCGGACTTGCCGTGCCCGTTCACACCGCTCCAGAGCGTCACCTCGCCGCTGCGGAATGCAAGGGCATGCCCGACTGACGACCAGGGCGTCAAAGCCCCTACGTAGCGCTCCTGCTGTTCGCCGTGGAATCGATCGACGACCTTCGAAAAGAACTCTCTTGCAGGGCGAACATCTGCGCGTCCATCGTTTTCACCCGACAGATACGCGTTCCAATCGATCGTGTCAGGAATCATTTGCGCCATTGGCGATCTCCTTTTGGGCTTTAAGAAAGAGCGGTATCGCCTGCTCGTAGGGAAGCGGAATCGACTTCCCAAGCTCAGCGTTTATCCGCTTGCGGATCAACTCCGCTTCCATGTACGAAGTCGGCCCGACCGACATCGGGAGCCAATCGAAGAGCGCGAAGTCGTCTATCACTCGCCATTCGCCCAGGTCAAGCCGCGGGCCTTCGGTGTAGGTCAGAACCATCCTTGCCGGCACGCATGCAGCAAGGTCTCGAAGAACGGACAGGATCGCGTCAAAGGGCACTGATCGATTGACGATCACCTCGACATCGAGGCCAGCAATGCACCGCCAGTTGTACTCGACCGACGGTTCGGCATAGAGCGTCGTGTTCGTATGCCGAAGGTCTCCGACGAACGAGACCAGCACCGGGAGATCGGGCTTAAAGCCGTTCGAGCGAAGCTCTTCGAGGCCAGCAGCGTTTCGGGCGAGTTTGCTCATGGCATTCACCCGAAGATGCTGGTTTCTTGGCCGTTGACCGGGGCGGCCCCCAATGACCCCACGTACTGCCCAAACTTCTCGGCGTTGAAAAGCGTTGCCGGACGGAGGTATTCGCACATCTTCGGATCGTTTGCCCAATCGCGGACCTTCGCGTCGACCACTGCTTTCAGCTGTTCAAGCGTCGCGCCTTCCCGCATGCGAGCAGCGATGAGCTTTGTGTTCGACGGGACCGCTTCGAACTTTCTGCCAGCCTTCTCGTTGAGATGGGCGAGCACGTCGGACGCCGCGTCCGACATATGCTTTTCTTCTTCTCTTCTCTTCTCTTCTCTAGTCCGCTTTTTGTCCGCACTTTGTCCACCATCATCCTGGACATATTGCGGATTTTTGTCCGCGTTTCGTTCGCTTATTTTCCTCTTTTGGTCCTCTGCACGACGCTTTGCAGACTTCCCGTTGTGCTCGTCAAACTCAGGCATAGCAAGGGTTTCAGCGCCGTCGTATAGCATCCAACCAACAGAAATCATTGCCTGCGAGAACCCTTCCCACCCGATCACATGGTCCAGTGTCTCGGGTGTGTACCCAAACAGCACACCATCGATGCTGTGCGTGTCGAACACGGTCCATACCGCATGAAGTCCGCCAACTACGCGAAACTTGTCCGTCTTAGTTTGGACATCATGAGGACGCATTGCGGACAGAATGCGGACAATTTTCGGATGCGT
>DATEJO010000217.1:0-2414 GCA_035277905.1 Candidatus Sulfotelmatobacter sp.
CGGCGAGCAGATCGGCAACATCGCCGGAACCGGCGAGTATCACTGGATGGCTGGAAACTTTCTGAAGTACGCCGGACCGCTGACGGAAAAAGATCTGCCGGTGGATGCACACGAACTGATCGCGCTATGCGCGCCACGCCCAGTATTCATCGGAGCCGGAGCCACGAACGGCGACGGATGGGTGGACGCTAAGGGCATGTTCCTGGCCGCGGTTGGTGCGGGTCCCGTTTACAAACTTCTTGGCAAAAAAGACCTTGGGACCTCGGAATTTCCCCCGATTGAAACGGCATTGATCGATGGCGACATCGGTTTCCGCCAACACACTCAGGGACACACGCCCGCGCCCAACTGGCCAACGTTTCTGAAATTCGCAAGCCGGTACATCCAAGGTCCGGCGGCAAAATAGGCTATGGCGAAGCAATCTTTCATTTCACAAACCTGTTTTCTGATCTTGCTGGCTGCGACTGCCTTCGCGGCCTCTACTCCCGAACTGCATTTGACCAAGCAAGACGTCCTCGAGCGCCAGGGCCTCAGCGTTCTTCTGTTCCACAATTCGTATCACCACGTCTTTGGCGATCAGAAGATGGACGGGATGGAGATCATCCTGCACGACCAGCGCATTGCCACCGGAGGAGACGTGCGGCTCTCGCCGACTCCGACGCAGTGGGATCCGATTCCCGACTTCAAGGAGCGCCAGCGCGGAGCGGCACCGGATGAAGTCGCTGCGATCTGCTCTTATGCGGACCGCGGTTTGAATTACCGCGTCGATCTTCGCCCCGAGCCCGGAGGATTTCGAGTCGCGGTTCAGTTTGACTCGCCGCTGCCCGCTGCGCTCGTCGGAAAAGCGGGATTCAACCTGGAATTCTTGCCCAGCCTTTATTTTGGAAAATCCTACACGCTGGAAAACGGATCGGGAATTTTCCCCCGCCACTCCGACGGCCCGATGCAGAAACTACCAGACGGAATAGTCGAGCCTCTGCCGCTCGCGCAGAGCAACAGCTTCGTTTTGTCTCCGGAAAATCCGATGACGCGCGTGAGCATCGTCTCAGACAGCGGCCCGATCGAATTGTTTGACGGACGCAATCTCGCGCAAAACGGATGGTTCGTTTTCCGCACGCTGATTCCATCGGGAAAGTCTGGCGATGTCGTGGTCTGGCACGTTCATCCGAACGTGATTCCCAGCTGGACGCGTCCTCCAGTCGTCAGCTACAACCAGGTCGGGTACACCCCCGCGCGCGATAAGGTCGCGGTCATCGAACTCGATCCTGTATTCAATGCTCCCAAGACCGCACGCGTTCTTCGCATCACGCCGCAAGGTGATTCGAAAGAAGTATTTCAGGGCGAGGTCAAACCTTGGGGCAAGTGGTTGCGCTATGAATATGCCAGCTTCGATTTTTCTGCCGTGCGTGAGCCTGGCATTTATGAGATCGAATACGCGGGCCATCGAACCGGGCCGTTCCGCATCGCGCCGAATGTATATGACGGAATCTGGCGCCTTTCGCTCAGCACATATCTCGCCGAGCAGATGGATCACGTCAAAGTCCGCGAGGGATACCGCATATGGCATGGCGCGTCCCACCTCGACGACGCGCGCCAGGCTCCCGTGAACTACACCCATTTCGACGGCTACAAGCAAGGGCCGACGACCGATTCTCCATTCTCTCCGGGACAGCACATCCCCGGCTTGAACGTAGGGGGCTGGTACGATGCCGGCGACTTCGATCTGCGCACACAGACCCAGACGAGGGTGATCACCGACCTCGTGATTGCGCGCGAGAAATTCGGCGAGAACTCCGATGACACATCCGTCGATGAAGCAGCCCGTTACGTGCAGATGCGCAAACCGGATGGCGTCCCCGACGTGATCGAGCAGGTCAAGCACGGCGTACTGCTGCTGCTTGGCGAGTATCACGCCATTGGACACGCGATCCCCGGCATCATCGAGCCGACGCTCGAAGAATATACGCATCTCGGAGATGCCGCCTCGAAAACGGATGGCCGGATTTATTCCGAAAAGATGGGGCCGCTCGAATCCGATGGGATTTACTCAGGAGTTCCCGACGACCGCTGGGCGTTCACGACGCACACGACGGCATTGAATTATGACTTCGTCGGCGCAATGGCCGCTGCCAGCCGCGTTCTTCGCGGCTATGACGACAAGATGGCAGACGAATGCTTGAGCACCGCCGAGCACGTCTGGGAAGACGAGCAGCAGCATTCGCCCGCAACGTTTCAATATTTCAATACGACGGGATCGAATCTGCAGCAGGCCGAAGTCGAGGCCACGGTCGAGTTGCTGATCTCGACGAACGGAAACGAGGTTTATCGCAGTCATCTGAACAAACTTCTTCCCATCATTCGCGACCAGTTCCCTTTTCTCGGCGGGACCGCGGCCCAGGCGATTCCGTTCATGG
>DATEJO010000218.1:0-20292 GCA_035277905.1 Candidatus Sulfotelmatobacter sp.
GTTCGTTGCCGATTCACAGGAACAGCGCATGGACGCCAACGTCGAAGCGCTCGAAAACCTGATGTCGAATCTGCGGGAGCACGGCTACGACTTCAACAAGATTCCGTATGTGCTGCAGCTGAACAAGCGCGACCTGCCGAACATCCTGCCGGTGGACATGTTGTCTACGGAGCTGCGAAAGAAGAACGAACCCATCGTTGAAGCAGTCGCATTCCAGGGCGTGGGAGTGTTCGAGACGCTGAAGGAAATCGCGAAGCAGGTGCTGCAGGAGTTGAAGGCCGGCGGGTAGGAAGGGCGGTCGTTAGTCGCTGGTCGTTTGTCGTTGGCCCTTCACTTTAACCGGCTGATTTATTCCCCAGCAATCGTTCGTCTCTCGAGCCTGCAGTTTCAATCTACTGGTTCATTCCAGCTCACCACTCTCTTTTCTTTACTGCTCTTGTGCGCCAGTAACAGGGCGCGCTGGGTGCGGAGGAATTGTTCTGGCGTCACATCGAGGGGAGCTTTTTTCTCGATGGCGTCTCTCACGTTGGCGTAGAAGCCGCGGTAGTCGCCGCGTTCGGTTTCGATCTTGCGGGGCTTTTCATTGACAGGGGTCAGCGTTCCCCAGTGCTGTTCGGGTTCGAGTCCCCAATCTTTGCCCCAATCGTGTCCGTCGGGATAGTGGTCGCTGCGGAGGATTTCTTCCTGCGGATCCATGCCGTATTTCACGAACGATCCTTGCGATCCGTGAACCAGCAAGTGATGGCTGGGCGCATAGGCGATGATGCGGGCGCGCAACGTCGCCCGCAATTTCGGATATTGGAAGATGACGTCGAAGGCATCGTCGACCGTCGAGGTTTCGCGTTGCATCAGAGTCGCTCCGTAGACGGAGTCGGGCTCGCCGAACAGGACTAGAGCGCCGTCGAGGAGGTGCGGACCGAGATCCCAGAGGACGCCGGCGGCGGGAAAATCTGCCACTTCGCGCCATGCTCCGGGCTTGGCGTCGAGACGAAAGCGGTCGAAGCGGGCTTCGTATTCGGCGACTTTGCCGAGCGCGCCGGAATTGACCAGCTTCTTGACGGTCAGAAATGCGCCGTCCCAGCGGCGGTCCTGATAGACGCTCATCAGCAACTTGCGGCTGGCGGCGAGTTGGACGAGTTCTTCGGCCTCTTTCATCGTCGGGGTGAGCGGCTTGTCGACGACGACGTGGCGGCCCGCTTCCAGGCAGGCTTTCGTGTAGGAATAGTGCGAATCATTGGGAGTCGCGACTACGCACAGATCGATGGTCTTGTCGGAGAGCATCTCGTCGAGCGAACGGGCGACGCGCACTTGCGGATAACGCTGCTTCGAATTATTAGTGTGGCGTTCGAGAATGCAGGCGAGCTCCATCCCAGGAACGCCGCGGATGACGGGAGCGTGAAAGGCTTGTCCGGCGAGACCGAATCCGATGAGTCCGACTCTGACCATGATTTGTTTCCTAATGAATGTGGAAGTCGAGTGTAGCCGAGTTTCAGCGATCTTTCACGCGGCGGACGAATTTGAGTCCCGACCAGACCTCGGTGACGGCACAAACTTTCACGTCGACGAGGCCGGCGGCCAGGCCGATGTTGCGGACCACGTTTTCGTCGACGTCGGTGGCGACTCCGGAGCTTTTCTTCGGCCAGCTGATCCATAAGATTCCGGCGGGAGAGAGTTGCTTCGCGAGGCGCTTGAAATCTTTGGCGAGGGCTGATTTGGATTTCGTGAAGAAATGAATGAAATCCAGCGGCGCTTTGTTGGCGTCTACGATCTTGCAGGCTGAGAGCGCGGTTTTCAATTCCGCTTGCACTTCTGAGGGTGCGTCAATGAGGAACGCGGTCAGGCCGTCCTTGATGCCCAGCTTCTTTGGGAGAGGTGTGCCGGAGTATCCGGGCATGAGATTTTCCTGGACGCCGAAAAATCTTAAACCACAAAGGACACTAAGTTCCACGAAGGAATACGAGTCATTCTATTGTTGGCCGGGGGCGTAATAGCCGCGGCGGGAGCGGACGCGGAAATTCTTGCGGTCGTTGGCGACGATTTCGATGGTGCGGTAGTGGCCGTCGGACTTGAAATCCGCGGGCTTATACGAAACGGCGTACTGGCTGCGGAGTTCGTCCTGAATTTCGGCGAAGGCGTTGGCGACGTCGCGAATCTGGAAGGGGAAAAAGGCGCGGCCACCGGTCGCGTCGGCGATACGCTCAAGGACTTTGTCTCCGGCGCCCTTGGTTCCGCTCACATTGGTAGAGATCGTGTAGATGATGGCCTCGGCGCGCTGCGCCATTTCGATGGATTCCTCGCGTGTTACATGGCTCTGATTATCTTCGCCGTCGCTCAGCAGGATGATGGCGCGGCGGACCGGTGTGGTCTTCGGCGCCTTCAGCAACTTATCGCGGCAGGCGAAATAGAGAGCGTCGAACAGAGCGGTGCCTCCGCCGGGACGCAGTTCGTGAACGCCCTTCGCCAGGAGCGAGGTGTCATCGGTAAAATCCTGTGTGACTTCGGGCGTCACGTCGAATCCGACGACGAAGGCCTGATCGTATCGAGGATGGATGGTCTGGTTCAGGAATTCGATGGCGGATTCCTGTTCAAATTTAAAACGGTCGCGGACGGAATTGCTGGCGTCGATCAGGAGGCCGACCTGCAGCGGCAGATTGGTTTCGGCATGGAAGCTGCGAATTTCCTGCGGCGCCTTGTTGTCATCGAAGATGCTGAAATCTTTTTGCTTGAGATCGGTGATGCGGCGGCCGTGCTTGTCGGTCACTGTGAACACAACGTTCACTTCGTTAGTCGAAGTGCGAATCGTAGTAACCGCGTCAGCATCGGATTTGCCGTTGGGATCGGTCGCTGGTTGCGTCGTGCCGTTCCCTGGCGTGCTGGAGTTTCCCTGCGACTGAGCCGATGAAGTTGCCGTCGAGCCAGACGCGGGCGCGTTTGCTTGTGGAGTGGATTGCGCGGTCGCGGTCGCGACCAATAACGCCAGCAGAACGTACCCGGCGCGCAGGGTAAGTTTCGTCCCCAATGTGTGCATCTCTCTCAGCATTATAGCCCGTCTGGCGGGTGGTCTGGAGTCCCAAGCTCTCAACGGATTTTCTCCTCCGCGTGTGTCGCCGCGCTTTGTTCGAGGGTAGTGAGAAATAGCTGGAGTTCAGGCGGTAGAGGGCTCTCGAAAGAGAGCGGAGTTTGCGTGGTGGGATGAGCGAGTTCCAGACGGGCTGCGTGGAGGAAGTTCCGCGGCAGAGAGAGTGGCGGGAGATTGCTCTTCTTCTCCGGACGCAGCTGGCCCGGTGCGCCGTAAAGCGTATCGCCCACGATGGCATGTCCGAGGGAAGACATGTGGACACGGATCTGGTGCGTGCGTCCGGTATCGATTTTGATTTCGATGAACGTGAATTTGCCGAACGTGGTATTGAGGCGGCGGATGACTGTGTAATGCGATACGGCTTCGCGACCGCCGGAGTGGCGCGTGGTCATACGCGTGCGGCGAACTCGGTCGCGGCTGATACTGGCGGAGATGGTTCCGGAATCTTTCTTCGGCCATCCATGCACTAGCGCGATGTATTTCTTCTTCACTTTGCGGGCGGCAAATTGGGCCGCCAGCTTGCGGTGGGCTTCGTCATTGCGGGCCACGACGATGAGGCCGCTGGTTTCTTTATCGAGGCGATGGACGATGCCGGGGCGCGTCTCGCCGCCAACGGACGACAGGCAGGCGAAATGGTGCAAGAGAGCGTTGACGAGCGTGCCGCGGTTGCGGGCGTCGTCGGTGGCTCCGGCGCCGGCGTGAACCATCATTCCGGCGGGCTTGTTGATAACAGCAAGGTCGTTGTCTTCGTAGAGGATGTCGAGCGGAATTTCCTCTGGAATCGCGTGCAGCTGCGGCCGGGCGGCCGGAGCGAGAATGGTGATTTGCTCTCCGCCGCGGAGTTTGAGTGAGGCTTTCGCGGAGGCGGCGTTCAGCAGGATTTTCTCTTCGCGAATGAGTTCCTGCACGCGGGCGCGGCTGACGTCAAGGTGGGAGGTCAGGAATTGGTCGAGGCGCTGTCCAGTCGCTTCCGCTGGGACTGCGATCGCGGTGGGAAGAGCTTTGGTCATCCGGCGAGAAGGATATTACAGCGTGGGGCGGTGTGCGGCCCTCAGGGGCTAAAGCCCCGCATGTTGCTACGGCTTAGCGGCCCGGCTCGAAGCCGGGCCCTTCCCAAAACCTTGCTGATGGCACGGCTTGAAATCGTGCCTTCCCAATCCATTGGCTTGGCGGCATGGCTCAAACGCGGTCCTACTCAAAAACCAAAACCATTGCCTTGGCGTGGCTCAAGGGGGCAGTCCCTGAGATGAATTCTAGTGCGCTGACTGGCGGACTGGAGCGGTTCTCGGCATGGGCTTCGAGGCGGGACGCAGCCACCAGATGATCCCGCCTGCGAGAACCAGTCCGATCGAGATCAGTTGCGTGCCTGACATGACGCCGCCGAAGACAGAACCGCGGCCTGGATCGTCGCGGATGAACTCCAGCAGGAAACGGGCGATGCCGTAGATGAACATGAAGGCGCCGATCACCTGTCCGTCGAATTTCCGGCGCTTCAGCAGCCACATGAGAATGAAGAAATTCGCAAGCTCGACGGCGGATTCGAACAGCTGGGTTGGCTCCAGCGGCACATTTAATGGAGTGCCCGTGATGGAATTTGCCAGCGGGTTTGTGAATGTGACTCCCCAGAAGTGATGGGTCGGCTTGCCATAGCAGCATCCGGCGGCGAAGCAGCCGACACGTCCGATGGAGTGTCCCAAGGCGAGGCCGGGAGCGAATGCATCGCAGGTTCCGAGAGCCGGCATGCGATGTTTCCACACATACCATGCGGCGGCGATGAAGGCAGCGAGCAGGCCTCCGGAGAAAACGCCGCCAGCCTGCAGCGTGTTGATGCTGAAGATTTCACTGGGATGTGCGGAGTAGTATCCCCACTCGTTGATGACGTAGAGCACCTTGGCGCCGATGATGCCGCAGAGTACGACGAGAATGCCCAGATTCCATGCCTTATCGCCGTCGTAGCCGAGGCGTTCGGAATTGCGGACGCTGATCCAGAGACCGATCAGAACGCCCAGGGAGACGAGAAAGCCGTACGTCGGCAGAAAGAACTTTCCGATATGAAAAAGTTGGGGAAACACTGATTTATTGGATGCGCGAAGAGGTGGATTCGCTACGTGACCAGTCTAACAGGAATGCGGTGCCTCAGGGGCTAAAGCCCCGCATTACCCGGCTTTGACGGCACGGCTGAAGCCGTGCCCTTCCACAAACCAGCGACGCGAAAGCTGTTGCCCTTCCACAAACCGGAAGCGCGAAAGGTGTGCCCTTCCACGAAACGGCAGCGTGAAAGCTGTCTCGTTGGGCGAAACCGTGCCATGCCTATGCGAAAAGATTGTGAGATTAGCGCTCGGGAAGTGAGAACTGACGATGAGAACAGTTTGAAAAAGCCGACCCACTAAGCCGTGTAACGGGGCCGAGAATGAACCCGTCGGTAGACGTTGGGCGCCCGCCGAGACCCTTTAGGCATCTCCGCATGACGGAGCGTCGCTCACCGGATCTTAATACGAGTCAAGCACCCGTTCATTCTGCATTGGTTCAAATATCGGTGACCCGCCATCACGAACCCGGCAGGCCGGCTTCCATCTGGATGCTAAGGGCATTTCCGCGTACTTGGCAAGTCACCAAAGGTAAAAAGTTGGCAGGAGGTTTGCAGCCAGATTGCTCTTGAAAATGGCCAGGGCGCGGAAGTAGTTGATTCTTTTGGGAAGCTGTGCAATATACTCAGGGCGCAAATCGTGTCCGTATGTGCGCTGACTACTGCTCGGCGGCGCACCGGAGCGTCCCAACCCATGTCGAAGCTGCGCACGTTAGCGGTCGCGGCAGCAGCGTTTCTAATCGCCATCCACGTGTCGGTGGTCATTGCCCAGTATGGCAGCGACACCGCCTCGCTGGTCGGAGACTGGATCGACACTCTCGCTCCGCTGATCGCGGCGATTGAGTGCTGGCTCGTCTCCCGCAAGGCCGGCCCTTTTGGCAGGCGCGTTTGGCGCTTAGTTGCCTTCTCAGCCTTGCTCACCGGCATTGGGCAAGGTCTCTACACCGACTATTACGACTACGTGCACGCACCACTCGGCACGCTGTGGCCGAGCGATGTGCTCGTGCTCTTCTGGGTCGTTCCGATTTTGATGACAGTCTTTCTGAGCCCGCGCGATCGCGGCGCCGGATACGGCTGGCTTCGCATGTGCGACTTTGTCCAGGTCTGCACGCTGGTTCTGGCGGTGGAGCTGTCGCAGATCTACGTGCCGTCGCGCTGGCTGGCGGCCGGTCGCGCAATGCAGGAGCGCACGCTTCACGCAGGGATTTTCTTTTTCGGATTCATCGCGCTCAGTTTCATTCTCCGAACGTTGTTGACCGATAGCCGAACCGAAAAAGCATTCTTCGGACGCCTGGCGATATTTCTGACGGTTCACGCGATCGTGTTGAACGGAACTCTGTATTGGCAGGCATCCGGAACATACCGGCAGGGCACGTGGGTCGACCTGAGTTGGACGGTCAGCTATTGCCTGCTCATTCTGCTGGCCGGAACGTGGAACGTTGACGAGAGCGAACTGGTTCCAGAGCCGCAGTCCCGGCGGTTGCGCCTGGTAGCCGACTTTTCACCGCTGTTGATTCCGGCGATCGTCTTCGCTCTGGTGCTGAGCATTTCGCAGGAACAATTCTTCTGGTCGGTTGTGTTGGTGATCGTTTCGTTCGCGGCTGCGAGCGGACGCCTCTTCGTGGTTCAGCGGCAGTTGCTTGCCAGTTCTCGAGAGTTGGAAAGAAATCTGGCACTGCTCCGAGGTATTACGGAAGGAACAACGGACGCTGTCTTCGTGAAGGACCTGAAGGGCCGCTACCTGATGATTAACAGCGCGGGCGCGGGATTCCTCGGCCGCAAAGTGCAAGACGTCATGGGCAAGACTGACGAGCAGATGTTCGACTCGGAGGTAGGCCGCATGATCATGGAGCGCGACCACAAGGTGCTGGAATCCGGTGAGACGCAGACCTATGAAGAATTCGGTACTGCGGCAGGGGTGACACGTCTGTATTCAGCCACGAAAGGACCATTCCGCGATCCGGGCGGACAAGTGATCGGATTGCTCGGGATTTGCCGCGACATTACGAACCAGCGGCGGGCGGAAGAAGAAATCCGGCAGTCGCAGCAGAAGTTGCGCATCCATCTCGATCACACTCCGCTGGCCGTCGTGGAGTGGGATCTCAAGTTCCGCGTGACGGAATGGAATCCGTCAGCGGAAAGGATTTTCGGATATTCGCGACAGGAAGCGATCGGTCAGCACGGCAGTTTCATTGTGCCTCCGCCGGCGCGCCAATATGTGGACCGCGTGTGGCACGAGTTAATCGAGCAGCGCGGCGGATCACGGAGCACGAACGACAACATCACCAAAGACGGCCGAACCATTTCCTGCGAGTGGTACAACACTCCGCTGGTGGACGATTCAGGCCGGGTGCTGGGCGTGGCGTCGCTGGTGCAGGACGTGACCGAGCGCGTCGCTCTGGAGGAGAAACTTCGACAATCGCAGAAAATGGAGGCCGTGGGGAGGCTGGCGGGTGGAGTCGCGCACGACTTTAACAATCTGCTGACAGTCATCCTCGGGTACTCGCAAATCCTGAGCGATAGCGTTCCCGCGGGGAGCCTTCTTGCCAACAGTACGGCACAAATCAAATCGGCGGCGGAGAAAGCTGCCGGTATCACGCGGCAGTTGCTGGCATTCAGCCGGAAGCAGGTGCTGACGCCTCGGGTCGTCAATCTCAATGACATTCTGCTCGATCTCGATTCCTTGTTGCGCCGGCTGATTGGGGAAGATATCGAGGTCCTCACGGTGCCTGAGAGGAATCTTGGGGCGGTTAAGGCCGATCCAGGGCAGATCGAACAAGTGATCATGAATCTCGCGTTGAATGCTCGAGACGCGATGCCGAATGGCGGCAAGCTCACGCTGGAAACTGCAAATGCGACGCTGGATGAGACCTACGCCCGCGAGCACCAACCAGTCGATCCCGGACCCTACGTGATGCTGGCTGTCAGCGATACGGGTCAAGGCATGAGCGTCGAAACCCAAGCCCGCATCTTTGAGCCTTTCTACACCACCAAGGAAGTGGGAAAAGGCACCGGTCTCGGCTTGTCGATGGTTTACGGAATCGTGAAGCAAAGCGGAGGCAACATCTGGGTTTATAGCGAGCCGGGGCGCGGGACGACATTCAAGATTTATCTGCCGCGTGTCGACGAGCCCGCCACGGCCACTGCGAAGGAACGGACTCCGGACAGGGCTCTGCGCGGGACAGAGACGATCCTGCTCGTGGAAGACGATGCGCAGCTCCGCGAGCTGAGTGCTTCTGTTCTGTCGCACTGCGGCTACAAGATGTTGATCGCCGCCAATCCCGAGCAAGGGATTGCCATCTGCAAAGAGAAAGGCCGCGACATCCGGCTGCTGGTAACCGATGTAGTTATGCCGCAAATGAATGGGCGCCAACTCGCGCAAGAGATTTTGAAGATATGTCCGCAGGTGCGAGTGCTGTACATATCCGGGTACACGAATAACGCCATCGTTCACTACGGGGTGCTTGACCCCGGACTGTGGTTTCTTCCGAAGCCGTATACGCTTTCGGCATTGGTCACGAAGGTAAGAGAGGTTCTCGACTCGCCGACGCCGCTCTCTCCCGAATAGGCGGCGATCTATTTCGGAGCTTCAACCCAGTACCTGGTCCTGGCCATAACCACATCGTCACTGGGATTTTTCAAGCGCACGCGGATCTGGTGCAATCCGGGATGAGGATCTTGCGGAGTGAAGCTCAGCAGATACCGGCTGTGCAGGTGGTTGGTGAAGTCGTTCATGCGGACTTCGAATTTCTTGCGCGTCGAAAAAAGTTCGTATTCGCCGCCGGTCATGCCAGCGACCGTGCTCGGGACATTTTTTCGCATGGCTTGCGCGGCCTGATAGGCAAGGTCGATGAAGTCGATGCCGGGATGCATCTCGCTCTTTGCGTCAGGATCGAATGGACTGTTCACGCCTCGTCCCGTATCGAGGATATTGGACAGCCCCGGCGAGAATACCAACGCGTACATCACGGAATTGCTTTGTCCGATGGCGGCGACGGCGTCTTCGATCCTGATGCGGCTTCCATGATCGCGCGTTTCGCTGATCAGCAGCAGCACGCGCAGGCGGTCCTGCGGTTCTTTCTTCAGCAATCCCACCGAATAATTCACGGCATCGAGAATTCTGGCGCCGCCGTCTCCCTGCTGCAGATTGTCGAGATCGGCGTCGATCAAGCTCTCATCCTTTGTGAAGCTCCTAGTTAGCTTGATCTGGCTATCGAATTCGACGACTGCTACTCGGGCGGTGCCCTGCGCAAACAATGGATCGAGCATTGTTTTCAGGCCCGCCATGCGCGGGAACTCATAGGAAGCGCGCCGTCCCGTTTGAATCGCAAGCACCAAGGAGATCGGTTGGCCCTCTGGAGCGTCATCGAGACGAACGTTCTGCTCCACGCCGTTATCTTCGATGATGAAGTCTTTCGCCTGCAGGCCGTAGACCGTCTCGCCCTGGCTGTCTTTGACAAGAGTGGGAATTAGAACGAGGTTCGTTTGGGAACGAAGAGTGGTTTCCTGAGCGAAAGCGCTCGCGGCGAGGAGAGCGAGAAGAAGGACAGCGGCCGGTTGCCGCAGATTAACCTGCCTTGCGGTTTTCTTCCTGCAGCACTTCATCGAGCGCACGTACTAATAGATGCGCGCGCTTCTGATAATCGGTTGTACCGGCCCCATCCTGTTTTTTCTTGAGCAGGTGATATTCGTCGGCGATGTTCAAGGCGGCAAGCACGGCCAGGCGAACCGTATCGATCGTGTTGGTGGCTTCGGCGACGGCGCGCATCTTGGCGTCGACATATTCCGCAAGCTTGAGGATATATTCGGGATCGGAGCCGCGCAGGTTGTAGGCCTGATCGAAGATCTCCACGCGCACGCTGGCGTTCTGCGCGTCTCGTACGATTTGGTCCTTGGTTGCTGTCGCCATGTGGTCTCCGTCGAGACGAAGTTGGTATAGTCCGCGAGCCTTTGCGATTTTCTGTGCTAGCTAGCTTCGGCCAGCGATTCGATCTGAGCCAGCATTTTTTCGACGCGGCCGCGGATATCCTCGCGCTCTTTCTTTAGTTGCACACTTTCGCGGCGCAGACGGACCAATTCTTCCTCGCGATCTTCCATCTGCTGGCGCAAGCGTTGCGCGTCGCGTTCGGCAGTGGCCTGGGCCTGACGCGCCGCCTTGTACATCTCTATGGTGCGATAGATTTTCTCTTCCAGGGCCTGAAAATCATCGGCCGGAACCTGCGGTGGCACCTGTTCGATCGCGTTCGACGCCATAAATACACATCCCCAAAGAAGAATTCCAACTTACCCGCAGTATACTCCAGATTTTTATGGAGAAATCCGCGCTTTGCGCTAACAATATGGGGAAATCCCGAATCTAAACGTTCAACTTGGCGAGACGCCGGGCAGCCTCGTCCAGCGTTTCCGGCTTTTTACAGAAGGCGAACCGCACCTGCTGAGCCCCGTCGCGGGGATCGCGATAGAAACTGGATCCCGGGACCGTCGCCACCCCGATCTCCTGTACTAAGTATTTCGCGAAGGCGACATCATCGTTGAAACCGAATCGGGAAATGTCGGTCATGACGTAATAAGCGCCCCGCGGGCGGAAGCACTTGAACCCGGCCGCGCTAAGAGCCGGCATGAGGCGGTCGCGGCGAACGCGGTATCCCTCGGCGAGACGCTGATAGTACTCAGGGGGCAGGCTCAGGGCTGCTGCCCCGGCCTCCTGCAGTGGGGCGGGAGCGCCGACGGTAAGGAAATCATGTACCTTGCGGATGGCGTTTGTGATCTTCTCCGGCGCGACGGCCCATCCCACGCGCCATCCGGTGACGCTATAGGTTTTTGACATGCCGTTGATCGTGACGGTGCGGTCGCGCATGCCGTCGAGCGACGCCATCGAAATATGCTCGGTGCCTTCATAAATGATGTGCTCGTAAATTTCGTCGGTGATGGCCAGCACGTCGAATTCGACGCAAAGATCGCGGATCAATTCGAGTTCCGCGCGGGTAAATACCTTGCCTGTGGGATTGTTTGGCGTATTGAGGATGATTGCCTTGATGTGCTTGTCGAAGGCGCGGCGGAGTTCTTTTTCGTCGAATGTCCATTCGCCCTCGTCATCCTTGGGCGGCCGCAGCTTGACGAATTTCGGTTTGGCGCCGCTTAGAACAGAATCCGGCCCGTAGTTTTCGTAGAAGGGCTCAAAGATCACGACCTCATCGCCGGTGTTGCAGACCGCGAGAAGTGTCGAGATCATGGCTTCTGTCGATCCGCAGCAGACCGTGACTTCTTTTTCGGGATCGACGGAGATTCCCTGCCACACTCCCATTTGCCGGGCAATCGCGTTGCGAAGATTTTTCGCGCCCCAGGTGATGGCGTATTGGTTGATGTCGGCGGCGACGGCCTCCTCAGCGGCTTTTTTGATTTCGGCAGGCGCGGGGAAATCGGGAAATCCCTGGGCGAGATTGACCGCCTGATGAAGCATCGCCTGCCGGGTCATCTCGCGGATCACGGATTCAGTGAAATGCGAGACTTTGTCGCTGAGGAAATGCTTGCGGTGGGTCGTCTCCTGTGCGGTCGTGGAAGGGGCATCGGGCATAGCAGGCAGACTAGCACAGCCAGGGGCTAGGGATTAGAGGCTAGGGGCTAGAGCGAATCGCCAGATGGTGGAAGCGATCACATATTCAAGTACTGGACTGTTGGGTGAGAAACTAGTCCCTAACCTCCAGCCCCTAACCTCTGGCCCCTGATCCCTCGTTTGCGAACCTTCGCGCTGATCGGGCCTTTGCCTTGGCCGCTTCTTCTTCGCGGTTCTTCGGCGGGGCTGAGGTTTCGAGCGAGGAAAGAAGACGCCGCGAAACCATGGTGACTTCCTCAACAGCGGCCAGAAACGAAGGCTCATTGGCCTGCGATGGCTTGCTGAATCCGGCAATCTTGCGGACAAATTGCAACGCGGCGGCGCGCACCTCATCCTCGGTAGCGGGAGGCTGGAAGTTGAAAAGGACTTTGATGTTTCGGCACATGCGGAAGAACCCCACCAGATCTCTTATAAGCTTAGCCTAATCACAGGGCTTCTTGCGTCCCGGGCACCCGTTCAGCGTGCGTTTGCAGCCGAAGTACTTGCGGGTTCGAGCATGATCTGTTGCTCGTCTCCATTCCGGACGGCCTGGAAAAAGCCTCGGATGGCGGGGTAGTGCCCGCGGTCCAGCAGAAAGACATCGAGGGTGAGCTTACGCGTGAGGTGCAGCTGAGTGTGATCATTCTCGGCCGTCAAACTGTAGGCAAGATCCTGCGCCGCTTGCTTTTGGGGGCGTGGAAAGCTGTACACTTTCCAGCCCTCTGGAAGGTCGATCGTTACGTCGTCATCGTTTTCGTAGGGAAAGGCGAAGTAGATAGGGTGGACTCTTTCCGAGTGTTCAAAAACGTGCCGGTCCGCTGCACTGAACAGGGCAGCGGGCATGACGATGCGCTTGCCCGCGCTTGAGCTCCAATTTGGGATCTTTACGTCGAATTCCGCGACTAGAGGAGTCCTCGGGTTGACCCAGTCCGGTTTGTTCGTGAGTTCAAATTGACCTTCTACCGGAATTTGCGCCTTCACGTCGTCTTCCAGATATTGCCGGCGTGCGGCATCGTCGCTGTTCAATCCGTCGAGCCGGTGATACATGGAACTGAGCCCGTTGTAGGTCACCGTGAATTTGCCTTCGAGAGTGCCGTCGTTAGTCAGTTTCAGGTGCGCCCAACGTTGAATGCGCGATTCTGAACTCGCCGGCAACGGAGTCTTTATCCATGTGCCACCATCTTTGTCCAAGGCCAGTCCAGTCGTGGCGGTTTCAGACCAGAGCAGCATGCCAAATGGAGTAAATGCGGCACCTGGATCAAGGTAGAGGTCCTTGCCATTCAGCTTGACGAGGGCAACGTTTGTGTTCAGTTTCCAGCTTTCCATTGTCTTCGGATCGAAGAAGTATTGCCTGCGGCTGGAGAGCCAGACCCCACGAGCATCGAATCCGGCCGCCCGAGCGAGAGCGAGGAACAGCCATGTCAATTGGATCCCGTTGCCATAACCGCGCTTCCAAACCTGCTCCACATTTTCGGCAGTTTTCTCTTTCGCTCGCTTTTCCTCTTGCGCCGTCTTCTGGGGCTCATAAGTGGTGTTACGGAGCTGTTGGACCCGGTCGTAGATCTTTCGCAGTTTCACCTCGGAGGAGTCTGCGGGCAAGACGATCTGGGAGACGGCTTCCTGCATCGCCTTAGGCTTGCCGATGAATGATTCCAGATATCCGTTCCAGTCCTTGCCCACGTGACGCCAATACTCAACGGGATCGCGTTCGAAATATCGATCTTCATAAATGAAATCGACCCGTCCTTCTTCTTCCAGAGGAGGAGGCATAAAGTCCTCGACGTCGAGTGCCGGAATGTCGGAAACATTCATGGTGAATGAGTGGTTCGGACCCTCCACGGGCTGAACCCCAGGGGGCAGCCCCTGCCAGCTGCGGCGGAGACTCATGTGCCCGTATCTCGCCTTGTACGGCATCAACGTGAACCTGGCACGCCGCGTGAACAGTTCGTCATCGTTAAGAATCCAGCGAGACTCGAAAAGAAGGTGTTCGCGCAGGTTGATTGTGTAGTAGTACTCGATGATGCTGCCGACCTGCACGTCGGGGAGCGTGAACGTTTTGGCCAGGTACCGGAGCCCTCGCGCTTTTGCGATCGTTTTCTCGAACACCTGGCCAGTGAATTCGACAATCCTGCCGTCCGGCTGGGTGGTGCGCGCGTGGACGTTGTCTACATTTTCGGTGTCCTTATCGAAACTGATTTCGACATCTCCATATTTACGGCCCGCGTCGGTCAGGATTTTGATCCGGATGTAGTTGTCTTCATGAGACGTGACTCCGTTGTCATCGCGGTCTACTTCCCGGAAGAGAATAATCGCTGGCGCACCCGGCACATGGGGATCCCCAGTCATTTTTAGATCGTCAGGAGAAACAGGGAAGAAGTCTTGCGCGAAACAGAAAGCTGGAAAAAGCGCGAATATCACGGAAATGAAGAGAACGTGGAACAGCGATCGACGTAAGCACGGAACAAGTGGCATACAACCTCGTGGGACACTAATAAAATTGTTAACACTAAAATCCCGCTAGCCTTATTGAACGACAACACGGCGGCGCCAGGCATTATCGGAAAAGGTACTTTCCGTGCGGCCTAAAGGCGGGCGCGCTATCCGTCGCTCAGCTTGCAACCCCTTTCCTGCGGCGGTATGATTCGCGTCTATCCCGCGCCGCGACTTCGGTTTTGACCCATTCCCCGGGTGAGCAGTGGGGTTCTCGACGCAACACATCTCTGGGGGCTTCGCAGTGACATCTTCGGTGCGGCCGCTGGCCGTGGACGAACAGGTCGGTGGCTACAAGATCCTCGGAACGGCGGGCGTCGGCGGTATGGGAGTCGTCTATAAGGCGCTCGATCTCAAGCTCAACCGCACGGTCGCGCTGAAGTTCCTGCCCAGCGATCTCAATATCGGCCCGAAAGATAAGGAACGATTTCTGCAGGAGGCGCGCACCGCCTCGGCTCTCGACCACACCAACATCGGCGTTATCCACGGGCTGGAAGAAACGCCTGACGGCCACACGTTCATCGTGATGGCGTATTACGAGGGGCTCACGCTGCAAGAAAAAATCCGGCGCGGGCCGATGGCTCCGAAAGAAGCGATCGACATCATGATGCAGGTGGCGCACGGGCTGGCCGAGGCGCACGAACGCAGCATCATTCATCGCGACATCAAGCCCTCGAACGTCATCATTACGCGGCAGGGCGTGGCGAAGATCGTGGACTTCGGCCTGGCGCGCGTTGCCAGCAACGTCGCCACTACTCTCACCGCCGGACCGGTTGGAACGCTGGCTTACATGTCGCCGGAGCAAGTGCGGAACGAGCCGCTCGACCGGCGCACGGATATCTGGTCGATGGGAGTCCTGTTCGACGAGATGCTCACGGGGAAGCATCCGTTCGAGCGCGGAAACATGTCGGCCGTGTTGCTGGCGATTTTGGAGCAGCCGCCTCCAATCGAGGGAATCGATCCGGCAATGGCGTCGATTGTATGCCGCGCTCTGGCCAAGGATCGCACACACCGTTACAACGACTGCGAGGAGTTGCTAAAAGATCTTGAGGCTTGCAAGCCCGCGCTCGATGCGGCTCCGAGCGCTGCATCGAACAAAAATCTCAAAGCCTCGACGCGCGATTTGCGGCGGGCGCTCGGGCATGCGTCGTCGGGCCGGGCATTGTCCGCGAAGCCGGGGAGGGATCGGCGCAGAGGGGTAGAACCACTTGCGGGGATCGTACTTCTGGCGGCGCTGTCTTTACTTATTCCCTCGATTCGTCACCGCGTCGCAGAATTGCTCTCTGGTTCTTCGACGCCGGCAGGTGAAAAGCACATCGCGGTCCTGCCATTTGAGAATATTGGAGGCAATCAGCAGAACGAGGCAGTTTCCGAGGGACTGCAGGACAGCCTTACCAGTAAACTCTCGAATCTCGAAGGTGGGCAGCAATCGCTCTGGGTTGTTCCGGCGAGCGAGGTGCGGCGGCGCAAGGTGAACGATCCGGAAGCGGCGCTCCGGGAATTCGGCGCAACGCTGGTGGTGAGCGGCAGCATGATGCGTGACGCGTCGGGCGTACATCTCACCGTCAATCTGATTCGCACGAAGGATGTCCGGCAGGAAGGATCACTCTCGCTGAATGATCCCGCCGGAGATTTTGCTTTGCTGCAAGATCAGGCAGTCTCGGGGCTGGCGCGGCTGATGCACGTGGAAGTTCCGCCAACCGCGCTTCACGCCGCCGAGGGAGCCGCCCCTCCCGCGGCGTATGAGTCCTACCTGAAAGCTCTCGGCTACATGCAACGCTATGACAAGCCGGGCAATCTGGATCAGGCGATCGAGGCGCTGTCGGGCGCCGTCAACGCCGACCCGCAATTCGCCCTCGGCTATGCGGGACTGGGAGAAGCGTACCGGCTGAAATATCAGCTGGATAAGAATCCTAAGTGGACGGAACTGGCGCTGGACAATGCGACCAAGGCCACCAGCCTAAATAATTCGCTGGCCTCGGCATGGGTGACACTCGGGCGCATTCACGACGCGACGGGCAAGAACGATCTGGCGTTGTCGGAATTTCAGCGCGCGCTTCAGCTTGATCCGCGAAACGCAGATGCTCTGGCGGGCGAGGCACACTCGTATGAGCACGCGGGACGAATGGCGGATGCGGAAACTGCTTACAAAAAGGCAATTGCCTTGAGGCCTGATTACTGGGATGGATACAGTAGCTTGGCAACGTTCTACGACAATCAGGGAAAATATGCCGATGCGATCTCGCAGTTAGAGCGCGCAGCGGAGCTTGCCCCTGACAATGCCACGGTGTTTTCCAATTTAGGGGCCGTATACGTCGATTCAGAAGACCCCAAGAACTTTCCGAAAGCCGAGGCTGCGCTGAATAAATCCATTGCCATCGCGCCAAGCTATGGCGCGTATGCCAACCTTGGCTTCTTGTACCTTTCGCAAAATCGCTTTGCGGACTCGGCATCGGCGACTGAGAAGGCCCTGCAACTGAATGATAAAGACTTCATCGTGTGGACGAATTTGGAGTTGGCCTACGAGGGAATGAATGATGGAGCCAGAGCGAAGAGCGCATTGGAAAAAGAGCAAACACTTCTGGAACAGGCTGCGCAATCAGACCCGCGCGACTACAACGTCCAATACCGCTTGGGAATCGTGTACGCGAAGAAAAGGCTTGGTGAAAAAGCGCTCGCACACGCTCAGTCCGCTCTCGCGTTGGCTCCGGGAGATCCGTACGTGCTCGAGGGGGTGGGTGAGATTTACGAGCGGCTCGGAGATCGCAAGAAGGCGTTGGAATACATTGAGAAGGCCCTTGGGAAGGGGTATTCTCTCGATGTCCTAAAGGGGGATCCTTCTCTGAAGAGTTTGTTGTCCGATCCGAATTTCCGGCCCCGCACGAAGTAATCACAATTTCAACCAGGAGGCACAACAATGGCAACTGCAAGGGTTCCGTCCCCGGAAGCTCTCTACGACGTCCAGATCGGCATCACAGGCGCGTCAGACTCTCCGGGCATTTCTATCCTGCCCTCTGACCAAGTCGAGTTCACCAACAATGCGCCTTTTCCGGTAATGATCAAGTTCATCTGCGCGAATGGGCCGGTGTTCAGCGACATTCAACGCATTAACTCGCGTGCAACGAGTTCGCCCCAGACTCCGCAGAAGACCGAGATCACAACCGATTACTACATCCAGAATCTCAACACCCTTGCTTGGCAAGGGCCTTACAGCATTCAAGTCGGGCTCAACCCTACCGTTGTCGCTGCGCCGCTCTACATCCCGATTGTTGACGGCAATCCACCAATGTCGGGGAGTCCCAACATGAGCACGGTGGCTGTTCCCCAGCGCGGATGGGTTGAGTTCAGTCTGGACCAGTCGTACGACCTGACTTGGAGTCCGAGCAATGCGTTTCCTGTAGTCGCGGCTCCGATTGGGCCCGGAAACTATACGTATCAAGCGCAAACCGGAAATCAGAATCAGAACGCTACGTACACATTCGCCAGTGACAAAGGGGTAGCTGGCGGCGGCTCGGTCAAAATCAACTCTTAGCGAAGCGACCTAAGTCCCAGTCAGCCCCACTGTGAAAGGTGGGGCTTTTCTCGTCGCATCCGATTTCATCGCATTTTGAATGGCAACTCTTACTTCGCCCCTCTCACCCTCATGCTATAATTCTTTATTCTCAGTCGCTTAGAGCACGGAGGACTGTATCGACAAACGTTTTATCCGCATCAACGATCGTATTCGGGCCCGCGAAATTCGCGTGATTGACGATGAAGGCAATCAGCTCGGGATTATGCCGCCCTACGAAGCGATCCGCAAAGCTCGTGAAAAGAACTTAGACCTGGTTGAGATTTCGCCCACTGCGCAGCCTCCCGTTTGCCGCATCATGGATTACGGGAAGTATCTCTACCAGCAGGAAAAAAAAGAGCGCGAAGCCAAGAAGCACCAGAAGACGATCACCGTAAAAGAGGTCAAGTTCCGCATCAATGTGGACGACCACGATTACGAGACGAAGAAGAATCACGTTCTGCGCTTTCTGGGCGAGGGCGACAAGGTCAAGGCAACAATTTTCTTCCGCGGACGCGAGATGACGCGCACCGGTCTGGGACGCCAGATTCTGGAACGCCTCATCAAGGACGTGGAATCGCAAAGCATTGTGGAGTTCCGGCCGCGGCAGGAAGGCAATACGCTGCACGCCATTCTGGCGCCGAAGAAAGTGGAGCCGGGGCAGAAGCCGAAGCAGCCGCCGCAACAGCAGGGCGGACAGCCCAGGCCTGCGGGATCGTCAAGCCCGCAACCCGCAACGCCGCCAGCGCAGGTCGCCAAGCCCGCGTCGTAAGAAACAGCTTTCAGCCATCAGCATTCAGCACTCAGCCAATGGCTGGGGCTCGTTCCGGGATCAATCTGGAATGGCTGAATGCTGAGTGCTGACTGCTGAGTGCTAATAGCCGAGGTCGAAATGCCGAAATTGAAAACGCACAAAGGCGCTGCCAAGCGCTTCAAGAAGACGGCGACAGGAAAGGTGAAGCGCGGGCACGCCAAGCTGCGCCACATCCTGACGTCCAAGGAAACCAAAACCAAACGCAAGTACAGGAAGTCCGGTCTCGTCAGTGATGGGGATCTGGCCAAAGTGCTGCGGATGATTCCGTACCAGTGAGAAAGCAGGGACTAGGGACCAGAGGCTAGGGCTAAGATAGAACTCTTTCTGGCCCCTAACCTCTAGTCCCTAGCCCCTTGCAAGGCGTGTGAAGAGGCCAAAGGCGTCGAGCCTTCCTTACCTCCAGCCGCCATAAAAGCGAAATAAAAAAGGAGAAGCACCATGCCTCGTGTAAAGCGCGGAACCAAACGCCGCCAGAAACGCAAAAAGATACTCGACCGCGCAAGCGGATATTTCCTGACAAAATCCAAGCTGTACCGCTCGGCAAAAGAGTCGGTCGAGCGCGGGCTGAAGTTTGCCTATGCCGGACGCAAACAGCGCAAGCGACAGTACCGCTCGCTGTGGATTGTGCGCATCGGCGCCGCTGCCAAGTTGAACGGCCTGAGCTACAACCAGTTCATCCACGGCCTGAAGAAGGCTGGAGTGGAACTCGATCGCAAGATTCTCGCAGACCTGGCGGTGAACGACCCTTCGGGGTTTGCGAGCCTGGCGACCCAGGCAAAGACGGCGCTGGCGTAGACACTATCAGCAGTCAGCTTTCAGCACTCAATTACAATTTGTCATTCTGAGCAACGCGAAGAACCTATGCATCCTGCCTGGGACGGCAGAAATGCATAGGTCCTTCGCGCAAAGTGCGCGCTCAGGATGACAACGTGTTTCGACATGGCTTATACCGTTCCGAAACTGACGGATTATTCGGCGGCGGCGCTCGAGAAGGCTGCCAACGAATGCGTCTCTGCGTGCCAGGCGGAGGCCGCTGAGGTCCGCTCTGACGCCGATCTGAAAGCTTTCCGCGATCGGTGGATGGCGCGTAAGAACGGCATCCTGACCCAGATCAACGATCTCTGGCTGAAGGGCGCTCCGAAAGAAGCTAAGCGTGATGCCGGAATGCGCGTCAATGAATTGAAAGCGCGCATCACGGAACTCGTCGAGGCCGCGCACGTCACCACCGACGGTGATGCTGCCGCTGAGTCCATCGACATCTCGCTTCCCGGCATTCGGCGTCCGATTGGTGCCGAACATCCGATCATCAAGACGATGAACGAGATTGTCGGCGTGTTCCAGAAGCTGGGATATTCCGTCGCCGAAGGGCCGGTCGTCGAAACGGATTACTACAACTTTGAAGCGCTGAACTTTCCGCCGAACCATCCGGCGCGCGATACGCAGGACACGCTGTTCATCGCGAATCAGCAGTCGAAGCCGCAGCGCGAGCGGTTGCTGCTGCGCACGCATACATCGCCGGTGCAGATTCACACGATGGAGACGATGCGTCCTCCAATTCGGATTGTGATTCCCGGGAAAGTGCATCGCAACGATCCGCCGGACGCGAGCCACTCGCCAATGTTCCATCAGATCGAGGGACTCGCCGTGGATACCAACATCACCTTCGGCGACCTGAAGGGGA
>DATEJO010000219.1:0-4291 GCA_035277905.1 Candidatus Sulfotelmatobacter sp.
CGCGGGGCCGCGATGGCTCGCATTGACCGCATGCGTGTGCTGTTCCCGCAGATGCGGTTCAACGAGGCCACGACTGAGGCTGGACGTGCTGCGCTCGGCTGGTATCACGAGAAGCGCGATGTTGAGCGAGAGATCGGCCTCGGGCCAGACCATGATTGGTCTTCGCATAGCTCGGATGCTGCGGGATTGGCCGCCGTCATTTGGCAGGAGCCGAAGGAAATGAAGCCGATCCAGTACGGAAAGATCGGTATCGTCTAAATGACGATTCCGGCATAGAAAAGCGGTCTCAGCGACTAGGCAAAATCTGGAACATCACATGCGGAAATCAGCATAATGAGCATCGCCCACGAGCAACGAATCTCGGACCTCGAGAAGAAGATGGTCGAGTACGCCGGCATGTCGACGATCGAGTTCCGCAAGCACTTGGCCGAGCTCGAGATGCGCGTCGAAAAGCTTGAGCAGCGCGGCAAGCCTGGTCCGAAGCCGAAGGAGCAAGCGTGACGCGCATTGTTGATTTGGGGGCCACTCCGAAAGAGCAGGCCAACAACCGGCGGAACAATGTATCCCGGAGAGAGCATGCCTACCATGACAGATGAAGAGCTGCTCGCGGAGATAGGCCAGAGGGAGAAGGCCGCGCTCGGCTCCAGCGTCTCTGTCGGCCCCTCTGTCGGTGGCAGCGTCAAGCCTGCCGGCCAGGTCATGACGACTCTCGAGATCGATCGCTATAACGCGCTGAATGCCTACTACGCTCGGCCGCTCGGCAACGAAGTAGACGACCGCTCACAGATCGTGATGCCTGAGCTTCGCGATACGGTCGAATGGATCATGCCGACGCTGATGGAAATCTTCGTCGGCTCGGGCAAGCCGGTGCAGTTCGATCCGCAGGCGCCCGATGACGAGGATCAGGCCGAGATCGAGACGGAGGTTGTGAACCACGTCTTCATGCGGCAGAACGACGGCTTCTTCATCCTGCACGACTTCTTCAAGGACGCACTGCTGCTGCGCAATGGTTACATCTCGTCGTACTGGCTGAAGAAGCGCAAGACGAGCGTCGAGACGTATTCCGGTCTTGGAGTGCCGGAAGTCACGCTTCTGATGCAGGAAGCCAAAGAGCGCGGCGACGAAATCGAGGTGATGGAGCAGGACGAGAAGCAAGTCATAATGCCTGGGCCGAACGGCCCGGAGCCCCAGCCCGTGTTCGACCTGAAATTGCGTCGCACGCGCAACATTGGCCGCGTGCAGGTGGAGTGCGTGCCGCCCGAAGAGATGCGCGTATCGCCGCAGGCTCGTGGTGGCTTGGAAGGCTCGCCATTCGTCGAGCACGAAAGCAAAAAATCCCGCTCCGAACTGAAGCAGATGGGATTCGACGCAGCGAAGGTCGATTCGATCGAAATCGCGACGCCGGATTGGCTTGACCTGATTGCCCTGGCTCGCGATGAAGTGACTGACCAGCTCAGCGAGGAAGAGCCGACCGATCCGGCCAGCCAGCTTTGCAGCTTGCGGACCGTGTTCATCCGCATCGACTACGACGGCGACGGCATCGCAGAGCTTCGCCGCGTGATGGTCGGCGGCGACAAGATCCTCGACAACGATGAGGTTGAGGAACTGAGCTTCACGTCATGCTCGGCAATCCGCATGCCGCATCGCCACGTCGGGATCAGCTACTACGATTTGTTGTACGACCTTCAGGTCATCAAGACGACGCTGTTCCGCCAGGCGCTCGACAACCTCTACATCACGAACAACCAGGGTTATGCGGTCGACTGGAAGAACGTGAACATGGGCGATCTGTTGGTGTCTCGCCCCGGGCGAATCGTGCGCACTGAAGGGCCTCCCGCCAATTTCATCATGCCGCTCACGACGCCATCGAACATGATGAGCCAGATCGTACCGGCGCTCGAGTATTGTGATCTTCAGCGCGAAATGCGCACGGGGATCGGCAAGGACACGATGGGCGTCGACGCTGACGCATTGCAGGACGTGACGAAGGGCGGTCAGTTGGCTTCAATGGCTGCCGCGGCTAAGAAGGTGCAACTCGTTGCTCGATTGCTCGCCGAGGGCGTGAAAGACACGTTCCAGAAAATCCACAATCTGCTCCGTCGCCATCAAGACCAGCAGATGGTCCTTCAGATTACCGGCGGCCGCTGGGTGGCGCAGAACCCTGGCGAATGGAGCGAGCGCACCGAGTTGCTGATCAACGTCGGCTTGGGTTCGGGAACGCGCGAAGAGGCGCGGCAGAACATCATGCTTCTAGGTCAGGCGCAAAAGGAATTGGCACCGCTTGGTCTGGTTGGCCCGCAACAGGCGTTCAATACGTTCAAGAAGGTCTGCCATTTGCTTGGCTTCGAAAACCCGAGCGAATTCGCGATGGACCCGGATTCGCCCGAGTTCCAGCATGCAATGCAAGCGCGCGCGAATCAGCCGCAAGATCCGCGCATCGCAGCGGCTCAGATCAAGTCTCAGTCTGACGAGAAGATCGAAGGAATGCGTCTCCAAACTGCGCAGATCAAGGAGCAGGGCGATATGGCCCGCGCTCAAGCCGAAGTCGCTCACGGTGCGCAACAGGCCCAAGGCGATCAGCAATTGCAGATGGCGCAGATCAACTCTCAGGAATGGCAGACGGTCGTCAAGATCATCGGCCAAATCGTGGCGAGCCAGCTCAAGCAAGATCCGGCTGCCGATGCAGGTCAGATGGTCAATCACGACGTAAGCGAGGTGCAGCGTGGCAGTTGACGACGAAATCATCCGCGCCGGCAAAGCTGCGCAGGTGCTCGATTCGCAGGTCTTTCTCGACGCGAAGGAAGCCGTGATTCAAGGCATCCAGCGCCAGATGAACGCCGTTCCGCTCGCTGACCAAACGATGCACACGCGTCTCATCGTGGCGTTGCAGGTCTGGAATCAGCTCGAGAAGTACCTCGAAGGCGTCAAGCAGACGGGCGAGATTCGACAGTTCCAGATTCAGCAGGAAGAAGAACGTAAGCGGCGATTCTCGCTGTTTGGCTAAACGCACCATTCTTCGCAACAAGGCTCGCATCCGCGGGCCTTTTTCTTTTTGAGGCCACGAAAACATGAGCGACATTCAAGCGACCACCCCGACCGAGGGCGCCGCAATCAGTTCGAGCCCGCAGTTCGACAGCTTTTTCAGTGAACACAGCATCGTTGATGCGCCGAAGAAGCCGGATGCGGCCCCGGCTGATCAGAATGCCGCTCAGCAGCAGGACAACACGGCACAGATCGATCCGAATGCGCAGCAGCAACAAGACGGCCAACAGCAAGATAACGATCAGCCGCAATACGCGACGCTCGACGAGCTGCTCGCCGCTCACAAGATCGATCCGCAGTCGGTTCGCTCGCTGAATCTCACGACGAAGATCGATGGCGTCGAAGGAAAGGCCACGCTGGCCGATCTGATCGAAAGCTATCAGCTCAAGGGCCACGTCAACAACAAGTCCGTTCAGTTGGCGAACGATCGCAGCGCGTGGGAAAACGAGCGCGCGCAGCACGTTCAGCAGTTGCAGGCGCAGTTCAAGCAGAACCAAGATCTCGGCAACGTCGCAATGCAGATGCTCACCCACGAGTATCAGCGCGTCGACTGGAATGCGCTCCGAGCGCAGAACCCGGCTGAATTCGCCGCCCTACAAGCCGAATTCCAGCAGCGCCAAGGACAGATCCAGAACTACATCGGCGTGCTCAACCAGCAAGCCCAGCAGCAGCAGTTTGAGCAGCAGCAGAGCATGCAGAAGGCTCTCGCACAGGAACACGAACTTCTCATGAACGCAGTGCCCGAATGGCGCACGCCAGAGACGTTCAAGCAAGACAAAGAAGCAATGACGAAGTACGCCCAAAGCCTGGGATTCAAGGACGCCGAGCTGGCCCAGATATACGACCACCGCTATATGCGAATTCTGCACGATGCGGCGCGTTATCAGGCCCTCCAAGCGTCGAACCCGGAGACTTTGAAACAGATTCGGCAAGCGCCCCGAATGGCCGCCCCGGGATCTCGGCAGGATGTCAACCCTAGCGAAGTCGGTCGGAAGCAGATTCTCGACCGTCTCAACCGAAATCCTCGCGATGAGGACGCCCAAGCAGCGGCGTTCGACTTCTTCGCGCGATCGTAACAGGAGGGCGCCATGAGCGTGCCGAGCAATACCTATCAGACGTATCAGCAAACGAACATTCGAGAAGACCTCTCGAATCTCATCTTCAACGTCGATCCGTACAAGACGCCGTTGCTCAATATGAGCAAGAAGAATCGCGCTACTCAAGGCAACCACGAGTGGGATACCGATTC
>DATEJO010000220.1:0-14602 GCA_035277905.1 Candidatus Sulfotelmatobacter sp.
AGTTGCGGATCGAGCAGCTGCCACGGCCCTCGCGTATCGACTGGCGTCACGAGATTTCGAATGCTGCCCTGAAAGTGCATCCCGTGACAACGCAGGCAGTCTTCCATCAGCAAGCTGCGCTGGTTGTGATCTTTATTGAGAAGAATCTCCGTGTAGGTGGCGGCGTGACGGCTTGAAGACCAGTCCGCGTACTCTTCGCGATGGCAGTTGGCGCAGCGTTTCTCGATTTTGAGGACATCGTCTGTCTTGAGTTGAACCTGCTCCGGAATCTTGCCCCGCAAATGCGATGTTAGTCGGCGAAGATTCTTCAGATGAAATCCTGCATCGACAGTGAAAACGTCGCCATGACATTCGGAGCAGGCAATGCTGCGATGCGCCGACTCGTGCCAATCACGGTACGGCTGCCAGATTTCGTGACAGCGCGCGCAGGCGTTTCCGCCGGAGTAGTTATAGTAGAGACTCGCGCCGGGCAGAGCGAGCACCGCGAGCACGAGGAGCACCAGCGCTGCTCGTCCTCGAATCGATTTTCGCGGCCTAATCATCGAAATCGTCCTGCGTTACGCGGGGCCGTGAGTTCCCTTCCAGTTCTTCACAAGATTTTCGGAGGCGTAATACGCGATCGCCATGATCGTCAGCACAGGATTGAATCCACCATTGGTGACGTGCACGCTGCCGTCGATCACGTAAACGTTGTCCACGTCGTGAATGCGGCAGAATTTGTCCACAACAGAAGTTTGCGGATCGTTTCCCATGCGGCACGTGCCCGCCTGATGCTGTCCGCCGCTCGGGCCTTCGCGAGAGATCCAGTTGAATGGAATCGTCTTAGTCGCGCCCGCTTCTTTCAGCCACAGCGCGGCTTTGGACGATAAAAATTTCGTTCCCAGCAGATCGTTCTCGTGACGATGGCCCGACAACCTCGCCACCGGGATGCCCCAGTAGTCCTTTACTTTCGGATCGACTTCGACTCGGGACTCGAAAACGGGCATCTCCTGTACCGGACCCATGATGTAAATGCTGCGGCGGTAGTAGCGGCGCATGAATTCCTTGTGGGCCGAGCCCCAGCGAGGGATGCCGGGCCCACCGAGCCGCGCGAACTGATAGGGAAGGCGGATGAACTCGTTCGCGAGTAGACCTCCGCCGACGAATCCAGGATTGCCATGATTGAAATCGCAGAGCGCGATGGAAGCGCCGGGGCCGAGGTCGTCGTAGGTTTCCTGCTCGAACAGTCCGGCCGCGCCGGTGTAGGCGTGTCCTTGCAGATTGCGTCCGACCCAGTCGTGGCGGTTGCCTAGCCCATTCGGAAAGAGGCGAGATTTGGAGTTCAACAGCAGCCGCGCCGATTCGATTGCCGCGCATGACACGATGACGAGGTCGGCCGGCTGTTCCTGCAGATGCCCGTTGGAATCGAAGTAGGCGATGCCGGTGGCTTGGCCGCGGTCATTCGTCAGCACTTCTTTCGCGATGCACTCGGTTCGCAGTTCGCAGTTGCCGGTTTGAATCGCTTTTGGAATGACCGTGTTCTGCGTGCCGCACTTGGCATCGACCTCGCACGCGAATCCGACGCACCAGCGGCAACGAATGCAGGCGCCTCGTCCGTTGTAGGGAACGGAATTGCGCAGCATCGGCAGATCGAACGGATGCAGCCCCAGCCGCTCGGCGGCGGGTTTGAGAATCTGATATTCGCGATTCGGTGGAAGTGGCGGCATGGGCAGTGGGCGTCGCCTCGGGGCGCGAAAAATATTGTTCGAATCGTCGCCCGAAACGCCGATCTCCCACTCGGCCTTTTCATAGTACGGCTCGAGGTCGGCATAACTGATCGGCCAGTCATCGAGAGTGCTTCCGGCGACAGCACCATAGGTCGACCGCAGGCGGAAATCTTTTTCGAGGAAACGCCACGCCATTGCGCCATAGCTGAGCGTGCCTCCTCCGACGCAGGCCGCGTTGTTGCTGTAGGCGCCGTGATTCGAGAGAACGACCTCTTCCCTGCCCTTGGCGTCGACAATCACGCGCGGATTGCGTTTCTCGTCCGGGCCGAACGAATTGCCGAGCACGCAGGTCCGCTGATTGCGGAGATCGTCTTTGCGGTCATCGTAAGGCGTGCAGCGTCGGCCGCGTTCCAGCAGAACGACGCTCAGTCCTGCCTCGGAGAGCTCCTTGGCAACGATGCCGCCTCCGGCACCGCCGCCGACTACCACCGCATTGACGCGCCGCAATGACATGCCTTTTCCGGCCATTCGCCTTACGCTTTCGTCGCCTTTACCCCTTGCCGTCCGCGAACCGGCGGATACGGCAGGCCCAGCATCTTCCAGCTCACGGCGTCGCGATTTCCTCCGTGCCGCGGGTCGCCGTAGTAGCCCTGCATGGTGTGATCGATCAGCATCGAGAAAAAATCGGA
Source organism: Candidatus Sulfotelmatobacter sp. (assembly GCA_035277905.1). Lineage (GTDB taxonomy): Bacteria > Acidobacteriota > Terriglobia > Terriglobales > Acidobacteriaceae > Sulfotelmatobacter. Next base: position 2,396 of record DATEJO010000220.1, read on the forward strand.
CGAGGTGATCCGCTGCCATACAGCTCCGGGCGAACGTTCCCGCTCGAAGCGCTGGAGCAATTCGGTTTGCTGATGCGAGTCCAGATCGATGAACTTCTTTCCGTAGGCGAGCTGGCTGCTTTGGTTCACGGCGGCGAGTCCCGAGCGATAGGCGTCCTGCAGATTTTGGAAAGGCCCGCAAAGCTGGCGGTCGATATAGTTGACGACTCCTGCCCACGAAGCGCCGGGATCCTGATCGGCAGGGATGATCTGATCGCTGATCGCCGCGAGCGTCTGCGCCTCGTCGATGGAGAAGAATCGCCAGGGAGTGCCGTTGCGTCCGCAAGCGACTCCAATGCCGCTTGCGGCTGCTGCCGCAAGAGCCACTTCCAGAAATTGCCGCCGGCTCAATTTGCCTGATTTCACGCGGTCTTCACCCGGTTGGAATTTACGGGGGATTACAACCGAATGGCAGTGACTTTCATCACGAACCGGGGTGATTGGGGCGCTGTACAAGGCTTTCATTCGGCAGGCGAGAGCGGGTATGCTTGCTGGGTGTCTGACGTTGATGATCCCGGGGAACGTCTCCGGCTGGCCAATACGTACGCCGCCATGACGGACGGCGAGTTGCAGAATCTCGCCCGCAATCCCGAGGCCTTGACCGATGCGGCTTGGGATGCGCTCGAGGATGAACTCGACCGCCGCCATCTGGAAGTTCCTGCCGAACCTGAGCGCCGCGAAGAAGTCGATTTCCGCACGCTGGTTACGATCCGCCAGTTCCGTGATCTGCCGGAAGCCTTGCTGGCCAAGGGAAGTCTCGAGTCAGCGGGATTCGAATGCTATCTCCGCGACGATAATCTGGTTCGCCTAGACTGGTTCATCTCGAATTTCGTCGGAGGCATCAAGCTGTGCGTCAAGCCGGAAGACGCCTATGACGCGCGCAAACTGCTCGATGAGCCGATCCTCGAAGGAATCTACGTCCATGGCGTGGGACTGTACGAACAGCCGCGCTGCCCCAAGTGCCAGTCGCTCGACGTGAACTACCGCGAGCTCGACCGGCCGATAGCGTATCTGAGCGCATTCCTAAAAGTCCCAATGCCGGTGCAGCGCAAGGGCTGGCATTGCCATGCTTGCGATGCGGAGTGGGAAGACGACGAAGTTGCGGGCAAGCCCGAAGCCTCCTAAGGGACTCTGCTTCAATGCTCTACCGTAGAGCCCAATTATCCGACGTGGCGGGAATGGCGCGGCTTCGCGCCAACGACTCGGGCTCGGAAGAACACTGGCGGGAGCGGATTCAGCTCTATTTCACCGGCCAACATCATCCTCAGAAAGCACTCGCGCCGCGTGCTGGATTCGTTTGTATCGATGGCGAGCAAATGGCCGGTTTAATCGCGGGGCATCTCACTCTCCGTTTCGCTTGCGATGGAGAACTGGAGTGGATTTCGGTGAGTCCAGCTTACCGCGGTCAGAAGATTGGGTCTGGATTATTGCGAATGCTCGCCGAGTGGTTCGTTGCGCAAAACGCACGGTTCGTTTGTGTAAATGTCGATCCCACAAATGAACCTGCGCGCCGATTTTATGCCGCGAATGGTGCGTACGATCTTAGGCGGCATTGGATGGCATGGAAGGATATTGGAACGGTCTGCGATGTTGCGCGGGCCGGAGACTCATCGGCCTAACTTCTGGAATCCCTTTTGAATAACGTCTTGCGTATCCTCGGCAAGCTTCAGCGCCGGCAACTCCTCCCGCGTGAACCAGCGCACCCCGGCAGCATCGCTGGCCGCGCGCAGATCGCCTCCAACGTGTCGGCAAAGAAAATCGATCAACACGTAGTGATACTGCACGCGCTTCTCGGCGTCGTGCAGAATGCGGTCGTAGACTCCGAGTAGTTCTCCCGGTTCAACGATCAGTCCAGTCTCTTCGCGCGCCTCGCGGATTGCCGCCTCGCGCACCATCTCGCCGACTTCGAGGACTCCGCCGGGAATCGACCACTGTCCTTGAATCGGCGGATGCGCGCGCTTCACCAGCACCACACGCTCGCCTTCAATGATGATGGCGCCCACGCCGACCAGCGGCATTTCTGGGAATTCGCGTTTCATGCGAGCAGAAGGTGGATTATAGCTTGATGGTCGTTGGTCGTTGGTCGTTCGTCGTTGGTCATGAGGTTCCTGTTTCTAGCAGTCCTACCCGCTCGGGGGCTCATAAATCATTGCTGGTCGCTCATCGCTCACTGCTCATAGCTCACAGCTACCCTACGGTGGCTCGTGTACAGCTATATCAGACGCCGCTTGCTAGAATGATTTCGCAGAACGTGCAGCATGGCACTCGAAGAATACAAACGGAAGCGGCGGTTTGAAGAGACGCCCGAGCCTCCGCCGAAGGTGGAGAAGAAGAACGGCAACCGCTTCGTCGTGCAGAAGCATGAGGCGACGCGGCTGCATTACGACTTCCGACTTGAGATGGAAGGCGTTCTCAAATCGTGGGCGGTGCCGAAAGGTCCGTCGCTCGATCCCGCTGACAAACGACTTGCCATGCAGGTCGAAGATCATCCCGTTTCATATTTCGATTTCGAGGGCAACATCCCTGAAGGCAATTACGGCGCCGGCAGCGTGATGGTCTGGGACGTCGGCACGTGGCAGCCGCTTTCGCCTACGCCGGTGAATGGCAAGTACGTGCCCGGCACCGAGGCGGAGGCCGTTTCGATGCTTGCCAAGGGAGACCTGAAATTCCGCCTGAACGGCAAGCGTCTAAAGGGAGACTTCGCGCTGATCAAGATGCGCGGACGGCGTCCGGGGAGCAAGGGCAACGAGTGGTTGATGATCAAGAAGCACGACGATCACGTCGTCGAGGGATACGACGCTGGAGAGATTGACGAATCGGTTCTGAGCAAACGCAGCATGGACGATATCGCGGGAGACGCGAGGTCGCGCGAGTGGACCAGCAGCCGTCCAGCAGGCCGGGGAAAACTTAAAGCCGCATGGCTCGCCGACGCGGTTCGAAAGCTCGACCAAAAAAAAAAGAAAAAACCAGACCACAACACAGAGGACGCGGAGGACGCAGATGAACAAAACAAATTAAAGACTAGCGCCTCCAGGGTCCGTTCTATTGCAGCAAAACCCGCTCCATCCAACGGCACGAAATCTCTTAAATCCTCTGTGGCCTCTGTGTCCTCTGCGTTGAGCGCTGTTGATCGCCCAGTCAAGCGACCCATGCCTGCGAGCATCTCGCCGATGCTGGCCGAGTCCATCGAGAAGCCGTTCGACAGTCCGGAGTGGCTGTTTGAAATCAAGTGGGACGGTTACCGCGCGGTGGCTTTCATCGAGAACGGTACGGCGCGGCTTGTCTCACGCAATCAAAACGAACTCACGGCGCGCTATCCCGAACTGAAAGACCTGCCGGCCGCCGTCAAAGCGAAGAACGCCATTATTGACGGTGAAGTTGTCGCGCTTGACTCAGAAGGCAAGCCCTCGTTCAGTCTCATGCAGCAGCGCACCGGCTTTCGTCCGGGCGGCAAGCGCGCCGCAGCCAAAGCCGATGTCCCCGTGCTCTATTACGCGTTCGACCTGATCTATCTCGACGGAGAAGACTGGCGCAAGGTTCCGCTCGAAGAACGCAAGCGCAAGCTCGCATCGATCATCAAGCCCGGCGATTCACTGCGCTACTCCGATCATTACGAAGCGCAAGGACAAGCACTGTTCGACCTCGCAAAATCCACGAAGCTCGAAGGCATCGTCGCCAAGCACCGCAACAGCTGCTACGAAGAGCGCCGGAGCCGCGAGTGGCTGAAGATCAAAATCCGTCATCAGATCGAGTGCGTTGTTGGAGGCTTCACCGAGCCGGAGGGCAGCCGCGCGCATTTCGGATCGCTCGTGCTCGGCGTTTATGATGACGAGAAGCGGCTCATTCACGTTGGGCAGGCCGGCAGCGGATTCAATCAGAAATCACTCGCCGAAATCTGGAAGACCCTGCAGAAACTCGAGACGAAAAAGAATCCGTTCTATGGCGAAGTCGAGGCGCTGCGTAAAGTCAGCTGGATAAAGCCGGAGCTTGTCGCGGAAATCGAATACTCCGAATGGACCCACGGCACAGGCGCGGGCAGCGGTCCGAAGCTCCGGGCTCCGGTCTTCCAAGGCCTCCGGGACGACAAAGATCCGAAAGAGTGTACGCTCGCGCAGATCGAGGGCGAGCACCCGCACTAAGGACTAACCACCTCGCAAAGTTACTTGATGTCTTTCATCGCCATGAGCGTGCCATAGTCCCGGCCGGATGGATCGACGGCTAGAACTTCGACTGAGGCGAAGGCGTTCCTCAGTTCCGGATACTTTTCGACCAGCGCTTTGATCACTGCCATGTTATCGGCGTACGCCTGATTCGTATTCGAGGCGTCGGCGACCTGATATTTCACGAAGAGGTCCAAATCGTTGCCGACGGCTTGCGGAAATACCTGCATCAGTTTGTAGGTCGTCGTCCCAGCCACCAGATCGGCAGTCTTTCCGCCACCCGGCAGGTCGGCCGGGCGAACCTTATTCGATTCGTCATACAGATTGTCGGTCGCCAGCGTACTCATAAACTTTAGCGGAGAAATCAAGCTGCGCGCTTCTTCGTAGTAGAACCAGGCGTTGTGCATCTGATCGTCGGCTTTGTATTCGCGGGCCCGGTCGAGAAACCACTGGCTGTTGTGTCCTGCGATCTGCGCCGCCTTGACGTAGAGGCCGCCGAGCTTCCAGTCGGTGCCCACCTGCTGCAGGATTTCCGTAAACATCGTCGTGCCCTGCGCTGACGCGGCATCGATCAGGATCGCTGCATATTTGGCGGGAGGAAGATCGTTCAGATAAAAGGCCGCACTGTTGGCGGTCTGCCCGTTCTTGCCAAACACTCCGCAAAGGAATTCGGCGTGCGGAATCGGCTCCGGTCCGCTTGCGTCGAGCAAAAAGACCGACTTCACGTTTGGCTGTGCGCCGGCGAGATCGGCCTGACGATCCTTGATGGTCGTTTGAATTTCCGAGAAATTTGAAGCCAGGCTGGGAATCGCATTCTGCTGCAGCGACGCCGAATCTCCCTTGGCCGCCATTTCGAAGTAGCGCTGGCCAGCGTTGGTAATCGCAGTTCGGGTTGCGCCGTCCATGTCATCGGACGTCTCGCAGCTCTGCGCCCGCGCCTGGGCCGGACCCAATACAACCCAAGAGAAAGAAAAGAGAATCAGAAAAGCGAAGGCCTGAAGACTGCGTGGCGTCAGTTTCATGAAGGTTCCGCCCTTTACTTTCATATAGTTGGAGGCCTCGGCCAGTTTACGCTTGCCTTTGGCATCCTTGTTAAGATTTTAAGTCGGGGGAAATGGTTGACTCGAATCGACTTGCCCTTTGGTTGCCGCTTCGTGCCATGGAATTACGGGGTTGCAAGAGAGTAAATTTAAGACGTTCCATAGTTATGGGGTTCGTGCACTGCGGATTCTTTTGAGCCATCCGGGTGCTAGAATCTCGGTAGGCAATCTTGCAGTGTCCCCCCCAAAAACGAGGCGTGGTGGGAGGAGTAGTTATGAGCGCGCGATTCAGATTTAAGAGCGTCGTCGGTGTCGTGTTTTTGTCCGGCGCGATCCTCTGCGCGGCGCCGGTTTTTGCGAACACAACCTCCACGCACACGAAGCACAAGACCAAGAAAAAGGCGGATCCGCCACCGCCTCCTCTGCCTTCCGGGCCTACGGGTGTTCCGGTGCAGCAGATGCCGCTGGATTCTATCGCTGCCGTGCCGCCCAAAGTCACGTACCAGAATAATGAACTGACGATCGTCGCTCCGAATTCGACGTTGTCGGATATTTTGCGAGCGGTACGCAAAGAGACTGGCGCAGAGATTGACGTTCCGGTCGCTCCTGAGCGTGTTGTCACGCATCTTGGCCCGGGTCCGGCGCGGGACGTGCTTTCCGATCTGCTGAACGGTTCGCGCTTCAATTACGTGCTCCTTGGCGCGCCGGGAAATGAAACGGTACTGACCCGCGTGGTTCTGGTTCCGAAGAGCAGCGTGGGCGCACCCGAGCCACAACAGCCGGCCCAACAGCAAGCCACCGCCCAGCCACCAAACGCGGCGCCTCCGGACGCAGATGCTTCGGCCGACGCAACCGACGCCGATCCTCCAGACGACGGCAGCAATACCGCGGTCGACGACGGCACAGATCAGAGCGCCACGGACGATCAGTCGAACCAGGAACAGCCGGCCGTAAAGACTCCGCAACAGATGCTGCAGGAAATGCAGCAGCGGCAACTACAACTGCAACAACAGCAGCCGCCTGGACAACCACCTGTCCCCGGATCGGGCATGCCGCCGCATCCGCCACAGGACCGGTAAGGAACTTCCTGGAACAACAATAAAGCCGTGCCTCGCCTGGCACGGCTTTTCATTGCTTCGAATTTGGCGACGACTATGGCTGGTTGCCGCGGCCATTCACCGAGCGTTGCGTCAGATGCGCCGAAAGGCCGGCATCGCCATCCTCGGCCATTGACTTCTGCAGCAGATTCCAGTCGCGTTCGACTTCCGCCTCGGAAATGGCATGCGGCGAACGGCGATTCAACTCGGACTCGAGCCGTGCCTCCAGCAACTGGCGCACAAGTTGGGGAGGGGTCTGGCCGTTCAAAACGTTCTCGGCTGAATCTCCGATGTGGACGATTCGGTCATCGACTTCCATTTGAAGCATTGGCCGGCCTCGTGCATCCACGGTGACTTGCGCCTTCGCCTGCCGCTTACCCCAGAGGTGGTTTACGTCCGGATACGTTCCGGCCAGCAAATGCTTCAACTGTTGCTGATAAGCGCGGCGATCTTCGCGGCCCAGCGGCGGCTGAGGATTGCCGCCCACCACAAAGACCATGGCGTTGCGCGCAGGCTCGAAATGGGTTCCGCCCGTTCCGACATAAACCGCGCCAACGCATCCGGCAAAAATGGGGCTGATCACGGCGCTGGGAACGATGTACTTCTTCGAAGTAAAGAAGGACTCAACGACTCCGTGAACGGTCGAACTGCGGGGCATATTGCCTGGAACCTGCGAGATCACGATTCGCGAGAACGGAATTTCGCGATGATGGGCGCTGTACTTGATCAGCATCTTCGCCATCTGCTTTGGAGTCGTGATACCTACGTCGGCGACCACGCTGCGATGGAGTGCTTTCGGATAGTAAAAGTTCAAGATGTCTTTGGCGAAGTCCGCGCAATTCCGAGACACGGTGTGGAAGTGCGATTTGTTCGGCGAGGAGTTCAGCTTGTGGATCAGTGCAAGATCCTGCTCGGGCGACGTGGGAATTTCGAAACCGTAAATCGTGCGGTCATAGGACGAACCCACGAGCTCATACCAGTTGCCGCCGGGCATTCCGCCGTTCTTCGCATCGGGTGCAATGTCTTCGAGATATTTGCGGCGGTACTGATCACGCAGGAAGGCAGTCATCCTGGCGTCGGCAAAGAGCGGCACATCCTCGGGACGTTCGACCGCATAGAGATAGGGGATGAGCGGAATTGCCACCCAATCGTAGCCGCCGACGCCGTCGTAGCGGCTGATGACGACGCCAGTTTCTCCAAGGCCGCACGGACGCAACACGAGTGGCGTTTCGGCGCAGACTCCAGAAAGATAGACGGCGGCGTGACCGGTTGCAGTGAAGAATCCGAGCTTGCCGTAAGGCTCTTCGAGAAGCAAAGTCGCCGAGGCACGGGCCAGGCTGGCACACGTCAGCATCAGCGAGAAGATCGCGACTGCCATGCGGCGTGCCGAGTGAATGGTTGGCAAACTCATCGAACCGATACCCCAGTCTAACCTGCTAAATAAGAACCCTTTAGCGGAAGATTAGTTGCTGCTGAACGAAAAAACCAGTTACGGAAGTTCGACGAATTGGAGTTGGTCTCTGGCGAATATTAAGCGAATGTTACAGCGAGAAAATCGCTCACCTGCTGGATTTGTCTGATGGTTTGAGGCGCGCACTTGCCCAGCGAGCGCTTTCGGAAACGACTTCGTCTTCGTCGCAGGTGAGTTCGCGGAGAAGAGGCAGGAATTCCGGATTTCGGCTGTTGCCCATCGCGATAACGGCGTTCCGGCGCAGACCGGAGTGTTTGGCGCGGCGGATAGGAGATCCGCGGAATTTCTCGCGAAATTCTTCAGCGGAGATTTCGGCAAGCCAGTCAAGGGCCGGATTTATAAGTCCGGGGCGAGCCTCGAATTCGGAAGCCGATGTGACCGGGGCCTTGCGATTCCAGGGACAAACATCCTGACAGATATCGCAGCCGTAGACGTGATGGCCCATGCCTTCCCGCAAGTCCTCGGGAATCGATCCACGCTTCTCAATCGTGAGATACGAAATGCATTTATTCGAATCGAGCTGATAGGGCGCAACCAACGCGTCAGTCGGACAGGCTTCAATACAGCGGGTGCAGGTACCGCAACGGTCGGGAGCCGGGATATCGGGCTGCAGTTCGAGCGAGGTCAGGATCACGCCCAGAAAGAGCCACGAACCTTTCTGCTGATTAATGATGCAGGTGTTCTTGCCAATCCATCCGACTCCGGCATATTTGGCGAAGACGCGCTCGACAATTGGGCCGGTGTCGACGTAGGAGCGAGTGGCGAGATCCGGTGATGCTTCTTTCAGTTTCGCTTCGATCTTCTTCAGGCGCCGCAGGACGGCATCGTGATAATCTTCGCGGCTCCAGGCGTAGCGCGAGATCCATCCTCGGCGGGAATCGTGGCATTCGGTCGAATATGGATCTGCCGTGTTGTAGTTGATGGCGCAAACGATAGCGCTGCGCGCCCAGGGGGCGACTCGCGACAAAGATGATCGCTTCAAATGCCCTGCATCATCGCGGGCCTCCATATATTTCATTTCAGCGGCGCGGCCTGCGGCGATCCACTCGGGGAAGTAGCCGAGTTCGCGAGAATCGGCCGCGGGAGCGATGCCGCAAAGATCGAAGCCGGCATCCAGGGCTGCCTGTTTGATGATGGTTTCGATTTCGGTGGCGCTGATAGACATGAATAGTTCGGGGACCGGCTCTTGATCAATTCTAGAGCTTTCGTTCAAGGATGGTTGTGCGCGGGAGGCCTGCGCAACAGCCGGCGAGGACACCGGCGCTACATTGCGGAACTTCGCTCCGCCGGACAGCCGAGGCGGCTGTCCCTACGCAAGCTCGCTATACGCCGAGCTTCTTCACTTCCTCGTTGTAGTACTTGCGGTAGAGGATATCCCACTCCTGCGAACCTTCGAGGATGGTGCGCTTCTGGGTGTCGATTTTCTGGCGGGCGGCCAGGTCGATCTTGGCCTCCTGGTTCAGCAGATCTTCGAGAATCTTGCGGGTTTCCTGGCGGATGGTGTTCGGATCTTCGATGAATTCGACTTCGTCCATCTGCTTGAGAACGTCGGCAACAGCGCGCGCGAGAACGTTGACCTTGTCGCGGCTCAGTCTCACAGCACCGCCTTGTATTTGCGAACGAGTTCGCTCTTCACCTTGCGAAACATCTCCTGGTAATTGGCGCCGGTGTTGCGCATCTCGTCGGAGTAGGCTTCAAGAATGACGCGGACTTCGTCGTTGATGCGATCTTCGAGCGAAAGTTCGTCGACCAGGGCGGCGTGCACGCGCTCGGTAACCGCTGGCACTGTCGAAGTTTCGATGAACTTTCCGGCGATCAGTTTCTTGGTTAGTTCGCGGGCCAGGTAGCCCACATATTCCTTCGAAAGAAGCATGTATTAGTGAATGCCCCGCGTGAAGTAGTTCTATTGTGTGAATCAAGAAGTGTAGCACAGGAGAAAGGCGCGGCGCAGCCACAGTCGCGGCGGCTGCGCCGATAGGGAAATTTCCACAAAAACGCTGAATGCTTCTGCTTCGGCTTGCGGCTGGGACTTATCTGCCGAAGGTGGCCAGGCAGGTCTCGACGATCGCTGCGACCAAAAAAATGAAAGCAAAGAGCGTGGCAGTGCGGCTGGCCGAATTATCTTCGCGAACTTCCGACATGGTTCCCTCCCAGGGTCTTTCGGGGATCTGAACACCCACAGAACTACGGAGCGGGATTATACACGGTTGAGAATGGCTGGCAAGTGCGGAGTACGGGACCAGCGCGGGCTCAGTGAGCTTCTGGAGGAGGCTGGTCGCGCAGGGTATAGACGAATTGGGGGATCTCGTGGCGCTCGCGCTCGACCGTTTCTGCCGATTTTTTCTCGCATTCGGCGTAGAGCCGGAGCTCTTCTTTCGCCTTGTCGGTCTCGCCGACTTGGCGGTATGCCTGCGCCAGCCGGTAGTGGGCTTCCCCGAGTTGCGGATTGGCTGCAATCGCTCCCTGATAGGCCGAAATAGCGTCGGAATGTTTGCCCTCCTCCGAGTACAGGATGCCCAACTGCAGGCTGGCCGAGGCGAGTTTGGAATCGAGACGCAGCCCTTTTTGCAGCAAGGATTCGATTTGACTGAGCCGTGCCCGATCTGGAGGCATGGGAGGAAGCTTCCAGAGGGCCAGAGCATAGTAATAATTTGCCTCGGCAATGTCGGGGTTGAGAGTCGCAAAGCGACGCAGCTTTTCGACGACCTTCGACGAAGATCTTGGTTCAGCGCGCAGAATCTTTCCCAGGAAAAGGTAGGGAGCAGGATCGTCCGGAGTCAGGTCAGAAGCCTCACACAGGCGGGCTATCGCTTCCTCGTCGGAGCCGTGGGCGAACAAGGCGGCACCAAGTCCGACGAGCATACGGACTGAATGGGGGAACAGACGATTTCCTTTTGTAAAAACTTCGATTGCCGGCTCGGGCGCGTGGTGAAGGAGCAGTTCGGATCCCCAGTCATAAAGATACGTCTCGCTCGAATCGAGTTCGGCGGCACGCTGGTACTGGCGGACGGCTTCGAGCGGGTCTCCAAGTTTTTCTTCGACATTACCGAGAAGGTGATGCAGTTCAGCCTTGTCGTGCGTCGCGAGCAGGATTTTCGCCCGATCGCGGGCCTGCGCGTAGTTGCCGGCATTCGCGTTGGCGAGAGCGAGGTCATAGGAGTTATCGTAATCCTCGGGCTTCAATTGGGCGGCGCGGTCGAGGAACGGAATTGCGTCGGATGCTTTGCCTTCTTGAATGAGCAGCTGTCCGAGACGATGGTTGGCGTCAAAGCTGGACGGATCGCGAATTGCCTTGGCTCTTAATTGCTGCTCGAGAGCGGGGTCGGCAGACCGCGAACTGGGCGCGGCCTTCGATAGCGAGACGGTCTCTTTCGCGATGCTTTCGCGCGTGCGGACAGCCACGTCGGAACCGTGGCCGCCGAGACTCGTCGTGTCGGTCACTCCCGCCACGGTGAATTGAGGCTGGTCGAAGAACTGTGGCTGAGTGGCGGCTGGGTTCTTTGGCGCTCCCAGTGTCAGGTCGATGGTCTTCGATTCGTTTGGCCCAAGGAATACCGGCGGAATCGGCGATTCCTCAAATCCCGGCATCGATGTTGAGAGGAGATAAACGCCCTCGTGCATGCCGTCAAAGCGATATTGTCCTTTGGAATTGGTCTGAGCGGTCGGACTCTCGCCAGGAGCCTTATCTTTGGCCTGCAGGTGCACCGTAGCCCCTTCGATTGGATTTCCCCGACCGTCACGGACCGTACCACTCAGAGACGCTTTGCCTTGACCAAATGCAAGCTGCGAGAAAATGAGAGCAAGGCATAACAAAACGAAATTCCCAGATAGGAGGGACGTGACAGCATAGGCTTTTCGCGAAAGTACAGCAGAGATCGTCATGGAGAAACGCGCCCGGTCCAACGCTGAATTTTAGACCTCGCCCCAGCAGCGGGCAATGATCGGGGAATCGAATCGAAGCTGTCCGCAGAAAGTTCTGGCGCTTCATGGGCGATAAATCTAGAATGCAGAGCTTTGCGTCAGATCACAAGTGACACGGGACCCTATCCAATGACCAGAGCATCAAAGCTTTTCATTTTTGCAATTCTGTTTTCTCTTGCAGCATTCGGCCAGGCGCAGACTGCCAAACGAAAAATCATCATTGATCAGGACGCCGCGGGGCCGGCGGGAACCGATCAACAATCCATTCTGCTGCTCGTTCAGTCTCCGCAGACTGAGGTGCTGGGCATCACCGTTGTGACCGGCGATGGTTGGCTGCACGACGAAGTCGCTCACACTTTGCGGATGCTCGAGATCATCGGACGAACCGACATCCCGGTGGTGCCGGGAGCGGAGTTCCCGCTGGTGCGCCGCAAGAACGAAATCGAACTTTGGGAAGAGCAATATGGAATGGTGCCATG
>DATEJO010000221.1:0-4588 GCA_035277905.1 Candidatus Sulfotelmatobacter sp.
GGCGTTCTGGTCTATGGACACGCGAACGGGCGCGATATCGAAGAAACCACCGATCAGGTCGGGAAGTATAAAGAGCTGGGGTACCTGGCGATCCGCGCGCAGACGGGGATTCCCGGATTGCCGTCAACCTACGGAGTCGCAGGTGACAAGTTGTTTTATGAGCCGGCAGAGAAGGGATTGCCGCCGGAAAATTCGTGGTCGACGGAAAAATATCTGCTGCATGTGCCGAAGTTATTTGAAAAGTTGCGGCTGAAATTTGGAGACGATCTGCATTTATTGCACGATGTTCATCACCGGCTGACTCCGATTGAGGCGGGGCGCTTGGGCAAGAGCCTGGAGCCGTATCATCTTTTCTGGCTGGAAGATGCGGTGACCGCTGAGTTGCAGGAAGGTTTCCGGCTGATCCGGCAGCACACGACGACTCCCCTCGCGTTGGGTGAGGTGTTCAATTCGGTTTGGGATACGCACATCCTGATCACAGAACAGTTGATCGATTATCTACGAATGACCGTGGTGCACGGCGGGGGAATCACGCACATGAAGAAGGTCGCGGCGCTGGCGGAGATCTATCACGTGCGCACTGGATGCCATGGAGCGACCGATCTTTCTCCGGTGGCGATGGCAGCCGCGCTGCATTTCGATATTTCAATTAACAATTTCGGCATTCAGGAATACATGCGGCATACGGACGAAACCGACGAGGTCTTCCCGCACGCATATTGGTTCAAAGACGGGTATTTGCATCCCGGCGATAAACCAGGTCTGGGTGTCGATTACAACGAGAAACTGGCGGACAAGTTTCCGTACGAGCGGGCGTATTTGCCGGTGAACCGCAAGCTCGATGGGACGATGTTCAATTGGTAATTCGATTTTTTTCATATTGAGGAACTATGGCGTACAAGCCTTTGGATATGGATGGCAAAGTAGCGGTCGTCGTCGGAGGAAGTTCGGGCATCGGAAAGACGATCGCGCTCGGACTGGCGCAGGCGGGCGCAGACGTGGTGTCGAGCGCGCGCCGCATGGAACTCGTGAATGAACTGGCGGGAGAAATCGAAGCACTCGGGCGGCGATCGTTGCGGGTGACGTGCGATGTTGCCGACCGCGGCTCGTTGGAAAAGCTGCTGAAAGCATGCCTCGACGCGTTCGGGAAGGTTGACATCCTGGTGAATGCGGCGGGCGTGACGAAACGCGCTCCAACGCTGGATTACGCAGAATCCGACTGGAATCGAATTCTCGACACGAATCTCACCGGCGTCCTGCGCACGTGCCAGGTGTTTGGGCGGCATATGATTGAGCGGCGTTACGGGCGCATCATCAGCATTGCGTCGATGGGATCATTCCTTGCGCTGTTCGAAGTCGCGGCTTATAGCGCGAGCAAGTCGGGACTGCGATCGCTGACTCAGTCTCTCGCGATCGAGTGGGCGAAGCATGGCATCTGCGTAAATGCAATCGCGCCGGGATATTTCCGAACTCCGCTGAGTGAAAAGCTCCTGGTGGGAACAGGGCGTGGAAATGAAGTTCTGATGCGGACTCCGATGAACCGGTTCGGCGAACTGGACGAACTCGTCGGCGCGGCGGTGTTCCTCGCATCTGACGCTGCGAGCTTTGTGACTGGCGTGGTTCTGCCGGTGGATGGCGGAGTGCTTGCCAGCGGCGTAAATCAATAGGTCACGAGACTAATACGGCGGCAGACTTTTTGCTTTTTGAAGCCGCGCGGGCTGTCGAGACTGCGCTAACCAGTTCCTTCGCCGACGCCGTAATTTTCTCCAGATTGCCTTCCCGCAAAGCTGTAGCGTCGACCAGATCTGCTCCCACGCCAAGTGCAAACGCTCCCGCCGCGATGAAATCGGCGGCGTTCGAGGCGTTTACTCCTCCAGTAGGAATCAGGCACGACTGGGGAAAGGGAGCTTTCAAAGACTTGATGTACTTTGCCCCGCCGACATTTCCGCAGGGAAAAATCTTCACCACGCGAACGCCTTGCGCGTGAGCATTCATCAACTCAGTGGGAGTGAGGGCTCCGGGGATCACGAGTTTCTCGTTGGCTCTCGCAACGGCAAGGACGGAGACGGCGAGACCGGGGCTGACCAGAAATTGCGCTCCGGCACGCACGCAGGATTCGGCCTGTTCAGCCGTGGTAACCGTTCCGGCTCCGATCAAAACGTCGGCTCCTCGTTGCTGCACTAATTCGCGAATAACGGTGATCGCGTTTGGAACCGTCATCGTGATTTCGACGACGGGAATGCCGCCGGCGCAAATGGCTTCGACGGCGCGATTGGCTTCGTCCACACTTGCAGCACGAACGACCGGCACAATTCCGATTTCGCCGATCTTCTGGATGACTTCGTCAATGTTCATCGTTTCCGTCCTATTCCAATAAAAATTCAGCCTTTCTTAGCGCTCGATTCTTGCGGTGCGCGCGGTCATTGCTTGCAGCACTTCAGACATGGTCGCCATGGTCGTATCGCCCGGAGTCGTCATGGCAAGCGCTCCGTGCGCGGCGCCGCATTCGACCGACCATTGCGGATCTTTACCGGAGAGAAATCCGTAGATGAGGCCCGAGGCGAAGGAATCGCCCCCGCCGACACGATCATAAATTTCCAGATCTTCGCGGACAGGAGCCTCGTAGAACTTGCCTTCGTGAAAGCAGAGTGCGCCCCAATGATTCCGGGTCGCTGTTTTTGCGGTGCGCAGCGTCGTCGCGATTACGTCCATCGATGGGTATTCTTTCACCACAGCTTCGATCATCTTTTTGAAGCCGGAAGAATCGAGCTTCGAGTGGTGCTCGTCGAGACCGGCGACTGAAAATCCGAGAGCGGCGGTGAAATCTTCTTCGTTGCCGAGCATCACGTCGACCATGGGAGCGAGCGTGCGGTTGACCTCTTGCGCTTTGGCTTTTCCGCCAATCGATTTCCAAAGCGATGCCCGGTAATTCAGGTCATAGGAGACGATTGCGCCGGACTTCTTTGCGGCTTGCATCGCTTCCTGCGCAACGAGCGGCGTAGTTTCGGAAAGAGCGCAGAAGATGCCGCCGGTGTGAAACCAGCGCGCGCCATCTTTGGAAAAAATTTGTTCCCAGTCGATTTCGCCTGGTTTCAGTTGGGATGCGGCGGTATGTCCGCGGTCAGAGCAGCCGACTGCGGCGCGTATACCATAACCGCGTTCCGTAAAGTTCAATCCGTTGCGGACGGTGCGTCCGACCCCATCGTATGGAACCCAGCGTACGTACTTCTGGCTGACGCCGCCTTGCAGCATGAGGTCTTCGACGAGGCGTCCGACAGGATTATCGGCAAGTGCCGTGACGACCGCAGTGTCCATTCCGAAGCAGCGGCGGAGTCCTCGCGCAACGTTGTACTCGCCACCACCTTCCCAGGCGCGAAAATAGCGCGCGGTAGAGACTCGCTCGTCGCCGGGATCGAGGCGCAACATCACTTCGCCCAGGCTAACGAGATCCCATGCACAACCTTTCTTTGATTTGATATTGAGGTTTGCCATTTTCCTTAAAACCGCGAATGTCCAACAAAGCCGATCAAACGGCGGCCCAGTGTCTTTTCGACAAGCGACCTGATTCTAAATGATTTGCGTTGAGGGATGGCGCATGTTCCTCACATGCAGGATCTGTCTCTGTATTGATTAGCTCAAAATTTTGTAAAGAAATATTTCAATTTGCATCTAGAAGATTTCCCGTCTTGAACGGGAACGAACTTTCTGCTAGAAGATGATTACTTAAGGCCTCTTCGTTCCGGTAGATCAGCTTGGGGAACAAAACTGAGGCAACCACCTCTCGAACCGTCCGTCTCTAAGCAGCGGACGATCTATAGGCGTCTGTGGAGTTCCTCTCGTAGTAGACGACTCACGTAGGCGTAAGACTTGGACCCTCAACCAAGTTCAGGAGTCCGGATGAGATCCAGTCACGGATTTGGAATCTTCGAGCAACGTGTGTTTTTTCTCGGGATTTCTTGCCTTGGGGCGGACGTTTCTGGATTCCACCCACTCCTCTTAGCCACTTCGAAAATCCTAGTCATATAGCACTCTCCGCCGGAGGAAGACATGGCGACAAATCTCGTCCAGATTGAGAACGATTCGGAGATCAAGGAGCGTCTGGCAGCGGAACGCGCGCGCCTGCGCAAGATTGCAGGACTCGACAATCCCAAACACTTTCATCGTCCTGTCGAACGCGCATTTACGGCAGAGCAGCGCCCGCACACAACGATTCTGTTCGGGGGCTTCACGTGGAAACACGAGGATCTGATTCGCGCGGTATTCCAAGGTTGTGGCTATCGGTGCGAAAAGTTGCCGGTGCCGGACGTGCCTGCATTTCAGATTGGAAAAGAATTCGGCAATAACGGCCAGTGCAACCCTACTTATTTCACCGTCGGGAACCTGGTGCAGTATCTCCAATTTCTCGAGAAGGAAGGTTTGTCTCGGCGACAAATTCTGGATAACTACGTCTTCTTCACGGCCGGTTCTTGCGGGCCGTGCCGCTTCGGCATGTATGAGGCCGAATATCGATTTGCATTGAAGAATGCAGGTTTCGACGGCTTCCGCGTGTTGCTGTTCAAAGACAGTGACGGTATCAAAGCCGCTTCCG
>DATEJO010000222.1:0-11220 GCA_035277905.1 Candidatus Sulfotelmatobacter sp.
CGCCGCAGCTTCCGGCGTCAACTTTGCACGCGGTTTTTGATTTTTCTCGCTCGCCTCCGCCTGCTGCGCTTCCACCGACTTACTTTCCCATCCACGAGCCATTCTTAAATTATAAGTTAGACCTTCGTAGATGACCTATCAGGTCCGTAGTCCATTCTGCAGGTGTTGAATATAAGTAGTTGACATAAAGAATTGACATCATGGGTATAATTTCAAGCGATTAGCAAGCTAAGTCTGCCTTTCGAGGGGGGAGGCAAACGGAGGATTCTGTTGACCTTCGTGTCTTCCTCAACTGTACGCCGAATTTTATTTCGCTTCCCGTCACCCGCGGTCTGCGCCGCCGTCAAAACTTCCTTTCTGCTTGCGATCTATCGCGAGACGGACGACCCGAATCCTGGGAGAGTTCCCCGTCTCTACCATCTCTTCTCAGGTTGTTCCCCACCTATATGACATACCCGTATCCACATTAGGAAGATGGAGATAACTGTCCCACTAGCCTAAAGCTAGGTCACTCATATCTCAAGTCTAAGGCAGGCTAAGTTGCCATTATCAGTCGAAACATTGGCCAAGAACTTGCAGCACGAAAGACGGCGTTTGCAGATGCTGTTGGACATTGGCAGCCTCGTTGCTTCGAACTCGGACTTGCCGAGGCTTTTTCCAAAGATCTCCGCCAAAATTCGCCGCGTGCTTGGCCACGAATACGCGAGCTTTTCGTTGCCGGAACCAGGCGGCGGCCGGCTGATTTCACGGTCCATCGATTTCCCGCTGGGCAAGGGGTTTGTCTCCGCTAGTCAGGCGGCAACGCAAGAGAGCCCATCCGCTCATGTATTTCAGCAGCAATCATCGCGGATTTTCTCGGATGAGGACTTGAAAAGTTTCCAGAGCGATTCGGCGAAGAGTTTCCTGGCCGAAGGGATCAAATCGCTTTGCTGCGTTCCATTGCTGCGGCCGGAGGGTCCTCTGGGCGTCTTCGTCCTGGGCAGTACTCGGCATGGAGCATTTCAACCCGACGATCTCAAGATTTTGGAGCAGGTCGCGACCCAGTTAGCGCTCGCCATTGAAACTCGTCGTGCGGCTTCGGAAATCCGTACACTCCAGGAGCGGTTGAGTCAGGAACGTAAGTATCTGGAAGGAGCAGACCGGGCGGAAGGAGATTTTGCCGAGATCGTCGGCGAGAGCCCGGCTCTGCAAGAGATGCTCGACCAGGTCTCCACCGTAGCGTCCAGCGACGCGACGGTATTGATTCTCGGCGATACCGGAACAGGCAAGGAACTGATCGCGCGCGCGATTCATCGCATAAGCCGCCGCAAGGGCGGTTCCTTCGTCAAGGTCAATTGCGCCGCGATCCCGACCGGACTTCTCGAAAGTGAATTATTCGGTCATGAGAAAGGCGCCTTCACGGGCGCGATCAGCCAGAAGATCGGACGAATCGAACTCGCCAGCGGAGGAACGCTTTTCCTGGATGAAATCGGAGAGATTCCTCCCGAACTTCAGCCCAAGTTGCTGCGCGTGCTTCAGGATCAGGAGTTTGAGCGTCTCGGCAGCAATCGCACCGTTCACGTGAACCTTCGCGTGGTTGCGGCGACAAACCGGGACCTGCACAAGAGCATCGTGCAAAATCAGTTCCGGAGCGACCTTTTTTATCGCTTGAGCGTGTTCCCGATTCGCGTCCCTTCGTTGCGCGAGCGGCGCGATGACATTCCCCAACTGGTCCGATATTTCGTGCATAGATTCGCCAAGCGGATGAATCGGCACATCGAGTCAATTCCTACGGATACGATGAACGCGCTCGTAGAATGGCCCTGGCCTGGAAACGTTCGCGAACTCGAAAATCTGATGGAAAGGTCGGTGATCCTGAGCCGCGGAAGCACCCTGCATGTGCCGCTTTCTGAGCTGGGAACAGCAGTCAGCAGCGAGACAGCGGCCGATCATAGTCTGGACAACGCCGAGCGGCAGCACATCATCCGGGTCCTGAAGGAAACCGGCGGAGTCATCTCTGGTCCCCAAGGTGCCGCCCGCCGGTTGGGCCTGAAGAGAACGACGTTACAGTCGAAAATGCAGCGCCTGAAGATCACGCGCAAGGACTATTCCCCGTCTCGAAGCTGATTCGCCTCGACAGAACCTGTCAAAACTTATAGTGTGACTTTTAGCCGTCTCCTGCCGAAATTTCGGCAGCTTCATCGCATTTCTGATGGCTCTCCGGAGCTGTCACAAATCGTTCCAAACAGGGAAGTTCCCTTCTTGAGAATCGTTGTTCCTGTTTCGGCACGCCAGATGCATTACAACCTTGTTCTCAACTCTGGCCGACAACACCCCATTCCCCCGCTTGGTTGAGACTGTCCCAGTACCGACGAGATGCGCAACCGTCTCGGCGGATGAATGGAGTGGAGTACAAACGTGCTGTTAGCCAATCAGTGTCACACCTTGCTTTCCGGAGTCCGCACAACCAGCCCCAACGTCAACTCATCGGTTCCTCGGATCCGTCACCGGCAGTCGAACGCGGAGCGATTCAGGTTTCCGGATGATGCACCGATAGACAACTTCGATTCCGCGAATCCAGAAGCCGCGAGGCATTCAGTCGACCCGCTGTATTTGTTTGGATGCTATCTGGCGTGGGATAAGGAAGAAGATCCCAGTGCAGGATGGGAGCTAATTGCGGCTGCTCAAAGTCAGAATAGCGATACTCGGGCTCAGGGGCGCGCGTTACTCGGGGCTTCGCGCCATCTGAGTGGAATCGAGACCCGCCCGATTTCAGAATCGGCCCCCAGGAAGAAGCGCCCCACGTCTGCCGAAGCTGAAGCCAGCGCCTCCTACGGACTGGAGATTATCGAGAGTTGCTCCGGCTGCGATTGCAGAGATGGAAGCTACTTCTGCCGGTTCTCGGAGTCCGCTCTCGAAGCGTGGGACGAAGTCACCCTCAAGAGCACTCTTCCCGCAGGCGCCATTCTCTTCGTACAGGGACAGGTGCCGCGCGGAGTCTTCATACTCTGCTCGGGAAAAGTAAATCTCTCGACTACATCGCGCGAAGGCAAGATTCTGCTTCTGAAATCGGCGGATGCGGGAGACCCGCTTGGCCTGAGCGCGACTGTCTCCGGCACGGGATACGAGGCCACGGCGGAAACGGCAACCCCCTGCCAGTTCTGCTTCGTGGAACGAAAGCATTTCTTAGAGCTGATGGAATCCCACAGCCAGATCGGATTGCATACTGCGAAATATCTGAGCCGCGACTTCCGATCGGCACATCGTGACATCCACGATCTGATACTCACTCGGTCCTCCACAGGCAAGTTGGCAAAGTTATTGCTCTCGCAAAAGCCGCTGGAGGAAGACGAATTCGAGACCAAGGTTCATACCACTATGACTCACGAAGAAATGGCGCACCGGATTGGCGCCTCGCGTGAGACCGTGACACGGCTTTTGACGTATTTAAGAAGAAAAAAGATGATCCGGCTCGACGGTCCCACGCTGGTTATTCGGGACCGCTACGGATTGGAAGCACTTACGACTTAACCTTCCCCCAAGGAAGACCGGAGGGCGGCTTCTTTTGCTTGCTGTCCTCCGGCGCTTTTTTGAACACTCCTCCGCCAGTTTTTTGAGCGGAGATGCTGAATGTATACCGGAACCCTGATTCACGATCTTTTGAGAACGGTCGAAAATGCGGAGAACTTGAGCCGCACGATGCGCGCTGAACGGATTGAACCGGCCAGTGCCGACTCGGTAGATGACACTTGTTCTTGTACTGGCAAAGGGTCAGAGCCCGAACAATTCACGCAGACGCTTCGTCTGCGCCCGGCTGACCGGAATCTCGGTTTGCTTTTTGTCGTCCATCCGCAATTGGTAGGAACTCTTGAACCAGGGGACGACCTCACGGATACGGTTGATATTCACGAGGTAGGAGCGGTGGGCTCGCCAAAATAGTTTTTGATCGAGACTGTCCAACAGCTCTTCGAGCGTGCGGCAATTCGACTGACCTTCCATCCCGGCCACGCCCGCTGTGACAACCGTGATCACTCCGTCTTCAATCCATGCGTAACAGATGTCTCTCTGATCGACCAGGAACATCCGCCCCGCCGCTTTTAGCAGAACCTTCGACGCGGGCTGCTTGTGCGATTCCAGCATACGGACGAGCGTCTCAAACTTTTCCGCCGGCATTGCACCCGCATCCTGCTTGGCCCGCGCTTTCTGGATTGCCTGCGTGACTCGCTTCTTGTCGAACGGCTTGAGGAGATAGTCCACCGCATTCACTTCGAACGCCTTGACCGCGTATTGATCAAAGGCGGTGGCGAAGACAATCTTGGGAAGAGGGATCTTGCGGTCGAGCAGCTTTTTGATTACTCCAAAGCCATCGAGGCCCGGCATCTGCACATCGAGAAAAACGAGGTCGGGATTGTGCTCCTTGATCAGGTTGACGGCTTCCAGTCCGTTCTTGCCCTGAGCGACGACGTCCACGTCGTCGGCATTTTTTAACAGGTAGGCGAGTTCGTCGCGCGCAAGTTGCTCGTCATCGACGATTACGGTGGATAGGGACATTGCGGCTCCGGGAAAAGCGCCAACTTCTAGACTGAGTATAGTGGCGCATTTTTCCCGGTGCAATGAAGCGGCAGGCGTTCAGGTGCAGCAAGGTCGGGCCGGAATGACGGAAAGTCCGGCCGAACGGTTCGCTTCAAAAAGCTAGTTCTGGCGCTGCATCATGCCGCCCATATCAAACTTTTTATAGCCGGCTGGTATTTCGAAGAGGTTCGCGGGCTGAGTTCCTTCTTTGATGTTCTGCAGTTCCCAGCCACTTCCGTCACTCTCCTCCCACTTCACGGGGAACCGCAGCTTTGGATCGAGCCAGGCCTTCCCGCTCTTGCCTTCGGCATTGGTGCCCTCATATTTCACGACGCTGCGGCCATTCACGGTGTCATTTCCGACCTTATGACAGGTACCGCCTTTGTTCGCAGGCTGTGCAAGCCAATCGGGGCAGGCGTTTTCGGGATCGCCAGCCCGGAAGAAATGATACGGATCTCTTTTACTGGTCATCTGGATCGGCATCTCCATGTACATGTGCTGCTGGTCCATGACCATCGTCGAAGTGTGCGCCGACAGATCGACGATAACGGCGCCCCCCATCCCT
The DNA here is from genome assembly GCA_035277905.1 of Candidatus Sulfotelmatobacter sp. Taxonomy (GTDB): domain Bacteria; phylum Acidobacteriota; class Terriglobia; order Terriglobales; family Acidobacteriaceae; genus Sulfotelmatobacter. Next base: position 5,117 of record DATEJO010000222.1, read on the forward strand.
TCCTGCCGGGACGATTCAAACCGAATCTTATCTTTGCCAAAATAAACTTTTCCGTTCTTCCCACCGCCTTCCCGGCCTGTATTGGCAATGTCGGCCGAGAACTCCGTCTGCGCCAGCGCAAAGCTCGCCGCCAGCAGGCACACAATCGCACATGCAATCTTCACCACGGGTCGAAACATGGAAGTCTCCTTTGGAAGTAGGGTCAGAAGTCCAGCAACAGGGGGAAACGGTCGGTGCACAGCATAGCAGATTCAGCACGCGGGGGGTCAACTGGAGGATCTTGCTTTGCCAGTCGAAACAGACTGAGAACTGTACGCTACACGACGTTTTCGAGCGCCAACGCCATGCCCATGCCGCCGCTCACGCACAAGGTAGCAACCCCACGCTTGGTATTGCGCTTCAACATTTCATGCAGAAGCGTCACCGTGATGCGTGTCCCCGTGCAGCCGATCGGATGACCAAGCGCGATTGCGCCGCCATTTACATTCAGCCGATCGCGATTGAAATGCAATGCCCGGTCGCAGGCGAGCACCTGCGCGGCAAAGGCCTCGTTCAGTTCCACCAGCCCGAACTCATGCAGCCGCAAATTGTACTTGTCCTGCAATTTCTGTAGCGCGGGTACAGGGCCGATGCCCATCGTGCGAGGATCCACTCCGGCCGAAGTCACAGCAAGAATCCGCGCCAGTGGCTTCAGATTGTTCTGCTTTACGAAGTAGTCGCTGGCGATCACCATGGCGGCAGCGCCATCTGTGATGCCAGAAGAATTTCCTGCAGTGATCGTTCCGATTTTCGAAAACACCGGAGCAAGCTTCGCCAGCTTTTCCAGACTCGAATCTGGAAACGGATGCTCGTCACGCGAGAAGACCGTGGTTCCCTTCTTGCCCTCGATTGTCACGGGCGCAATCTCCGCATCCAGCCGTCCGGCGGCGATTGCGCGCGCCGCCCGTGTTTGCGACATCAGCGCGTATTCATCCTGCTCGTCGCGCGTGATCTTGTATTCCTGCGCCAGAACTTCGGCCGTCTCGCCCATCACCATCTTCGCCAGCGGGCAGAAAAATCCGTCGCGATACATTCCATCGACCAACTCCTGATTTCCCAGCCGATATCCCCAGCGCGCGCCATCCAGGTAATAGGGAAGCCGCGACATCGATTCGGTTCCGCCCGCCAGAATGCAACTGGACTCCCCGATCGTAATTGCCTGATACGCGAGCGCGATCGACTTCATGCCAGATGCGCACGCCTTGTTCACCGTGTAGGCCGGGACTTCCTGCGGCACTCCGCTGCGCACCGAAATCTGCCGCGCCGGATTCGGTCCGCCGCCAGCCTGCCGCGCGTTGCCGAAAATCGTCTCCTGAATCTGCTCGGGCTGAACTCCCGCACGCTCCATCGCCGCTTTTGCGGCAACTACGCCCATATCGGCCGCTGAGAGCGACGCCAGCGATCCACCAAACTTGCCGATCGGCGTCCGCACCGCCGACAGAATATAGACCCCTTGCAATGCCCACCTCCAAACCTTCGAGTCTAGCAGGATCGCGATTGCCGCATCCGGTTCCGACCTGCCTCCGGAATCCGCTCCAACGTGCTGTGGGAAACTTTCAACTTACCCTGCGGCTCCGAGGTGTAGCATTTACCTAACGGCTCAACAAAAAACCTCCAGTTAACCTCTCACCAAACAATCAGCAGGAGGATTCCATGTCATACATCGATGTCGGGAAAGAAAATTCCACGTCCATTCACCTCTATTATGAAGACCACGGTTCAGGACAACCGGTGGTGCTGATCCACGGATATCCGCTGAGCAGCGCATCCTGGGAGAAGCAGATTCCCGTGCTTCTCAAGGAAGGCTATCGCGTGATCGCCTACGATCGCCGCGGATTTGGCAAATCGAGCCAGCCCACCAGCGGCTACAACTACGACACCTTTGCCGAGGACCTCAGGAAAGTTGTCACGCATCTGAAGCTGCGCGATTTCGTTCTCGTCGGATTCTCGATGGGCGGCGGAGAAGTCGCCCGTTACATCGGCAGATACGGTTCGAAAGACGTTGCCCGGGCGGTGATCATTGGAGGCATACCGCCGTATCTGCTCAAGACCAACGACAACCCGGAAGGACTCGATGCGGCCGTGTTCGATGGCATCGAAAAAGCGGTCGCCGCCGATCGCTACGCCTTCTTCACCGAGTTTTTCAAAAACTTCTACAACACCGACCTGCTGCTCGGGAAGCGCGTCAGTGAACAGGCGGTGCAGGCAAGTTGGAGCGTCGCCGCCATCTCTTCGGCGACGGCGAGCATTGCCTGCGTACCGACGTGGCATGAAGATTTTCGCCAGGATGTCGCGAAGATCGACGTCCCCACGCTGGTCATCCACGGCGAGGCGGACCGCATCGTTCCCATTGCCGCCGCCGGTCAGCGCACCGCGAAAATGATTGAGGGCGCCGAACTTCACGTCATCAAAGACGGCCCGCATAACGTCGCCTGGACCCATGCCGACGAAGTGAATCGCGAACTGATCCGCTTCCTCGGACAGGCCTCCACCAAGACGCGCATGCGCCACAAAGAACCAGCAGTCGCGTAAATCATCAGGGGATGTAGATGTTGGGGTGCCCCACTTCTGGCCGATTTTGCCAGAAGTGGGGATTTGCGGACGAAGAGATCCCGTCAGCAGATCGCGGCAAAGAAGCAATTCACGATTTGTGATTGTGTGGGGACAGCCGCCTCGGCTGTCCAGTCGAGCGGCCAGCTCGACAGGATGGGACTACCCGCGCTTATAGACCAGCTTCAATCCGTCCGCCTGCAGGATGCGTTTGATCTGACTGCGTGCATGCACCGACCACGGACCTGCCGTATCCAGCTTCACGTAGGACTGCCAGTGCTTCAGCGCCTTCCGCGGCTCGCGGAGTTTTTCAAAGGCGAGAGCGAGATTGTAGTGAGCGTCAGCGTAGGTAGGCGCTAGTTGCAGCGCCGTCTTGTACGTTGCGACTGCCTCTTTCACGCGGCCGGTTTCGTCGAGCACGTTTCCGAGATCGAAGTACGCCAGCGCGTAACGCGGATCCGACTCAATCGCCCGCCGATAGTGAATCTCGGCGCGACCGAAATCCTGCCGATTGTAGTACAGCGTCCCCAGATTGATGTGCGCCGCAGCGTGCATCGGATCGATTTCGAGCACTTTGTGATAGGCCGCAATGGCCTCACCGTGCGTGTTCGGATCCTCTTCCAGTGCAATCCCGCGCGCGAACCACGAAGCCACTTCATGTTCGCGAGGGCTCGGTTCAGATCGCGGCACCGGCGTGCTGGTGACAACTTTCTCGCGCTCGGAAAAATCCATCAGGAACTGTCCTGCAATGGGTTCCAGCAGCTTGCCCTCGTGGCGGAAGGCAACGCGGTGTTTGTTGGTGGACCAGGTTCCCGCTTCGAGCAGGGGATTCTCAACTCCCGCAGCCTGTTTGCGCATCGCATCCAGGGACTGGCGAATGACGTTCGGGCGCACGCTCATCGCGCACAGATCGCGGATTTTTTTGAGTTCCAGCAGGTCGGAGAAGGAGTAGGCTTCTGCGGACGTAATTAAGCCGTTGCGCTCCCAGTTCGCCAACTGGCGCGGAGTGATGTGCAGAATCCTCAGTAGATCGGTTCGGCTGTACACGGCACCACTAACGCGACGCCCTGCGAACCTCCGCAAAAGCGTCCGCGCTCATTATCTTCAACCAGGCCCGTCAACGCAACCTTGAAACCCTGTGAAAACCTGTGGAGAACCTGGTTGATTTACATGCAACGAAAACAGTGCAATGCTTATTTTCGCACGTTTTACGCGGTGGTTCTAAGCCCTACACCGCAACCATCGCCGCCTGATATTCCTCGTAAGTCCCCTTAAAGTCGGTGATCTTGTGGTCGCTTTCGAAGTGCCAGATGCGGGTGGCCACTTCATCGATGAGGTCGTGATCGTGGGTGACCAGCAGCACCGTCCCCTGATAACGCTGGAGCGCGATGTTCAGCGCATTGATCGACTCCAAGTCGAGGTGGTTCGTGGGCTCATCGAGCACAAGCACGTTCGGCTTCTGCAGCATCAATTTGCAGAACAGCAACCGCGCCGCCTCGCCACCGGAAAGCACGGTCGTCGACTTGGTCGCTTCTTCACGCTGAAACAGCATCTGTCCGAGAATTCCGCGTAACTCTTCCGTTACCGCCATGGAATCCCACTGATGCAGCCATTCGATCACCGTCGTGCCGTCTTCGATCAGGCTGCGGTGGTCCTGGGCGAAATATCCGATGGACGCCTCATGTCCCCAGATAACCTTGCCGTTATCGATGAACGGACCGTCATAGCCACTCGTCTTGCGCAGTTCAGCTTCCGGCGTTGTCGGAGAATTCGCCAGCAGCGCGTTGAGCAGAGTCGTCTTCCCTGCTCCGTTGCGCCCTGTGAGGGCAATCTTCTCGCCGCGCCCAATGCTCGCCGTGAAGTCGCGGATGACGCGATTCTCGCCGTACGATTTCCCGGCGTGCTCGATTTCCAGGATGTGCTTGCCCGACGGACGCTTCTGCTCGAACTTGATGAACGGGCGCTGGATGTTTGATTTCGCAAGTTCCGTCACCTGCAACCGCTCGACTTCCTTCCGTCGGGACTGCACCTGGCTCGATCGCGTTCCTGCCGCGAACCGCGCAATGAATTCGTTCAACTGTGCGATCTTCTTTTCCCGTTGCGCATTCTGCCCTTCGATCTGTGAGCGCACCTGCGTCTTCGCCACGACCATGTCGTCGTACGTTCCGGTGTAGGTGATGATCGTTTCGTAATCGATGTCCGCAATATGCGTGCAGATGCTGTTCAGAAAATGGCGGTCGTGCGAGATGGTAATCAGCACTCCATCGTAAGTGTTCAGAAATCCCTGCAGCCAGTGAATTGAATCGAGGTCAAGATGGTTTGTAGGCTCGTCGAGCAGCAAGGCTTGCGGATGCCCGAATAGCGCCTGCGCCAGCAGCACGCGAACTTTTTGTCCGCCCTGCAACTCGCTCATCTTCCGCGTATGCAGTTCCTCCGGGATATCGAGCCCTAGCAGCAGGATCGCCGCATCGCTCTCGGCCGAGTATCCGTCTTCCTCGCCGACAATGCCTTCGAGTTCGCCCAGCTTCATGCCGTCTTCATCGGTCATGTCGTGCTTGGCGTAGATGGCATCGCGCTCCTGCATGGCCGCCCACAGCCGCTTATTGCCCATAATGACGGTGTCGAGAACGCTGTATGCGTCAAAGGCAAACTGGTCCTGGCTCAACACTCCAAGCTTGCGCGGACGGACCACCGTCCCTTTCTGCGGATCGAGTTCGCCGCTCAGCAACTTCATGAAAGTCGATTTGCCGGCGCCATTGGGACCGGTCAGACCGTAGCGCCTCCCGGGCGTAAAAGCCGTGGAGACCTCATCGAACAAAATCTTCGCGCCGTAGCGCATGGACACGTTGCTTACCGAAAGCATGGTTCTGGCTTCTCTTCTCTTTTAAGTCGTCTGAATTTCTTCAGGAATGCGGGGAAATCCGCCCGAGACGGTGCCGCTTTCTTATTAGATTATCATGCTGTGCGTTTCGATCCTACCTTGCCCTATAGCAAGTCCAGGTGCGTGCTTTTCGCAGTTTTCAGTGCTACAGTTCTTACCTCTGTCGGGCCCTGCCGTTTTCTTCCGAACGACTCCTCTTGGGAGGACTCCTATGAGAACCAGGCACGCTTCGCGCCTCTTGACGATCTTTGCGGCCATCCTGTTAACGGTGACTTTGGCGTGGGCCGTAAGCTCCACAAAACTGATCTACAGTTTCGCCGGAAACGGAGATGGGGAGTACACCGACACCGAACTCGTGATGGACGGCGCCGGAAATCTTTACGGAACTTCCGTTTCGGGCGGAACCTTCGGCAGCGGAACCGTGTTCGAGGTCTCGGCCGCCGGCGTTCATACCGTCTTATACAGCTTCACCGGAGGATCGGATGGAGCGGAGCCGTACAAGGGCGTCACCTTGGATGCAAAGGGGAATCTCTATGGCACCGCCGTGGCAGGAGGCGGCGGATCCTGCGAGGGTGGCTGCGGAGTCGTATACAAGCTGACGAAGTCGGGGTCCGCATGGACCCAAAGCGTGCTG
>DATEJO010000223.1:0-8994 GCA_035277905.1 Candidatus Sulfotelmatobacter sp.
ACTGCCGGCTTGCTGCGCTGCTGTCGAACCCCGGGGGAGGGACGGGGAACGGCCACCGCGGTGCTTCGGCTTCCGCTGTTTGGCTTCCGGAGAACCCTTTACGACTGGGCTTCCACGGCGACCAGACAGACTCCCGAAACCTTCCTAAGTCGGCTTTGGTCTGGTGGTGTTCGGCATTCCACAAGACCGAAGGCTGAACTTCGTTGAACTCTTAAAGGTTTGGGGCGCCTGGAGTTACGGATCCTAGCCCGGGCGCCTTCGCCCTTCGTTCCCTGGGGCTGGCCGAGTCACCTCTGGCTCGTGCCGTCCCGCAGGATTTGCGTTCACTTCTCGAATTCCAGCCCCATTCCCGTGGGGTGAAATTTCCTGCTTGGGATTGCAAAATTACTCCTGCTTATTGTACCTGTCAAGGGGGAAACACAATAGGTTGTATCCCTAGCAATGACGGCCTTGATGCCGGGATGGCGGCTTTTTTTCCACACGGACTGAAAGTTTCAAAGTGTCAATGTTTCAAAGTTTCAAAGTTCTGTGCGTCAAGGTTCCAAGTTTCAAGTCTCAAAAGCGGCAAACTCGCCCCGGCTCTGCGGAACTGTAACGAAGGGCGGACGGACGTGCGTTTGACCAGACGCTTCCAAACTTTGAAACCTTGAAGCCTTGAAACTGGCTCTTCACATCAAGCTGAGTCGCGGAGAGGTTTCGCGCACGGGCTGAGGCGATTTGCGGCGAACGCGAGACGATCCGTTGGATTCGGGCTGGAGCGGATAACCGGCCTTCGATTGGAACCGGCTTCGCACCGCTTGAATCTTCAGAGCTTCAACGCGCAGGTCGCGAAGATTGAGCGCCTCGTTCGTCTGGACGGCGGGCTGGAGTGCGGGCTGGCTTGTATTTTCGTTAGGGCTGGTATGAGGGCTGCCGGCTTCGGCGGGGGACAGCGAGACGTAAATGTCTTCAAAGATCTGGCGCGGAGCGATGCTGAGAACGCCATCGAAGGATTCGACCAGATAGTCCCCGCGACGTCCACAGTGCTGGCGCCCGAGGTGGTCGGTGAAGCTGAGCGTTGCGGTGAGTTGTTTTGCTTTTACGAGGAACCGGGTGCGGTACGTCTTCCATTCAGGGGATTTCATGTAGGTATAACCTGTTGCTTTTTTGTCGCTGAGACCACGGCTTCACTGCCGGTTCTTTGTGTCGTTCGGGACTTGGAACCAGCAGCTTTTTTGTGTGAGGCGAAGGTGAATGTACGAGTGAATTGCGCCCGGGTCAATTCAGTATTTTTGGTGCAATTGAGGAAATTGGCGTCCGGAAATTTTACAGATTCTGTGGGACGGTTGTGCAAGCCGCAGGAGCGCGGCAGGCGCATGGCGATTCAGTTTTTTATTTCGGGGCGAAACCGGCGGGCGAAATTGGGGCGAAGGGTAGGAGGAATATCCACAGGGGCCGCACAGGAAATGCAGAAAGCTGGAAGTGCCGGGGCCACGCTGCGGGTACTAGTTCTTCCGAGTGATTTCCGAGGGGATAACTACAGAATCTACCCTAGTGCGGTCCGGGTAGGGAGATTTTAAGATTCCATCACTTTAAGCAAGGGTGCGAGAAGCTGCACCAAAAAGGGGGATGCAGCTTCTTCACGTTCCTTGCGGATGTTTAAAGAAGAGTTAACGCCAGTACTCGCCGGTGGCCGCTCCCTGCCGGCGAGATTTTTTTGTGAGCAATGAGCAATGAGCAATGAGCGGTGAGCAAGCAAGTGCGCGGGGTTTTGCTCACTGCTCATCGCTCATTGCTATTAAGGCTTCAGAGACGAGACGTAGGCGACTATGGCGATCATGTCGTCCAGTTCCAGCTTGCGGACCTGTGGAAGCATCTGCCTGGATAGCGTGCCCGAGCGGGCTCCGGAACGGATGTCATAGAGCTGGCGGATGATGTAGCTGGGCGAGCGTCCGGCGATTGGGGGGACGTTGCCGCTTCCGCGGAGTCCCGGGCCGTGACACTTCGCGCACGGCACGGTTCGGCCCTTTTCCCCAGTTATCACAAGAGACTTTCCTTTCTGCAGACTTCCTTCTGGAACATAGGCGATGAATCCGGAGTCGTCGTCGCGGAGTTCCGTCAGGCCGAGATTTTCTGGAATTTCAATGATGCGGTGTCCGATGGGCTCGGTCGCCGGCGGAAGAGTGGGAACGAGCATCCATCCGGAAACATGGGTCTTGGGAACGGTGGCGGTTTCGACGACGCGGATCCAGGGCTTGGGACGGATTTCGGAAAAATATTGGGCGGCGGAGCGGATATCCGGATCGGTGGCTTTGGCGGCGATCGAGGCCATGGTGACGGCGGGCAGGTGATGCGGCTCAGAAGTCTTGCGCGCACCACTGCGGAAGTCGGCAATCTGGCGAACGATGTAGGAGGAGGAGAGTCCGGCAAGCGTGGCGTTCTCGGGGCGTCCCTCGCCGTTGGGAAGATGACAGTAGCCGCAGGCATAGACGTCGGGTTTGCGTCCGTGGGCGACGGCCTCGGGCATCGGCGGATGTCCGGAGGGATGCCAGTCGGGAGGATTGAAGAGATCCTCAGTCTGCGCCGTAGTGAAGGCTTTGTCGCTGCGTGGGACATGGTGAAGAGAATTGTCGGGCTTGGCAGCAGAAGCGTCAGACGGCGGATTGAGGGCGTAAGCCCAGTAGGGCGTGGTCTGGTTGGGAGTCTGGGCGAAGGCGACGAGGATCACGAGCAGGAATGCACAGAAAAGGAAGTAAGCATGGCGCATCGGAAATACTTTAAACCCTCTGGGCGCTTCCAGGACGGTCTAGCGGGCAGCTTCGGCTTCGTGCAATAGCGGGCGCAGCGATTCAACCGAGACTCCGAGGGTACCTCCGGTGAAGCCGTCCATGTAGGCGGAGTTGACGCCGATGACCTCGCCCTCCGCGTTGAACACCGGGCCTCCGCTGCCACCGTGGGCGGTGGGAGCGTCGTAGATGAGCTTATCGCCGACGACGTCGCCGAGATGTCCGCACGTAGTCGAGGGTCGAATCAGAGAGAGCGCGGCGAGTTCGCTGGCGGCGCTGATGTCGTTGTGACGATCGGCGAGGCGTTCGTAAATTCCGGCCGGAGACTTCGCGACCATTCCGGCGATGCCCATGGGATACCCGATGACGGTGACAAGTTGTCCGGGAGCCCCGGGCGATTGCGCCAGAGGCACAACCGCGAGACTGCGAACCGCAGCGGAATTCTGCGCGCGCAGGACGGCGAGATCAGCCGTTTTTGAAACGGACGCGGGCGAGAGATTCACAGGCGTTGGCGAATTCGGAAAAAAGATGACCAGGCTCTCGATCGAGGGGATCGCTCCCTGCTCGATCAGTTTTGCGGCCTCGGGATCTCCATACCAGGGTTGCGCGACGTGACGGTTGGTGGCGACGAGATCCTCGCCGACGAGGAATCCGGTGCCGGAAACGCGGGCGCGGATGTCCGGGCGCTGATTGGGGAATCCGACATCGTAGACACCGTAAATATATCCGATCGAATTTCGGTAACGGTTGAGGACGACCGCGGGCATGGACTGTTCCTGCTTGAGCTGCTCGACTTGCGCGGTCAGATCGTGAACTTGTTTTTGCAGATCGTCGGGTGGAACACCCTGGACGGCGAGAGGTCCGTAATAGAAGACCATGGAAACTGCGCCGAGCAGCAGCACGACACCGAGCACACCCTGGATTAGCTGCGTCCAGCTGTCACAAACGTTTGGTTCCTGTTGCGGAGACGAGGGGTCGGGTTCGCTGGGTACGGAATCGTTGATCTGATTTTCGGCCATGGTCGTGGGTGACGATCTGAACCTCAACCCAGTCGTTCGCTCCTGCTGGGAGAGCTATCTTCCCTTGACTGGCGCGGGTTTTCCACGGTACCGAAGGGGATGTACGGGGGTTATCGGAACGAAGGTGCAACAGGATTTGTGATCGTTGGGAGTGGCACGAAGGTGGGGGATTCTCACCACGGAGACACGAAGACACGGAGAAGGGTTGGGCAAACGAATTTGGAATAAACCTTTTTATCTCTGTGACTCGGTGTCTCCGTGGTGAAATCCGCGTTAAGGATTTTCGATGCCGAGGAGGGCGGAGATTTCTTCGTAGAGGAATCCTTCGCCGGGGCGGTAGGGCTGAATCCATTCGCCGTCGATGACGAGTTGAGGAATGGCGCGCTTGCCGGTGCGGCGGATGATTTCTTCGGCGGCTCCGGGAGTGGTCTCGATGTCGATCTCTTTATATGGGATGTTGTGCCGGGCGAGGAAGCGCTTGGCTTCGCGGCAGTCCGGGCACCAGAAGGCGGAGTAGAGGGTGATTTCCATCTGTGAAGATTCAACCACAAAAAACAATTCAACCACGAAGGACACTAAGGTTCACTAAGGAAAAACTTCATACACGCTGGAGTTCACGCTGAGTGCGCTCGTTGACTACGTTGCCGGTGTTGAGTGTGGAAGCGGGCTCGAATAGGAGGATCCAGCATTCTTCTTCAGCGACCGGTCTGTGTTCCATGCCGCGCGGAATGATGATGAATTCGCCGGGCTCGATCCATTCCTGATGCTCGCGGGAATTTTCGTCGCGGTATTCCATGCGGAATCGGCCTTTGACGACGAGGAAGAGCTCATCCTCGTGGTCGTGATGATGCCAGACGAATTCGGTGTTGGCCTTGACGAGCTTGACCATCTGTCCGTTGAGTTCCCCAGCGATATGGGGCTTGTAGAAGTCTGCGATGCGGGAGAACTTTTCGGAGAGATTCACTTTGAGCATAAGATGAGGTCCTCGAGTGATAGAGGATGGATGAGGCGGCGGGTGGGGCGGTCGCAAAATTGTGCGGACGGTACGTCCAGGGACTGTGTACTTCGAGCGGTTCTCTGAGAGAGTGCATGTTTCTTCACTCAGGCTTTCCCTGTAATTCAGTTCTAATGCTGCTGATGCTAGACTGACTTCGCTCCAATCATTTTTTCTCCCCTGTGGTTGAGCAGGGCCCGCCACGATCGAATTCCCGCGACGCGAAAAATGATTCGTCTGTCGCAATTCTGACGGAGGATACACATGCATCTTCATTCTGCGCTGCGCTCAATGGCGCTAGCGGCGCTGGCTGTCGCAGTTTCTGTTTCCGCGGCCGCTCAAACCTACACTTACAGCACGCTTTATAGTTTCAAGAACAACCGGAAGGATCCGGCGAATCCGCCGTTTCTGGTTCCGTCGTTCTTGATTTTGGGGGCGGATGGAAACCTCTACGGAACATCTTCCGAGGGAGGCATCTACGGCGGTGGAACGGTTTTTGAAGTGACGCCTATCGGGCAACTGAGGGTGGTACACAACTTCAAGCCGACGACGACTCTCGACGCTCCCAACAGCCTGGCGCGGCAGGTGAAGACGGGGAACCTGTTTGGCACGACGACAACGGATGTGTTCAAGCTGACGCGCGGCGCAAAGGGTGGCTATACGTTCTCTACTCTCTACAGTAATTCGGCGGCGGAACTGGCATCGGGAACCCTGGACTCGGCCGGCAACTCTTACGGAACGGATGAAAAATGCAATCCGGACGCCTGCGTGTTCGAGATTCCTGCGGGCGGAACGTGGACGGACATATTTGATCTGGGCAGTCAGACGACGGACAGTCTGCTGGGCAATATCATCATCAACAGCGCGGGTGATCTGTATGTCTCTGCCTCGAATCGTGGAGTCGGGCCGAATGGCTGGGTGCAGGAGATTGGCGGGAACTTCAGCACGTTCTCCGATACGGGCACTTTCCCTGATTCCCTGCGTCAGGACGCCGCCGGCAATATCTATGGGCTGGCTACTTCGGATGCGTCGAGCAGCGGCAGCTACGGGAACATCTTCAAGATCGATACGAATGGAACAGTGTCGGTCATTTACTCCTTCACCGATGGCTCTCAGCCCATGGGGTCGTTTTCCGTTGATTCCGCAGGAATCATTTTCGGGACGGCGGTGGCTGCGGATGAATCTGGCTTCGTTTTCAAGGTAACGCCGTCCGGTCAGGAGAGCGTGCTCCAGACTTTTTCTTCTTCCACATTCAACATGGGGCTCGTCATGGACAAGACCGGGAACATTTATGGGGTCACCTGCGGCAGCGGAGGAACGAGCGGAGAAGGAACAGTATACAAGCTCACGATTACGCAATAGAACGTTCTTTTCCGCTTCCGCACACGGGTTCCTTCGCCACGTCGGGGCGGACGAATGCGTCCGCCCTTACAAGAACCGGATTGTAGAATCGGCGCATGGAGATTGTGCGCGCGGCCGGGTGGTTGGCGTGCGTGGTGTACGCCACGATTCCGTCGTTCTGGTTCATGATTCATCCGCGGGCGGAGTGGTGGAGACAGCGAGTGCTCTCCCCGTTTCGCGTTTTGGTTCCCGCGTGGATCGGGATGTGGATTGTTCTGGGGGCCGTGACGTTCCCGTGGCGTAGCGTCCGGCTTTATCAAACAGAGTGGATGTGGATTCCGGCGGCTGCGCTGTTTGCCGCCGGAATTTTTCTTTATCGGAATGCGGGCGGACATTTCAGCTGGTCACAACTCGGTGGCCTGCCGGAAGTTCGGGCGAATCATCGCGATGACCGGCTGGTGGTGACGGGGATTCGGGGGCGGGTAAGGCATCCGGTATACCTGGCGCATTTGTGCGAGATGATCGCCTGGAGCCTCGGGACCGGCCTCGGGGTGTGCTGGGGCCTGGCCGCGTTTGCCGTGGCCACGGGAGCGGTGATGATCCGGATGGAAGACGCCGAGTTGGAGAAGAGATTTGGGGCGGAGTTTGTGGAGTATCGGAAGCGGGTGCCGGCGGTGGTGCCGCGGATCCGAGGTCGTTAGTCGTTGGTCGTTGGTCCTTGGTCCTTGGTCGTTAGCCAGCGACCAACGACTAACGACTAGCGCGGTGCGATGGCGATCACCTTGCGGCGTGTCTTGTGTCACGGCGCAAACGATTCGCGCAGGCGCGTAATTCTTGTGATCCCAGAAGTCAGAAGCATCTGCTTTTTTTGTGGCGGAGAAAGGGGGATCGAATGCGCGCGAGATCTGGAGTGTTGCTGCTTGCGGTTCTGGTTTGCGGGTTGTCCGCGGTCGCGGCGGGGCAGAGTTCTCCGGTGGGCAAGTGGAAGACGGTGGACGACGCGACGGGCAAGCCGAAATCGGTGGTCAGGATTTGGGAAGAGAGCGGGAAGTTTTTCGGAAAGATTGAAGAGATTCTGAATGGCGATCCGGATAATCCCGAACACATCTGCAAGCATTGCACGGGTGATCTGAAAGACAAACCGGAGGTCGGGCTGAGAATCCTGTGGGACTTGAAAAAGGATGGGGACAAGTGGTCCGGCGGCAGGATTCTCGATCCGCATAACGGCAAGATTTACCGCTGCTCAGTAATGCTGCAGGATGGTGGAAAAAAGCTGAGGGTGCGAGGATTCATCGGCGTATCTCTGTTGGGGCGGACGCAGTATTGGGAGCGAATCGAGTAGCGGCGAGTGCCACACGCCCCAGCGCCCAAAAGGCGCACCGGTTTGGGCGCGGCGCTAAAGCGCCGCTCTTCCACACTCGCCCGAGGCTTTGCGGCAACAGGCGAAAAGCGGCGATAATGTAGGGTGCCCTTCACGCTTGCCCACGGAGCCGCAGCGCTTCCTTTTCGACGCCAGCGCCTGATCATGTCTGCGCTGGTGATCGGGACGTTTGCTCCTGACTTTGAATACTTCATCCGGCTCGGGCCACGCGGACGGTTTGGCCACACGATTCCAGGTGCGCTCCTTCTGACTTTGCCGGTCGCGCTAGCGACATTGTGGATCTTTCATCGCTACGTGAAAACCCCGGTGGTGCGGCTGTTGCCGCAGGGATTGCAGAGCAGACTGGCGAAACATCTCGGGGAATTCCGCTTTGGCGGATTGCGCAGGTTTCTGCTAATCGTCGCGTCCACCCTGCTCGGCATTGCGACGCATCTGTTATGGGATTCATTCACCCACATGAACACCTGGCTCTGGAGGCGATGGGAATTTCTGCGCGAGCCCACCTTCGTGCCGATGCTGGGGACAATTCCGCACTACAAGCTGTTGCAGTGGGCGAGCACGGTCATGGGCATGGCGGTGCTGCTGCTATGGTTCGTGTTCTGGTATCGCAACGCGGTACCGGCAAGGGAAACCCACGCGACGTTACTGCCTCTGCTGCGAAGGATTGCGGTGATTTCCATCGTGACGCTGATCGCGCTCGGCGGAGCGGCGCTACACGCTTATTTGCTGGTCGGAGTTCCCGAGACATTCGGCAGGATGAAACAGTTTGGCGTCGAGTTTGTGATTACGTCGATCGTGCTGGCCTGGTGGCAGCTGGTGATCTACGGCGTGGTTGCTTCGAAAGAAACGGCGTATTCGAACTAGCAGCGCTTCAAGCGAAGGCCTGAAGTCTCACGCTCTCTTTGTCCTTTGCGGTCCCTGTGAATGCGTTCCCTGATACGAACTGCGGAACAAAGGGTCCCTCCACTCCGCGAGGCCTTCCGCCTTGCGGAACGCATCGCTCCGGTCGAGATGACAATGTGTGTACCACAGCAGACTCTAACGTCACGATCCGTGCGATTTCTCGTTCACCTTTATAATCCAGTCGTGGATGGCTGCACTGGAATGCGGCCGGCCACACCGACTCCATGCGCTTTGAACTCTTTGTAGCAAGCCGCTACCTGCGCGCGAAACGGCGGCAGGCGTTTATCGGAATTATTACGGCGATCTCCATCGCCGGAGTAGCGGCGGGCGTGGCGTCGCTGGTGGTGGCGCTCGCCATCAATAACGGATTCCGCCAGGATCTGCAGCGCCGGCTGCTGGGGTCGACTTCGAATATCAGCCTACAGCGCATTAATGATGACGGGATACGGGACTGGCCTGCACTTTTGCAGAGGCTGCAGAAAGAGCCGCATGTGGTGGCGGCCGCTCCGGCAATCTTTGAGCAGGTACTGATCTCGCGCGGACCGCGCGCGCGAGGGGCGGTGCTGAAGGGGATGATTCCGAAGTATGAGA
>DATEJO010000224.1:0-5135 GCA_035277905.1 Candidatus Sulfotelmatobacter sp.
GCTCATACTGATATGCGCGGCCATGGTGATCGCCTTTGTTCCCGGCGGCCTCGGCTCGGAATTAACCGGCACGCCCGGGAAGGGCGTCGTCGCCAAGGTGGCCGGCAACGACGTCACTGTCGACGAAGTGCGCGACACGGCCAAGCAGATGCTGCAGCAGCAGATGCCGCAGGGCGGTGCAAACATGAATATGTTGCTGCCCTTCTTTGCTCAGAGAGCCGCTGAGCAGTTGATCACGCGCCAGGCGTTGCTCGCCCAGGCGAAGCGCATGGGGCTGCGCGTGACTCCGGCCGAAGTGCGGGATGAACTCGAGCACGGACGCTACGCCGCCACTTTCTTTCCAAATGGCACCTTCATTGGCCAGGTCGAATATGAAGACATGCTCTCGCGCGCGAACCTGACGCCTGTGAAATTTGAGCAGTCGGTGGGCGATGACATCCTCCTGACCAAGTTGCAGGCTCTCGTTTCCGGCACGACCGGGGTCAGCGACGCAGAAATCCACGATCAGTTTGTAAAGCAGAACACGAAGGTGAAGTTCAACTATGCCGTCCTGAAGCAGGACGACATCAAAAAGGGCCTTCATCCGACTGACGAGGAGTTAAAAGCCTATTACGACAGCCACAAGGCGAGCTACGCCAATTCGATTCCCGAGAAGCGCAAAATCAAATATGCGGTTCTCGACACGGCGAAGGTCGAAAGCAGCGTGCAGGTTACGCCGGAGGATTTGCGCGCTTATTACGACCAGCATCGCGAAGAATATCGCGTGCCAGAGCAGGTAAAGGTCAGCCATATTTTGATCAAGACGCCGCTTCCCGGGCCGGATGGCAAAGTTGATGAAAAGGGCGTGGCCGAGGCTCAGCAGCGCGCGGAAAATATTCTCAAGCAGTTGAAGAGTGGCGCGGATTTCGAGGAACTGGCAAAGAAGTATTCGGAAGATCCGGGCAGCGCGAAGCAGGGCGGATCGCTTGGATGGATCGGCAAAGGCCAGACGGTGCCTGAATTCGAGAAAGCCGCGTTTTCGCTCCCGGTCGGGCAGATCAGCGGCCTGGTGAAGAGCAGTTACGGGTTCCACATAATCCGCGTCGAGGACAAGCATGATGCGCATCTGAAGTCGCTCGATGAAGTGAAGGACACGATCGAGCCCATCCTGAAACATCAGAAAGCCCTGCAGCTTGTCCAGAACAAGGCGCAGGAAATGTTGGATCAGGCCGGCAAGCAAGGGCTGGACGCGGCCGCCGCGGCGCGGGGCGTTCCCGTCATCACGTCAGATTTCTTCTCGCGCAAAGACTTGTTGCCCGGGGTTGGGAATTCGACCCAGTTTATGGACTCGGTCTTCACGACCGAGGCGAACGCAAAACCGGATGTTGCTCCCACCTCCCAAGGAGTCGCGGTGTTTCAGTTGCTCGCGATCAAGCCACCGTCGACTCCGACTTTCGACGAGATCCGAAGCAAGGTGGAAGGGGAGTTCGTGAACGAGCGTTCGAGCGTGCTCCTGTCGCAAAAGGTGCAGGAGCTTTCGGACCGCGCCAAGGCTGAGCATGACCTGAAGCGGGCAGCTAAAGAGCTGGGTGCGGCCTACAAGACCAGCGACTTCGTGCTTCCGGACGGCCAGGTTCCCGATATCGGCTCCATGTCAGGACAGGCGTCAGTAGCCTTCAACATGAAGGCGGGCGAGATCAGCGGGCCGATTCATAGCGGCGAAGATGCGGCTGTTCTGCAACTGGTCGAGAGCCAACCTCCGTCGGAAGCGGAATATGCCGCGAAACGCGATCAGATTCGCGATGCGCTGCAGCAGCAGAAAAAGCAGGAGCGCTTCGGACTCTTCGTATCGAACCTCATGGATCAGATGACGAAGTCGGGGAAGATCAAGCGAAACGAAGAAGAACTGAAGGATCTGGGCCGCAGCGGAACTGACACAGGAATGTAAGGGCGGCGCCATGTCCTTTCCGCGCGCCGCAGGCATCCTGCTCCATCCCACGTCGTTGCCTTCGAGCGGCGGCGTGGGAGATTTTGGCCCCGCCGCCTACCGCTTTGCCGATTTTCTTGCCTCCGCGAGGCAGGGGGTGTGGCAGGTTCTGCCATTAGGTCCTCTCGGCTACGGAAACTCTCCCTACTCTGCGACCTCGGCATTCGCCGGCAATCCGTTGCTGATCAGCCTGGAACGCCTTGCGGATCACGGATGGATTGATCGATCAAAGATCGAGGGTCTGGCAGCAAATAACGGCCCTGTCGAATACGACCGCGTGTTTTCTCAGAAAATGCCGCTGCTATTCGAGGCGGCGCGGAATTTTCTTGCGAGAGGCTCGGCCGAAGCTCTCAGCCGCTTCGAGTCGTTTCACAACGAAAATTCCTGGTGGCTCGACGATTTTGTTTTATTCGATGCTCTTCGCGCACGCTACAAGCTGGAAACATGGAATCGATGGCCTCGCGAGATTGCTCAACGTGATCCGTCGGCATTGGCGCAGGCGAGAGAAGAGCTTTCCGACGACATTCGCATACGAAGCGCGCTTCAGTTTGCCTTTTACCAGCAGTGGCACGCTCTCCGGCAGTATTGCTCCGAGCGCGGGATTCGCATCGTGGGCGACGTCGCGATTTTCGTGAATCATGACAGCGCCGATGTGTGGACAAACCGGGAACTCTTCCGCCTCAACGAGAATTTTGAGCCGGAAGTGGTGGCTGGTGTACCTCCGGACTTTTTCAGCAAGACCGGGCAGCGGTGGGGAAATCCTTTGTACCGCTGGGACATCATGAAGGAGCGCGGATACAAGTGGTGGATTGAACGGCTGCGCTGGGCGACGCAGAATTGCGACTACATCCGCCTCGATCATTTTCGCGGATTCGATCAGTTCTGGGAGATTCCCGCGAGCGACGCTACTGCGGTGAATGGCCGCTGGGTCGACGGCCCGAAGGACGATCTTTTCCTGAAACTCCGCGAGGCGCTGGGCGTCTTGCCTTTTTTCGCCGAGGATCTGGGATACATCACGCCCGAGGTTCGCGCCCTGCGCGACCGCCTGCAGATTCCCGGGATGGCCGTCCTACAATTCGGATTTGGTGACGAAGGCGCGCATATTTACCTTCCACATCGAGCCGAGGGCAAGGTCATTTATACGGGGACGCATGACAACGACACCGTGGAGGGCTGGTGGAAATCGGGTGCTGCCGAGCATGAGAAGCGAAATGCGGAAGCCTATCTGGGCAAGTGTGACGATGGCGTTCACTGGGCCTTCATCCGCGGTGCGCAGTGTTCGCCGGCAAGCCTGAGCATCATTCCCTTGCAGGATGTGTTCGGACTTGGCAGCGAGGCTCGAATGAACACTCCAAGCCTGTATGGCGGCAACTGGCGGTGGAGGTTTGACGAGAGCCGACTCACCAGCGACGTGGCGGCGAAACTCGCTTTGCTCGCCGATGTGAGTGACCGTCTTCCGAAGCCGTTCGCCTCTCACTCCAGCGAAACCTTCTTCGCCTGAAAATACCGGCAACTTTTAAATTGTGAAAATAGTGTTACGGCAGCCCCGTTTTGGCTGCTGATCGTGTATAGATGAACTGGGGTGTCGGGTGAGCGAAGCGATCATCGAGGCCATCGCGATCGAAAAGTCCTACCCGCAGCCGGATGGAACGCGCATCCAGGTTGTGGGAGCGACGACGCTCGCCATCGAACCGGGCAAGATCATCGCCCTGCTGGGTCCTTCCGGGTGCGGTAAATCCACGTTATTGCGCATTCTCACCGGGCTTTCCGAGCCTTCCTCGGGAACCATCCTCTGGCATGGAAAGCCGCTGAACGGGCAAGCGCCGAACGTGGCCATTGTGTTCCAAAGCTTCGCGCTTTTTCCGTGGCTGACTGTGCTCGAAAATGTAGAAGCTCCTCTCGAAGCGAAAGGCGTGCAGGCTGTGGAGCGCCACAAACGCGCTTTGCGCACACTCGACACCGTCGGCCTCGACGGATTCGAGACGGCCTATCCGAAGGAGCTTTCGGGCGGCATGAAGCAGCGCGTCGGATTCGCGCGCGCCCTCGTTGTTGAGCCGGAAGTCCTCTTCATGGACGAACCTTTCTCCGCTCTCGATGTGCTGACGGCTGAGAACCTCCGCGGCGAGCTTCTGGAACTCTGGCTGAACAAGAAAATGCCGACCAGCGCCATCTTCATTGTGACGCACAACATTGAAGAAGCTGTGATGCTTGCCGACCGGGTGATGGTACTCGGCAGGAATCCGGCGCGGGTCCGCTCTGACTTCAATATTCGTCTGAAACATCCGCGCGGCCGCAAGTCTGCGCGTTTTGTGGAACTCGTGGACTACATCTACAAGATCATGACCGAGCCTGATGTCGAGCATGCTCCGCCGGATGCGGAGACGACGGCTGAAATCATTCTGCCGAAAGGTGGACTGACGAAAGAGGCTTTGCAAAAGCAGGAAGGGCCCATCCGCACGGCGAAGTATCAGATGCTGCCGCATGCGCGAGTGGCGGGCATTGCAGGTCTTACCGAACTGTTGCGCGACCGTGGCGGACGCGAAGATTTGTTCCGGCTCGCGGAAGATCTGGTAATGGATGTGGAAGACCTGCTGCCGATTCTCGAAGCGTGCGCGCTGTTGGGTTTCGCGTTGCTCAAGGAAGGCGATGTGCAGATCACTCCGGCGGGAATTCAGTTCGCCGATGCCGATATTCAGCAGCGCAAGATCCTGTTCCGGCAGGCTGCTCTGGAGCATGTCACGATTCTTAAGCAGATCGAAAGTGTCCTGAAGAGAAAGGCCGACCACTCGATCGCCGACGAGTTTTTTCATGACATTCTCGACGAATACTTTGCCGAAGACGAGGTACAGCGGCAGTTTGAGACGGCAATGAACTGGGGCCGTTACGCCGAAATCTTCGATTACGATCGCGAAAGCGGACGACTGGCGCTGAGCGAGGCTTCGGCGGAGTCCGCCCCGCAGGCCGAAGGCCGCACCCCGGCGCCGAAGTCGTGAGAACCTCATCGAGTCCACTGCATGAAGAAGACCATCAGCCTGCGAGGATTCTCGGCGTATCGCATCTGGACGCAACTTCCCAGCCTCGAGATCTCATTTCTGCCCGATGTGCTCATGTTCGCCGCGGCTCTGGCTTTGTTCTACGGCGTACTCGTTGTGGGACGGCATTGGCTCGG
>DATEJO010000225.1:0-30032 GCA_035277905.1 Candidatus Sulfotelmatobacter sp.
TAAGAGGCTCAAGGTCAGCCCCTCGGTAAACATCTGCCGGATCAGGCGCATTCGGCCAGCTCCGAGCGCTCTTCTTACAGCAAATTCCTGTTGCCGCCCGAGGCAGCGGCCGATCAGCAGATTGGAAACATTCGCGCACGCGATCAGCAGCACCAATCCCAATCCGCCGAACAACGCAAACAGCACTGGGCGCACCGGCCCCGTCAGCATTTCCCGATAGAACGTTGCACCAAAGGTTGCCGGACCGCGCGAGGAGTCGACCGGCATGTGCGCCGCGATTGCATTCAGTTCCTGCCGCGCCTGCGCGATGCTGATTCCGGGACGCAGGTCTCCCACGACGCTAAAGAAGTTGTAGCCGCGATCTTTCAACATCGCTTCGGTCGGCTGCAGGGCCACCCATACGCCCTTCTGAATGTCCGGCTCCATTGTGTCGGGAAAACGAAAGATCCGCGGCATGACGCCGACCACTGTGTACGCGCGGCCACCTATCTTCGCGACTTGCCCCACAATGCCAGGATCGGCATGAAAACTCTGCCGCCACAAGCTTTCTGAAAGCAGCACTGCTAACGGGCCGCCGGTCTGTCCCTCCTCATCCGTAAACGTGCGCCCGAGCAGCGGCCGCGCTCCGAGCATCGAGAAAAGATTCGCAGTAACATGTGGCGCCGCAAGGCTCTGGGATGTCTCGCGAGTCTCAAGAACCGACACATCTTCCGAGTATCCCGCCACATCCGCGAGCAGCCGTGATTGGGAGCGAATGTCGCTGTAGTTCAGCCACGAAGTGGACGTAAGGTCAGAGCCGGTTCCCCGTCCGATATAAACCAGACGATCGGAGTGTGCGTACGGCAGCGGCCGCAGCAGCACGCTTTCAATCACGGTGAAGATGGCGGCGTTTGCGCCGATGCCAAGCGCCAGGGTGACAATCGCGAGCAGCGCCATTCCCGGCGCCTTCCGCATCTGCCGCAGGCCATGCCGCAAGTCTTGGATCAATGTGCGCATCTTGCTTCCTTTACAACTTCAATGTCCTTCACGAATCGCCGAACCCGCGAAGGTTCACGAAGAGTTCCGAAGACTGGCAGGTTCACGCTGGCAAGTTCCTAGCCAAAGGCATCTGGGAATTCTTGCTTGCTTTTCAGATGGTTTCTACCAGTGCCACTAAAATACCCACGGCAAGACTGGCCGGAAATGGAGCCGGTGTTCGAAAACGAACAGCAAGGAATGTGGACAGCCGCCCCGGTTACCCATCCTGAGCGCAGGTGCAGATCCGGGTTCGCAGCACGCTGGCGTTCGGTTTCCCGAACGTGAGCTCGAATTCGACCCCCGTCAGCGGATTTCTGAGTATAATCCCCTGTTTCTTAACCTACGTAATCGAGAGTCCGACCGCCGAGAGGGGCCATGTCGAAGTTCCGCCGCTTCTTTACTCTCTTTCTCCCAGCGATGTTCATTGCAATGCTCAGTTGTTCGAATTCCAGTTCGCACCCGCCGATCTCGGTGAGTTTGTCTCCCTCCTCTGCCAGCGCAATCGATCAGAGTCAGACTCTGAATGTGACGGCCACTGTGGCGAATGATGCGTCCGGCAAAGGTGTCTCCTGGAGTTTGACAGGGCCCGGAAGCATCAGCAACTCAACAGGCGTATCCGTCACTTACAACTCGCCGACAACGAGTATCACCAGCGCGCAGAACGTGACCCTGACTGCGACATCTCTCGCGGACCAGACCAAGAGCGGGTCATTACAGATCACCGTGAACCCGTATCCACAAATTCCGTTTCAGACACTGCAGAACGGATTCGTCGGCACCGCTTACAGCCAGATGATCATGCTCACCGGCGGGACGCCTCCGTTTCAGTGGAGTGTCTATGACGGCCCGATTATCACGGGCTGGACTGTCGGCGGATCAGTTCCAGACGGGTTGACACTCAACGGGAGCACTGGCGCCGTCACTGGATCGCCAATTGTCGGCGGAACGTGGTACTTCGAAATCACAGCCACAGACGCAACTGGCGCGTTTGCCTACAATGCCCTGAATATTCAAATCAATCCTGCCGCAGTTGCAGCGAATCCGGGCCCCTTCGTGAATCAAACTCTCCTGCCGACGGCCCTTTCTCCAGGCTCGCCCGCCTCCCCACTGAATGTCAGCGGAACCGGATTCGTGTCGGGAGCAACAATTGATTTCAACGGCAAACCGCTGGCTACAACGTTCGTGGATAACGAACATCTCACCGCAACAATTCCCGCGACGAACGTGGCGAATGCATCGACCGCCGCAATAACGGTTGCTAATCCCACGCCCGGCGGCGGCTCGTCCAACGTTGTCTATCTACCGATCGCAGCCCCTGAAACCGGCGTTTCCTTTGCCCCGGCTGCGAATTCCCCACTCCAGGCTTACTTACCATTTGGTTTGACGGTTGCCGATTTCAACGGAGATGGGAAGCCCGACCTTGCTGTTGCCATGAACATCAGAGTGGCCGTGCTCCTCGGAAACGGAGACGGTACCTTTACGCCTTCGTTGGGCTCTCCCGTGCAAGTACCGAGTCCGCCGTATGATGATGCGGCCTCACCTTATGTCGGCCCGATCGTCGCGGCCGACTTCAACCACAGCGGTCATCAGGGTTTCGCGGTCGCATTAATTAACAATGACGCCGCCGACATCCTGTTAGGCAACGGCGATGGCACTTTCGTCGCTTCTTCTGCGGCGTTTGCCAACCCTGGAGATCCCACGACCTACGCTCTTGCAGCGGCCGACTTCAATGCGGATGGGAACCTCGATCTCGCGATGGTCAATCAACTCTACGGCTCGGGGCTTGTCGCGCTGGGGTATGGAGCGGGCGCATTTAATTCCGCAGGCAGCCTGACCGCCAGTGGTTTCCCGAACGCCATCGCCGTAGGAGACTTCAATGGCGACGGAAATCTGGACTCGATTCTGGCAACCGGAAGCGGCGGTTCGACCGGTCTAGGAGGTCCGGGACTGGTTGTGTCGCTTGGCAATGGGGACGGAACATTCAATCCCGCAATCGGCTCCCCGATTCCCCTGGGACAGTCTCTTTCGGCCGTTGTCGTCGCCGATTTCAACGGCGACGGCAAACTCGATGTCGCAGTTATAGACTCGGGCGCGAACGACCTATACATCCTGCTTGGGAATGGTGACGGGACATTCGGAACCCCAACCACGATTTCAGTTGGGAGCGGCCCAGACGCGATCGTCACGGGAGATTTCAATAGCGACGGCAAGCTCGACCTTGCCATCGCCAACGGCGGCGATAATACCGTCACGCTTCTGCTTGGAAATGGCGACGGAACCTTCACGCAAGCGCCAGGATCGCCTTATCCGGTGGGAAAGCAGCCGTATCAAATTGTCACAGCGGATTTCAATGGCGACGGCAAACTCGATCTCGCAGTAGCCAACGTAATGGACGGAACCGTTTCCATTCTGCTTCAGCAGTAGCCGCGCCATCACTTTCACAAGGCCGCCCGCAGTCCTTCCGCGCACTTCGCCTCCTTGCGTTGAAGGCTTTTTCCAAAGAAATCCACAGCTGCGGCTCAAGATTTTGCCCGTACGTGATTGAGCGCCTTAGATTACTTTGCATTTTGCCCGCTAAGTTGAAGATTCCAATAGACCACCGGGGGGAGGGACATCCCCACTCTCACGTTTTTTAAAGTTTGCAACGCGCGAAAAACCCGCTGGAGTCGCCTTCCGATAAAATATTTTTTCGGCCATTCTCCACAGGCGCTTTCAACGCATGAACTACGACGCGATCCTGGTTGTCTCGTTCGGTGGTCCCGAGTCGAAAGACGACGTGATTCCCTTCCTCGAAAACGTTCTGCGCGGACGCAATGTTCCGCGTGAACGCATTCTTGCCGTTGCGGAACACTACTATCACTTCGATGGAAAGAGCCCGATCAATGAGCAGACGCGCGAACTGATCGCCGCGATCAAAAACGAACTCGCGCAGCATGGACCAAAGCTTTCGGTCTATTGGGGAAATCGCAACTGGCATCCGATGCTCGCCGACACGCTGCGGCAGATGAAGCAGGATGGAATTCGCCGCGCGCTCGCATTCGTGACCTCAGCGTACAGTTCGTACTCAGGATGCAGACAGTACCGCGAAGACATCGCGCGCGCGCAAGCGGAAGTGGAAGGCGCGCCGCAGGTCGATAAGATTCGTCCGTTCTTCAATCATCCGGGATTTATCGACGCCACCGAAGATCGCCTGCGCGACGCGATCGCCGAAATTCCGCAGAGTGCGCGAGCGAACCTGCAGGTCGTCTATGTCGCGCACAGCATTCCGCTATCAATGGCGAATACGAGCGATTACGTTCGCCAACTGGAAGACGTTCACAAGCTCGTCTCAGAGCGAATCGGAATCAGGAATGATGCACTGGTGTATCAGAGCCGCAGCGGAGCTCCTGGACAGCCTTGGCTCGAGCCCGACATTCTGGATTATCTGCGTGAAGTGAAACAGAAGAAGCTGGCAAGCGCGGTCGTCATCGCGCCGATCAGCTTCATCTCCGATCACATGGAAGTGCTCTACGATCTCGATATCGAAGCGCGCCAGCTTTGCAAATCGCTGAGTCTTCCAATGGCGCGCGCGAAAACAGTTGGCGTGCATCCAAAGTTCATTGCGATGATTCGCGAACTGATCGTAGAGCGTACAGAAGGAGCGAAGCGCCGCGCTCTTGGATCGCTCGGCCCGCGCGAAGACGTCTGTGCAGAAGATTGTTGTCCTGCGCCGCAGCGTCCTGGAAGACCAGCAACTGCGCGTTCTCCTGCGCATTCGTAGACATTTCTCACCACAGAGTCACAGAGCCACGGAAAACGAATTATTAAAAGAAGTGCCACACGATCTGATTAGCTAGATCGTCGATCTCGACGCCGCCGAAAAAACTCATGAAGGAGAACTCAGGAGAAGAGACCAAGATCAAGCGCCCTCCGTGTCTCTGTGCCTCCGTGGTGAAATACGCGGCTATTCCCCTGGAGTGTGAACCCTGGTGTGTTCGTAGTCTGTGGCTTTGGGACTGCCTTCGACAATTCGCATCGTATCGAGGATCGTTTTCACGACACATTCATTGCCGACCGCGGTGTTGAGCATGACGTGATACAGAGATCGCGTCGGCCAATCGGCGTCGAAGTAGTGCTTCACCCACGCGATGCGCTCGCGATCGACGGAGTCGACCAGTTCCTCGGCATTCGCCCGAGTCTCGCCATCGGCAAGCGCACGGCGAATCTTCTCCGCTCTCGGCGCATAAAGAAAGACATGAAACGCATCGGGATTCTCGCGCAGGAAGAATGGCGCTCCGCGTCCCACGACAACCGCCTTCCCCTCCTCACCGATCTTGTTCATGATTTCATGCATCATGGCCATCATCCGGTCGGTGTCGAAGACCTGCGCGCCTAACGGTGTGCTGCGCTCGTAGCTGCCGCGCCAGAAGACTTTGGAGAAACGGTGGATGCGGCTGTCCATGCGCTCATCGCAGCGTTTGACCGCCGATTGATCAACATTGGCGAGGCGGGCGATTTCTTCGGTGAGAAGGTGATCCCAGAGTTTCCAGCCGAGGTATTGGGCCAGTTGAGCGGCAATGGCGCCGCCGCCGCAACCGTACTCGCGCTCAATCGATATGACGCGAAACATAGGCTTAATTTCAGTGTACTGCGATTTCCCCGCCCGGCTTCGACTTTTTCATCAGGAAGACCGTCGGAACCATGAGCAAAATAACCACGCCCAGGAACCAAAAGCAATCAATATAAGACAGCATTGTGGCCTGGCGATCCACTGAGCGCTGGATGAATGCATAGGCCTGCTGAGTAGCGCTTGCGGCGTTCGCGCCGTGAATCTGCATGGCACGAGACGCCCCCTGAATTCGGCCTATTAAGGCTGGATTGGTGGCTGCCAGATTTCTCGCAAGATCGGTTCGATGGATCTGTGCGCGCCTGTCGAGCATGGTTGTCACAACGGAAATGCCGACACTTCCACCAACGTTGCGGGCAAGATTCATCAAACCGGAAGCAGCGTTGTTCTTGTCGCGCGGCAGAAATGCGTATGCCGCCGTGTTGATCGGCACGAACAGGAAAGCCATACCTGCGGCCTGCAAGACGCGCGCAATCGCAGTGCTGCGGAAATCAATCTGCAAGTCGAAATTGGTCATGTTGAACAACGAGAGCGACAGCACGACCAGACCGAACACCAGCAGCCAGCGCGGACTGTATTTCGAGAGCAAAAATCCTACTAACGGGAGCAGCAACATGATGACGAAGCCGCCCGGCATCAGCGCCAAGCCTGCGCTTTCGGCCGTATAGCCCAGCAACGTCTGCATGAATAGCGGAAGAAGTAATGTGCTCCCCAGAAGAGCGAAACCGAGCATGAACATCAGCAGGTTCGAGACGCCGAACGTGCGATCACGAAACAGATGGAGATCGACGATGGGATCCTTCTGTTTCCACTCCCAATAGACCACGAAGATCAACGAGACGACTGCGATTAACGTGAGCATCGTGATCAGGTGCGAATCGAACCAGTTGTCGCGTTGGCCCTTGTCGAGGACGACCTGCAGCGCTCCCAATCCGAGCGCCACAAAACTCAGGCCGATGTAGTCGATGTGAGTCTCGCTCAACTTTCGGCGCCGGAAATATGGAGGATCTTGAATGAGTCTGGACGTAAGCAGAATGGAGATGATCCCAACAGGGATGTTGATGAAGAAGATCCAGCGCCAGGTGAAGTTGTCGGTAATCCAACCGCCAAGGGTCGGCCCGATTGCAGGAGCGGTAACCACCGCAACGCCGTAGACCGCGAATGCCATGCCGCGCTTCGCCGGAGGAAATGTATCGGCGAGAATCGCTTGCTCACTGGGCTGAAGTCCGCCGCCTCCTGCGCCTTGAAGAACGCGGCAGATGATCAGCACCGCCAGGTTCGGGGCGAGCCCGCACATGAATGAGCTGATCGTGAACAGAGCCACGCAACTCATGTAGAAGTTCTTGCGGCCCATGATCGACGACAGCCAGCCGCTCAAAGGCAAGACGATGGCGTTCGAGACAAGATAGGAAGTAAGAATCCAGGTGCTCTCATCGACTCCAGCCGACAGTCCGCCGGCAATATGAGGCAGGGCAACGTTGGCGATGGAAGTGTCGAGCACTTCCATGAAGGTCGCCAGCGTAACCGTGAGGGCAATGATCCAGGGATTAATCGAAGGACGCGAGACATCCGCCCGGCCCATCGGGACGGCCGCAGCACTCATTCGCGAATCCAGACCTTGGGTGTCACCGATTCGCCGGGACGCAGTTGGTGATCCTTGTTCTCACCGGGATCGAGAACGATCTTGACCGGGACGCGCTGCACGACCTTCACATAATTTCCCGTGGCGTTCTCTGGAGGCAGGAGGCTGAACAGAGCGCCGGTAGCGCCGGCAATGCTGTCGACTTTGCCGTTGTATTTGCGGCCGTTGGCGTCAACCTCGATTGTGGCTCTTTGCCCGGGCTTCATGTTGCGCAACTGAGTCTCTTTGAAGTTTGCAGTGACCCAGACATCGTCAAGGTTGATGATCTTCATCAACTCTTGTCCGGGCGCAACATTCTGCCCAACGTCGACGGTTCGATCGCTAACGATTCCGTCCACAGGCGCGACAACTTTGGTGTATTGCAGATTGAGCGCAGCCTGATCGAGGTCCGCTTTTCGCTGTTGAACAGTTGCTATCGCAGCGTCTTCGCGGGCTCGGATAATTTGCATCTGCTTCGGCGCGGTGGAGGCATATCGGTAATTCGCCTGCGCCTGGATCAGCTTGCCTTCTGCTTGTGTGACCTGCTGCTGAGCGGCGTCCGAACTGGCACGGGCAGCTTCAACCGAAGCGGTGCTCGCTTTCGACGCGGCAATTGCCTGATCGTATTGCTGCTCCGAGATCTCCTGCTTATCAACCAACTGTTTGTAGCGCGCGAGGTCGTTCTGCGCTTTTACATTGTTGGCTTCGGCTTCCTGCAACTGGGCTTTGGCAGCCTGGAATTGCTGCTTGGCGGCCTGAATGCCGGCTCTCGCGCTGTTGACGTCTGCTTCGCTGGCGGAAACCTGACTCGCGGTGTTCACGGAGGTGATGGGGACGTTCACTCCCGCTGCAACCGCAGCGGCCTGCGCATCGGCGAAATTAGCTTTCGCCTTCTGATACGCAACCTGATAGTCCGCTGGATCGATTTCGACCAGAACCTGTCCTGCTTGCACGTATTGATTGTCGCGGATGTTCAGCTTTGTCACATGTCCGGTAACGCGCGCGCTGATGGAACTGATGTGACCGTCGACCTCGGCATCGTCGGTGGATTCGTAGCTGGTAAAGTAACGGTAGGCAAAGAAGCCGATTACTAGTAAGACAACGATCCCGATCACGACAGCGATACGAAAGCCGGGGCTTTGGGTCCGCGAAGGGCGCCGGTGAAAATCCTTTTCCGACGAAGGGAGCGGCCTGTTCGCCGTGTCGGGAGCTTCATTAACCGGCTTCGTAGATCCGGCCGGCGGACTTTGCGTCGTCGTTTGATCCATACGTTATTGAATGCCTTTCAAATATCGCCTGACACCCTGTTCGGCATCGCCGATCGCAAATGCCAGTTCAACTTTTGCGAGATTATGAGCATAAAGACTCTGAATATAACTCTCGTGCGCGCTGGCGACCGATTCCTGCGCCTGCACAACTTCCAGATTGTCGGCCACGCCCGCAGTGAAACGGTCCTGGGATTGTGTCAGGGTTTGCTCGGCGAGCTCGACTGAGCTGCGTGCCACGTTGACCTGGTCGGCGGCAGCGTTCAGATCGAGTAGCGCTGTCCGGACTTCATAATCGATGCGGCCGCGAAGGTCGCCGAGCTGAGAACGCGCCTGCTGCAATCGGGAGTCCGCCTGTAGCATATCGGCGTGAACGCGATTTCCCGCGAAGATGGGTATATTGATGCCGCCATTCACCTGCCATGTACCGTTTGACTGGCTTGGATTGACGCCGATGTCACCGACGTTGGCCTGGACGTCGATAGTCGGATAATGCCCAGCAAATGCTGCCTTCTTGGAGATTTCAGCACTCCGGACCTGGGCCAACGCGGAGAGGTAATCGGAACGCTCCGCATAGGCATGTTGGAGGTAAGTTTCCAACGGAAGAGGAGTCAGCGCCTGATAGGGGGCTTTTTCGGTGAGTACGAACTGCTGTCCGGGAGGAAGCCCAATGACTCGAGCCACGCTGAGGGTCAATTTGGCGAGGTCGTTGCGAGCGACGATAAGCTGTTGCTGACGGGCTTGCAATTCCACCTGCGAACGGAGAGTGTCGATAGCGGGCGTAACGCCGGCCTTTTGCTGATCTGAGGCTTTATCGTAAAGAGCCTGAGCGGCCTTAACTTGGGCCTCGGCGGTGTCGACGCGAGCCGCAGCGGCGATCGCCTGCAGGTAGGCGTTTCCTACGGCGAGGACTACCATCTCCCGGGCTTGCTTGTAGGTGAGCTCGGAGGCTTTTACGTTTTCGAGCGCAGCGCGTTCGCGCTCGAGATTGCGGAAATTAAAGAGCGATTGGCTCACGCCGATCCGGGCGTCGAAGTAATTGAATGCCGGTATAACACGAGGAAATGCCGCCGGAGCCGCCCCAGGCGCAGCGAAGAACGGAGCCAGCTTGTTGAAGCCAAGAGCCGCGAGTGCCTGGGTCTGGACATCTTCCTGAATCGTAGCGCCGATATTCGGCAGAAGAACGCTCAGTTCTTGCCAGCGCTGCCCTCGAGCCCCCTCGGTCTGTTCGCTGGCGAGCAGGAGGCCAAGATTGTTGCGCAATCCGCGATCAATGGCTTCCTTGAAGTCAATCTGCAGGACTTCAGGGGTCGCCTTTCCTTCAGGCGAGCTTCCGAGAAACGGGCTCTGATTGCCTAGAGAGACGCTGGGGGTGGCCGTCGTTCCGTTCGAGGTCTGAGAAAAGAGGCCTGGTGAGGCCAGCGAATTGAGAATGATGGCTGACGCCGCGATTGCCAATAACTTCCATGAATATTGCATTCTTGATCTTGGGATCATTCAGCATCAAACGGCTTAGGCTGGACGTCCTTTTCCGCTCTCTAGCATAACCCTTTGTATTCGATTCGTTTATGCGACGCTGTGATGCAAACGATTGTAGACGAAAGTGAGCGGGAGGGCTTAAGCGCGCAGCGCAGTATTTAATTCGACTTTGTCGTGCCGCCCAAGGCAACCCTGAAGGGCCACACAAATACTGTTCTGAGCATCGTTCCCTGACTCCAAGGGTCTTCCGTTGCTCCAAAGGACAATACCTTCGGTACATTGCTGAAGCCAGACAGTGCCCGATAAGCTGAGTTGGAGTAAGTTTCACGGGAAAGAGTCCGCACGGCATGTCTAGAAAGATCTTATTGATGCTCGTCGCGGCGGCATTGGCCGCGACCACGACTTTGGTCGCCATCGCACAAGACGGTGGATCGGGTAACTCTGATCGCAAGGTAGTAACTCGGGTTGCGCCGGTTTATCCAGAACTAGCAAAGAGAATGCATATCCACGGAGTAGTCCGGGTGGAAGCGACTGTTCGTCCGAACGGCGCGGTGAAATCGACGCGGGTTCTCGGAGGAAATCCAGTGCTGGTGGATGCCGCTCAGGAGGCCATCGCAAAATGGAAATTCGAGGCGGCACAGTCGGAAACCACGCAAGTTGTTCAACTTACGTTCGACGGCGACTAGTTATTGTCTTCGGTTCTGCCATCGCTCTAAGCGAGTCCGGTTCCCGGTTTAAAAATCGCAAACCCTTAAACGTGACTTAGGTCATCTTGAATGAAGGTGACCCTTGCCTCAAGCTGGCATAGGGCCAATGCCCAATCGAAAGATTTCATTCATGAGCGCGGCGACAGGAACTGACTGGACTCGAATACTGTCGGACCCGGACCTGGTCCGGCAAGTCGGCAAGCTACTGCAAACTTATAGGGAAGCTCCTCCTGAAAAACGGGAAGCGGCATTGCTCGCTGCGATGCGCGAGATCAAAGCTGGCGCGGCAAACGAAGGCAGCTCAGACGCCGCCAGCCCGGCGAGTCCCGTAGCGCATCCCGTACCGACTCCGGCATCGGCAACACCTCCATTCGAACCGGATTTCTTCAGTCCGAATTGGGGCACCGACCGCCGGCGGCATCCACGAATCAAGTGCTTTGTAGCTGTCGAATTGCGCGTCGATGAGGCCAGCACTCCGATCTGGGGCAATCTTTCGAACACGAGCGCCGGCGGCTGTCTTGTCGAAACTGCCAGCGCGGTTAAATCGGGAGCCAAGGTCGAGATCGGCTTGTGGGTTCCGAATGGAAAGATATGGGTCAAGGGCTTCGCGTTGAGCGGAGTCGTGACCCGCAGTGGGCCTGCCACCGGAGTTCGAGTGCGTTTCGACGGAATGGCTCCGGCGGAGCGCGACAATCTGCGGCAGTTCCTGAAATTCGTCCAAGAGAGCACGCGCAACTCGCAAAGCGAAAACAGTTACATTCAACTTCTCAGGTAGGCCATTCCCTCCAGAAATCGCTGCAGTTTTTCACCGCAGCGCAATCCGCACTTTTGCAGAAATTGGTACACTTTCTGCTATTGAACCCTTTCGCTTGTGCGGAACTCTAAACAAGAGAAGGCATTGCACGGCGGATCGATGAACGGAGGATCGGAATCGTATGGCGGTCAGTGATCAGGCTGTTTTAACGGGAGCACAGTTGGACTTGCTGTGCATCAACACGATTCGAACTCTGGCGATCGATGCAGTGCAGCAGGCAAATTCGGGACATCCGGGCGCGCCGATGGGACTGGCGCCGGTTGCGTATTGCCTGTGGCAGGAATTCCTGCGCTACGATCCCGCAGATCCGACGTGGTTGAACCGCGACCGCTTCGTACTCTCGAATGGCCACGCTTCGATGCTGCTGTACGCCATGCTGTACCTCGCGGAAGTGCGGCAGGTGGACGATCACGGAAAGATCACAAGGGATCTTGCCGTTTCACTGGAAGAGATTAAGAGGTTCCGGCAACTGGGAAGCCGGACGCCGGGGCATCCAGAGTCGCACGTCACGACCGGAGTTGAAACGACGACGGGCCCGTTAGGACAGGGCGTCGGCAACAGCGTGGGAATGGCGATTGCGGGAAAGTGGCTGGCTTCGAATTTCAATCGTCCGGGCTTTGAGATTTTCGACTTCAACGTTTACACGATGTGCTCGGATGGCGATCTGATGGAAGGGATCGGCGGCGAAGCGGCGTCGCTCGCGGGACATCTGAAGCTGTCGAATCTGTGCTGGATGTACGATCACAACTCGATCACCCTTGACGGTCCGGCGAACTGGTCATTCAGCGAAGACGTCGCGACTCGATTTATTGGGTATCAATGGAATGTCACGCGGGTTGCCGATGCGAATGACTTGACGATGCTGGCGCGGGCGTATCAAACGTTTCAGAAGACCACCGATCGGCCAACCCTCATCATTGTTGACAGCCATATCGGCTACGGATCTCCACACAAGCAGGACACGAATGCCGCGCACGGCGAACCGCTCGGGGAAGAAGAAGTGCGGCTAGTGAAGAAATTCTACGGCTGGCCGGAAGATGCGAAGTTCCTGGTGCCGGATGGCGTGAAGGAACATTTCCGCGACGGCGTAGGCAAGCGCGGACGCGAACTACGGGCGCAGTGGTCGAAGTTGTTTGGGGAATATTCGCAGAAGTATCCGGAACTGGCCGAGCGCCTGAGCCAGATGCAGCACCATGAATTGCCGGAGGGGTGGGATAAGAATCTTCCGACCTTCCCTGCGGATGCGAAGGGCCTGGCAACACGCGAGAGTTCGGGCAAGGTGCTGAATGCGGTGGCGCAGAACATTCCGTGGGTAATCGGTGGATCGGCTGATCTGGCGACTTCCAACAAAACTACGTTGAAGTTTGAGGGCGCGGGAGATTTTAAGGCCGGCAATTATGCGGGAAGGAATCTGCATTTTGGTGTGCGCGAGCATGCGATGGCCGCGGCTGTCAATGGAATGACGGTTTCCGGGATTCGCGCGTTCGGGGCAACGTTCTTCAATTTCAGCGATTACATGCGGGCGAGCATTCGACTGGCGGCGCTGATGCAGGCACCGTCGATTTTCATCTTCACGCATGATTCGATCGGAGTGGGCGAGGACGGGCCGACGCATCAACCGATTGAACAGCTCGCGTCGCTGCGGGCGATGCCGAACCTACTGGTGCTGCGTCCGGGCGATGCCAATGAGGTTACGGAAGCGTGGAAGATAATCATGAAGCAGCAGCATTCTCCAGTAGCGCTGGTGCTGACGCGGCAGCCCATGCCGACACTCGATCGCGGCAGATACGCCCCAGCTTCGGGCGTGGCGCAGGGAGCCTACGTTCTGGCGGATGCTCAGGGCGGTAAACCGGATGTGATCTTGCTCGGAACGGGTAGCGAGCTTTCGCTGTGCGTGGATGCTTACGAAAAATTGAAATCCGAGGGCATCAAGGCTCGGGTGGTGAGCATGCCGTGCTGGGAGATATTCGATCAGCAGGATCAGTCGTACAAAGATAAAGTGCTGCCTCCGGATGTGACGGCGCGAGTTTCGGTCGAGATGGCCGCGACTTTTGGATGGGAGCGCTACACCGGCAGCAAGGGGCGGAATATCGGCATGCACCGCTTTGGAGCATCGGCTCCGCTGAAAGATTTGTTGAAGTACTTTGGGTTTACAGTGGACAAAGTCGTCGACGAAGCGCGCGCTGCGATTGCGAGTCGCTAAGGGCTTTTAGGGAAGAAGATTCACCGGGATTTCCAAGTTTCCGTTGCGCCGCGTAAGGCGCGGGTGTCATCCAAAAAGGCATGGAGGCCTCATGCAACCTACTGGAGTAATCGAAAATTCAAAAGCTACAAAGAATCCTTTGCAGGAATTGCTCAATTATGGGCAGTCGATGTGGCTGGACTACATCCGGCGTGATCTGTTCACGACCGGCAAGCTAAAAAACATGATTGCGAACGACGGATTGCGAGGCATGACCTCGAATCCGTCGATCTTTGAAAAGGCGATTGCCGACAGCTCGCTTTACGATGACATTCTGCATTCGCTCGCGGGGCGGAATGATCTCGACGCGACGGGACGATACGAGCAGATCGCGATTCGCGACATACAGGACGCGGCGGACACGCTTCGCCCGGTGTATCAGGAATCGAATTTCCGCGATGGCTATGTGAGCCTGGAAGTTTCGCCCTATCTCGCGCGCAAAACGAAAGAGACGATTGACGAAGCGCGGCGGCT
The DNA here is from genome assembly GCA_035277905.1 of Candidatus Sulfotelmatobacter sp. Classification (GTDB taxonomy): domain Bacteria; phylum Acidobacteriota; class Terriglobia; order Terriglobales; family Acidobacteriaceae; genus Sulfotelmatobacter. Next base: position 14,226 of record DATEJO010000225.1, read on the forward strand.
GTGGAAGACGGTACAGCGCGAGAACGTGATGATCAAAGTTCCCGGCACGGCCGAGGGGCTGCCAGCAATCCGGCAACTGATCGGAGAAGGCATCAACATCAACGTCACGCTGCTGTTCGCGCAGGAAGTGTACGAGAAAGTCGCGGAGGCATACGTCGCGGGATTGGAAGATCTGGCGGGACGAGGCGGGAATCTGAAAAAGATGGCGGGCGTGGCGAGCTTCTTCATCAGCCGCATCGATACGCTTGTGGATTCGAAGCTGAACGAAAAGCTGAAGGGGACCTCGGATTCAACCCAGCAGTCGCTCTATAAAAACCTGCTCGGGAAAGTCGCGATTGCGAATGGCAAGCTGACGTATCAGAAATATCAGCGAATCTTCAGTGGACCGCGGTGGCAGGCTCTGGCGGCGAAGGGTGCGCAGACTCAGCGCGTACTTTGGGCCAGCACGAGTACAAAAAATCCGGCGTACCGCGATGTGATCTATGTTGAGGAACTGATTGGTCCGGATACGGTGAACACGATGCCTCCGGCGACAATCGAGGCTTTCCGGGATCATGGGCGCCTGCGGAATGCGCTGACGGAAGATGTGCCGGGTGCGCAGAGAGTGATGGATGATCTGGCGCGGGCGGGGATCTCGATCAAAGAAGTCACCGACAAACTGACGGATGATGGGGTGACGTTATTCGCCGAGGCTTTCGACAAGCTGTTGGCTGCGGTGGAGAAGAGCACGTCTAAGGCATAGTTCTGGATTGCTTTTGTGCGCCGGTTTAGGTTCGGTTGCGCGGGCGAGTCGCCCGCGCAACAGGAGGCGAGGACGCCGGGCGCTACTGTAAGGAGCAAGTGATGCAATTGGGAATGGTTGGACTGGGCCGCATGGGTTCGAATATGACGCGGCGCCTCATGCGGAATGGACATTCGCTCGTCGTTTCGGATCTTAGCGCGGATGCGGTGAAGCAATTGGGAACAGAGGGAGCGACTGGATCCTCTTCTCTCGAAGACATGGTGAGCAAGCTGAAGCCTCCGCGAGCGGTCTGGATCATGGTTCCGGCGGGCGGGCCGACGGAAGCGACAGTTCAGAACCTGGCGCAACACCTTCAAGCAGGTGACGCCATCATTGATGGTGGCAATTCGTATTTCAAGGATGATGTCCGGCGCGCGAAACAACTCCAGCCCAAGGGAATTCACTACATCGATGTCGGGACCAGCGGCGGGGTGTGGGGTCTGGAGCGCGGCTACTGCATGATGATTGGCGGGCCGAAAGAAGCGGTCCAGCGGCTCGACCCAATCTTCAAAACGTTGGCGCCGGGAAGGGGCGACATTCCGCGGACTCCCGGGCGGGAAAAACTTGGGGGCACTGCAGAAAATGGATATATCCACTGCGGGCCATCGGGGTCGGGTCATTTCGTCAAGATGGTGCACAACGGCATAGAGTACGGAATCATGCAGGCCTACGCGGAAGGCTTCGACATTTTCAAGAATGCGACCAGCAAAGAACTTCCCGAAGACATTCGTTACGACTTGAATTTGCCGGATATCGCCGAGGTATGGCGGCGAGGCAGCGTGATCAGCTCGTGGCTGCTTGATCTGACGGCAATCGCCCTAACAGAAAATCCGACGCTCTCGGAGTATGAGGGCTACGTGCAGGATTCGGGCGAAGGCCGGTGGACAATTCAGGCGGCCGTGGACGAAGCCGTTCCGGCGGACGTTTTGACCGCGGCGCTGTATGTTCGGTTTCGTTCGCGACAGCAGCACACGTTTGCCGAAAAGATTCTGTCGGCGATGCGGCAGAAGTTCGGCGGACATGTGGAGTCGGACCCGGCGAAAACAAAGAAAACCGCATAACGGATTCATTCGGGAGACCAGAGGAATTCATGGCTGAATTAGTGGAGCAACCGAAAGCGGCGCCACCACGGATCGGCAAGCAAGGCGATCCCTGCGTGATGGTGATCTTTGGCGCGGCGGGCGATCTGACGGGACGCATGTTGATCCCGGCGCTGTATAACCTGGCTCGTGCGGGGCTTCTTTCCAAAGAATTTGCTGTGCTCGGAGTCGCGCGCACGCAGTTGTCGAATGACGACTTCCGCAAGCGCGTCTACGACGACATTAAGGCATATTGCGGCGAGTGCGTAGATGACGATCTGTGGGAATGGTTCTCACAGCGCTTCTACTACCTGCCGGGTGACTTCAATGATGACGGATTATATTCGAAGCTCAAAGATTCGCTGACGAAGCTCGATCAGGAACACTCCACGCATCAGAATTTCTTCTACTACATGGCGGTCGCGCCGAGTTTCTTTGGACCGATCGTAGAAAAACTCTCCGCTGCCGGACTGATGGAGCAGAGTAACGGCCACTGGCGGCGCGTCGTCGTTGAAAAACCGTTCGGGCACGATCTGGAATCAGCAAAAGCATTGAACGCGGAGTTGCTGAAGGTCGCGGACGAAAAACAGATTTATCGCATCGATCACTATCTCGGCAAAGAGACGGTGCAGAACATTATGGCCTTCCGTTTCGCCAACGGGATTTTCGAGCCCGTCTGGAACCGGCGATACATCGATCACGTGCAGATATCGGTGGCGGAGACGGTTGGCGTGGAGGGGCGCGGAAGCTACTTCGACCACGCGGGAACTCTGCGGGATATGGTGCCGAACCACATCATGCAGCTCATCAGCCTGACTGCGATGGAGCCGCCGATTTCTTTCGATGCGAATGCGGTGCGCGACGAGCAGGCGAAGATCCTGCACGCGATTCAGCCGATGAGCGACGAAGAAGTGCTCAGCCGCACGGTGCGGGGTCAATACGGCGAGGGCACGGAAGACGGCAAGCGCGTTTCGGCGTATCGGACCGAGGAGGATGTCCCTGCGGATTCGCGCACCGAGACCTTTGTTGCGATGAAGCTGTCGATTGACAACTGGCGCTGGGCGGATGTGCCGTTCTATCTGCGCACGGGCAAGCGGATGCCGGTGCGCAATACCCATATCGTGATACAGTTTCGTCGAGCCCCATTTGTGCTGTTCCGCGACACGCCGGTGGAGCACCTGATGCCGAACCAGCTCGTGCTGCACATCCAGCCAGAAGAAGGAATCTCGTTGCAATTTGCAGCGAAGGTTCCGGGGCCGGTGATGCGGCTGGGCACGGTCGACATGAATTTCGAGTATCAGGAATACTTCGGCAAGCAGCCCAGCACGGGGTACGAGCGGCTGCTTCACGATTGCATGATCGGTGACCAGACGCTGTTTCAGCGCGCTGACATGGTGGAGGCGGGATGGTCGGTGGTGAATCCGGTGCTTGATCTCTGGCACGCATTGCCGCCGCGCAATTTCCCGAACTACGCCTCCGGCACATGGGGGCCGAAGGAGGCCGACGAACTCCTGGAACGCGACGGCCGCCGCTGGAGGAATTTCGAAAAATGATCTTAGCCGGCGATATTGGTGGGACCAATGCAAGGCTGGCTTATTTTCAACCTCAGAACGGGCACCTGCAGTTGGTCTCGGAACGTGTTTTTCCCAGCCGTGAACATCGGGAACTTGGCGAAATCGTTGTCCGGTTCTTAGATGAATCGGGCACGCGTCCGGAGGCTGCCTGCTTTGGAATTGCCGGGCCAGTGCGGAACGGGCGCGTCGAGACTTCCAACCTTCCCTGGGTGATTGAGCAGAATCTGCTCGCAAAACAGATTCATACTCCCGCCACAATGTTGATCAACGATCTCGAGGCTAGTGCGTGGGGCATTGGTGCCCTTGCCGAAGCGGATCTGGTTCCGCTGAATCGCGTGGTTGGAAGTGTCGTCGGAAATCAGGCTGTGATTGCTCCCGGCACGGGATTGGGCGAGGCAGGCCTGTTTTGGGACGGTACACGGCATCATGTATTCGCGTGCGAGGGTGGGCATACCGACTTCGCTCCGCAAAATGATCTGCAGATTGAGCTGCTGCGATTTCTGATTGCGAAATTCGGGCACGTCAGCTACGAGCGCATTCTTTCCGGGCCGGGGCTGGTGAATGTGTATGAGTTTCTGCGCGAGAGTGGATGCGGAAAAGAATCGGCGAGCACAGCCGCGGACATGGCTGCGGGTGATCCGGCAGCGGCGATTTCGCGAGCGGCGTTATCGGGGCAGGATCTTCTTGCCGAAAAGGCTCTCGACGTGTGGATCTCTGTTTACGGTGCGGAAGCATCGAATCTGGCCTTAAAGATCCTGGCGACCGGGGGATTATTTCTCGCGGGCGGCATTTCTCCCAAGATTCTCTCGAAGCTGAAGGGACCGTGCTTCATGCAATCCTTTTTGAACAAAGGCCGCCTTCGGCCGCTGGTTGAAGCGGTGCCGGTCTATGTAGTCACCAACGACAAGGCAGGGCTGCTTGGAGCGGCGCGATGTGCAGCTGTCCGGGCCGCGAAGGGTTGAGCGCAATCTTCGAGGAAGACAAGCAAGTGAAATCCTCTGCGGAAATCCGAATTCTGACGACTCCGCAGGAATTGTTTGCGACCGCCGCAGACGAGATCATTCACGCGGCGCATGAAGCGGTAACCGAGCGCGGGCGCTTCACCATCGCGCTGTCCGGGGGATCGACTCCAAAGAATCTCTACAATTTATTGGCGACGAATGCGCGCGCCGCTCTGCCGTGGGATCGCATGTATTTCTTTTTCGGGGATGAGCGGCATGTTCCGCCAGATGATCCGGAAAGTAATTACCGGATGGCGAACGAGGCAATGCTGTCGAAAGTTCCAGTACCGGCCGGAAATGTGTTTCGGATTCCGGCGGAGAATCCGGATGCGGCCGCTGCTGCCGAAGAGTACGAAAAAACGCTGCGCAAGTTCTTCAACCTCGAAGCGGGCGCCGTACCGCGGTTCGATATGATTTTGCTCGGGTTGGGGCCTGACGGGCATACCGCCTCGCTGTTCCCTGGAACCGCCGGACTGCAGGAAAAATCCCGGCTGGTGATTGCGAACTGGGTCGAGAAGATGAAAACGCACCGGCTGTCGTTCACTTTGCCGGTTTTGAATGCGGGGCGATGTGTTGCGTTTCTCGTCAGCGGGATGGATAAATCGTCGGTTCTGCGGACGGTTTTAGAAGAGGACGCGCCGGGGGAACAGTATCCGGCGAAGCTGGTGCAGCCGACGGATGGCAAGTTGGTTTGGTTTCTGGATCGTGCTGCGGCTAGCGCACTCTCGAATAAGGGTTAGCACAGTTTTCACTACGGAGACGCCGAGTCACGGAGATTGCAACGGAAGAAAGTGATTCAGGATGGCGCTAATTCCGTGTCTCCGAGCCATCGCTAATTATGAATTTCAGGCAAGGTCCTAGTTTCTCCAGCCGCTGATTTCCTTTAATCCTTTGCCGCGGGCGTGCTCAAACAGTCGAACACGGTGGCGGGAGTGTTCGAATTCGTGGATGTCAGCCCAAACTTCGGCCTGCCATCCCTTGTCGTGAGCAGCGGACTCGCCACAGGTGGCGCAGCGGGTGTGGAGCGTCACGGGAAGGTCTTCGGAGCCGACGGGGACTGCTCCTTCGAGTTCGACGAAGATGCAGCGGACTTCCTCGATCTGATCGTCGGGGCCGAGAAGATGCTCGTAGCGGAGGAGATATCCGAAACCGAGCTTTCTGGCTTCGAGTTCTGCCTCGGCGCGGGTGTGGAAGGGTCCGTACTCGGCCCGCAACTGCTCGGTCGAGTCGCACGCCATCCAGAAAGTCTCTTTGTAGGCCATCGATGGTTTCGCCCCGGGATGCGAAGCCGGCTCGTGGCTATTGAGCCGCTACGGCTCAGGCGTGCAATTCTGGGACCGCCAAGACAAATGCTCGATGATTTTTTGTTTTCAATCACTTACTGCCATTTCCGATTCCAGGGCGTCCGTGGCGTTAGAAAAGTTTTGCAGAATCTCGGACTTCGAATGAGACGCTTCGAGAGTCTGCAGAGGCAATCGGCTCTCTTCACGCCGCAGGTGTGTGCAAGATTCTGCCAAGTGCGCACGGCTGTTTTCTAGTCAGCTCCCACCGCTATTGATTGAACCTCTATTGAATTCTCGGAGGCGGGCCAGTTCTTGCCTCCGTGGCTGGCCACGTACATCGCGAGTTCCAGTCGGCTCCAGACGCCGAGTTTGTCAAAGGTACTGCGTAGATGATTCTTGATGACCTGCTCGGTCGTTCCCATGATTTTGCTGATTTCACGATTCGTGAGACCTTCCCAGACAAGAATCGCGATCTGGATCTCTTTTGCGGTAAGCCGTTCGCGGGGAGTCATGACTGAGCCTCGTCCTTATTGAACATGGCGATGGCGAGTTTCACGCGCTTGCGGCCTTCGCGGATTCCGGTACGCAGAAACAGCGTGCGCAGATGCTGCTTGACGGTGCGCGGGCTGATGTTGAGTTGGCCGGCGATTTCCTTGTTGCTGCACCCCTGCACGAGCAGATGCAGCACTTGCTGATCGCGAGGCGTTACCTTGACTTCGTTCAGATCGACCATGATGAGTACCTCCTGCAAAGAATTCGACCGCTCTTACGGGAAGCACGATGTTCGCCAATCTTTCGCTCGCCAGTGGAGCTTCGCAATAAGTACTTCAGTTTCATGCTACTTGGGGCAGCAGACCAAGGTTTTCAGGTGCCTTTCAGGGACCGCGTGCTAGGCTGAGCGGGTTCCGAAATGGCACGGGTGAGCTGCGCCGCCGGAAGTCATGGACGAAACTGGTCAGGAACTGCACGATCGGCGAACGGCCCATTGCAGTGCAGACACATCAGAACTACGGCTCGCGGGAAGGTGCCATTTTCTTTTGCATTCAGGAATTTGCGTTGATTACGGAGTCTCTCAAAAAGAGTCGAGGTGGCCTTTGATGTGCGTCAAAAGGGAAATGCTCGTCACCCAGAAAAATCGGTTCCGAATTGGACAATGGTTGGCCATGTACTTTTTCGTTTTGGTCCTCCTGATGGGAGCGACGCGGCTTTTTGCACAGGCGGCACAGGTAACGCCGACGCAAGGCGCTCCGCTGACGATCACATTACAGGACGCGCTGCAGCGGGCGCGCATGAACGATCCGCAATATCGTTCGGCGATCACCGACCTGGGGTTGGCACGTGAAGACCGGGTACAAGCCCGTGCAGGGCTACTGCCGGATGTCAATTACAACAATTCGTTCATTTACACCCAGGGAATTGGCGGGCAGGTGACGAATTGTCTCAGCAGCACGCTGGGATGCCCCACCTCGCGTTATATCGCAAACAATGGCGTCCACGAATATGTCAGCCAGGCAGATGTGCATGAAGCCTTGTCGCTGACGAATGTTGCCGATTATCGGAGATCGAGCGCAGCGCTGGCTCTGGCACGGGCAAAAGCCGAGATCGCGACGCGAGGGTTAGTGGTCACGGTCACGCAGGCTTACTACGGGCTCGTTGTGGCGCAGCGCAAGTATGCAACCGCTCAGCGCGCCCAGGACGAAGCAGCGCGCTTTCTGGACATCAGCCAAAAACTGGAAAACGGCGGCGAGGTCGCACACGCGGATGTGATTAAGGCGCGCATTCAAGCACAGCAAGCGGATCGTAGTTTGCGGGAAGCGCAAATCGACATGGAACGCAGCCGTCTAGATCTGGCGGTCTTGCTGTTTCCTGATTTCAATCAGGATTACACCGTGGTGGATGATCTGCAAACACCAGAGCCTCTGCCGACATTTGCGGAGGTCGAAACCGCGGGAAAGAAGAATAATCCCGACTTGCGGGTCGCTCTTGCTTCGTATGAGGTCGCACAACATGAGGTGACGGCGGCGTGGGGCGGGCTGTTGCCAGCCTTGACTGTCGATTACTTCTACGGGATTGATGCGAATCAGTTTGCGATCCGGACCGACGGGATCAAAAATCTCGGATATTCAGGCGTGGCCAGCTTGCAAATACCGATCTTCAGCTGGGGTGCGGATCGCAGCAAGCTGAAGCAGGCAAAATTGCGGCGCGATCAGGCGCATGTGGAATTGACTTACGCGCAGCGGCAGTTACTCAGCCACCTGCGCGAGTTTTATAGCGAGGCGGATGCGGCCAGATCGGAAATGGAGTCGCTGGCGAGTTCGGCTGAACTCGCTGCTGACAGCTTGCGGCTGACCACGATGCGCTATCAGGCGGGGGAGTCAACCGTCCTCGAGGTCGTGGATGCGCAAAACACGTTGACGACCGCCCGCAACGCGTATGACGATGGCCAGTCGCGTTATCGGCTGGCGATTGCGAACTTACAAACATTGACTGGAACCTTCTAGAACGAATGAAGCGAAATCAAATAGCAACCCGTAACGGTTGGAAACGGAATCGCCGCGTCGAGTGGGCAAGGCTCACCTTGTTTGCCATCGCGGCGGCGATGCTGGCAACGAGCAGTTGTTCCTCCGAAAAAGGCGAGAAAGAACCGGTTGTGACGGTGCAGGTAGTTCCCGTCGAAAAGACGACCATTCAGCACATCGTGACGTCGCAGGCGATTCTCTATCCGCGGGAGCAGTCGGCGATTGTGCCGAAAATCAGCGCTCCGGTCGAAAAGTTTCTCGTAGTGCGCGGAAGCCCAGTGCACAAGGGACAGCTTCTCGCGGTTCTGGAAAACCACGATCTTTCCGCCGCCGCGCAGGATTCGAAGGGCGCCCTCGATCAGGCGCAGGCCGCATACGAAACGACGACGGCGGCCAGCGTTCCGGAAGAAGTTAAGAAAGCCGAAGCCGACGAGCAGCAGGCCAAGCAGGCGCTGAGCGCGCAGGAAAAAATCTTCGAGAGTCGGCAACAGCTTTACGAACAGGGGGCGCTGCCGCGGAAGGAACTGGATCAGTCGCGCGTGGATTACACGACCGCGAGCAATCAGTATGCGATCGCGAAGCAGCATCTCGAAGCTCTCTTGAAGATCGGGAAACCGCAGGAACTGAAATCGGCAGAGGGGCAGCTCGAATCGGCGAAGGGCAAGTATCACGGCGCAGAGGCGCAACTGAGCTATTCCGAAATCCGCAGCCCCATCAATGGAGTGATCACGGAACGTCCGTTGTATCCCGGCGAGATGGCGACCGCGGGCACTCCGCTGCTCACGGTGATGGATCTTTCATCGGTCATTGCCAAGGCGCACATTCCGCAGAGCGAGGCCGAGTCGCTCAAGGTGGGCGACAAAGGCGAGATGACTGTTCCTGGCATCGAGCATCCGATCGAAGGCCGGGTGACGGTTGTCAGTCCTGCTCTCGATCCAAACAGCACGACGGTGGAAGTCTGGTTTGAGGCGAAGAATCCCAAACGTGAAGTCAGGCCCGGAACGAGCGTGCAGCTGTCGTTGACGGCCCAGACTGTCAAAGATGCTCTGGTTGTGCCGGTCGGTTCGATCCTTACCGCAGCGGACGGATCGAAGAGCGTGATGCTTGCCGGTTCGGACGGGCGCGCCCATCAAAAAGCGGTGAAAATCGGCATTCGCAATGGGGATGACGTGCAGGTCGTCGAAGGGCTTACATCGAATGACAAGGTGATTTCCGGCGGAGCTTATGCGCTGCCCGATAACACGAAAATTACGATCGCGTCGAGCGAGCCGCAGACGGAGCCATCCGCTGGAAAACCTGGGCCTGAACCAGCAAAACCTACGGCAGGAGATTCCGATGACAAATAATCGCGGAGTGTGTGCGTGAACTCATCGGAAGCGCCTCGCCCGGGCCAGCCTTGGATTGCGCGGCATTCACGGCCCGTCATTTTCCTGATTCTGACGCTCGGATTGCTGGGCGCTTATCTCGCGTTCACGATCCCGGTTTCCGTATTTCCTTCGACGAATTTTCCCCGGGTGTTGGTCGCGGTGGATAACGGCGTCATGCCGATCGACCAGATGATGGTGACGATCACGCGGCCGATCGAGGAAGCGGTGAACAGCGTGCCAGGCTTGCTGACGGTGCGATCCACGACGAGCCGAGGCTCGGCGGAGGTCGACCTGTACTTCACCTGGAACGTCGACATGTTCCAGACGCTGCAGTACGTAAATGCCGCACTTTCACGGGTGCAGCCCGAACTTCCGCCGACGGCAACGGTGGAAGCTCATCGGCTTACTTTCGCCGCTTTTCCGGTCATCGCGTATAGCTTGACTTCCGAGACTGTGCCGCAGACCCAGCTCTGGGAGATGGCGACCTATCAAATGAAGCCTCGGCTGAATCGGCTGGAGGGCGTCGCGACCGTCATCGTGCAAGGAGGGCAGGAGCCCGAGTTTCAGATTATGCCCGACCCCGCGAAGCTGCTCGCGGCGGGCGTTACAGTGTCGGATATTCTCGACACGGTCCGGCGCACGAACCTGGTTGATTCTCCGGGGCTGCTGGAACAGAATCACCAACTTTATCTGGGGCTGGTGAACGGGCAGGTCCACACGCCCGAGGAGATCGCTCATGCGGTCATCAAGAGCACACCTGCGGGATCTCCCGTGCGCATCGGAGATATCGGTGAGGTCGCTCCCAGCGTAAAACCGGTCTACACGGTGGTGACCGCGAATGGCAAGCCGGCCGTGCTCCTGAACGTCAATCGGCAGCCGGATGGAAACACGGTCCAGATCGCGGACGAAGTCCACAACGAGATCGCCAGTATCAAGAAGACATTGCCGCCCGGCATCGAGATTGAGCCGTTCTACGATCAGTCGATCATCGTCACGGAGTCCATCAAGAGCGTGCGGGACGCGATTCTGTTGGGGCTCGTGCTGGCTTCGATCATTCTGGTGGTTTTTCTGCGCGACTGGGGAACTTCGCTGGTTGCGGGGCTTGTGATTCCCGTAACGATCATGGTCACCTTCATTGCCCTCAAGGCGATGGGGCAGACGTTCAATCTGATGACCCTCGGCGGACTGGCCGCAGCTGTCGGACTGGTGATCGACGATGCGATCGTGGTGGTGGAAAATATTGTGCTGCACCGGGACATGGGGCAGTCGCGAGTGGAGGCGATTCAGAGCGCTCTGAAAGAGATCACCCTTCCGCTAGTGGGATCGACCATCACCCCGATCGTCGTTTTCATTCCCCTGATTGCGATCACGGGTGTGACCGGCGTCTTCTTCCGCGCCCTCGCGGTCACGATGACAGTCTCTCTAGTGACCTCGCTTGCGCTGGCGCTCACGTGGACGCCAACCCTGAGCCAGTATCTGATCAAGCGAAAGCGTGGAAATGAAGGCCGGCAAGAACAGGGTGTTGTGGCAGACGCGCCGCCGCAGAATGCGAACGACACTTCTTCGGGGAGTGAAGAAGCGCGCAGGCTGATTGCTGCCGAAGAGAGACACCTGAGCGGCTTCTTCCTCCGGATCGTCAATTTTCATGAACGCTGGCTGCGGCGCGCTCTGGAACGGCCACGACTGCTCATCATATTCAGCGTGGCTCTGATTGTGGTTTCGTACGTGTGCTACAACTTCTCGGGCACGGACTTGCTGCCGGAAATGGACGAAGGCGGATTCGTTCTCGACTACATCATGCCCGCGGGGAGTTCACTGGCTGAAACCAATCGAGTCGTCGGGCACGTGGAACAAATCCTGAGGAAGATTCCGGAAGTAGAAAGCACCTCGCGGCGCACAGGCTTGCAGCTCGGCCTTGCGGCGGTGACGGAGGCCAACACGGGCGATGTCCTCGTCAAGCTCAAGTCGGACCGGGATCGTGGTATCGAGGAGATCATCGAACAGGTACGGTCCGAAGTGCGGCAGCAGGAACCCGCGCTGGACATCGAGTTCACGCAGGTTCTGCAGGACATGATCGGGGATCTGACGTCATCGCCGGAACCGATCCAGATCAAGCTATTCTCGCCAGATCCGAAACAGTTGGAAGAATGGGCTCCCAAGGTCGCGAACGCCATCGGGAAGATCCACGGCGTTGTGGATATGTTGAATGGGATCGAAAACACGATCAGTGGACCCGCGGTTACGTTCCAGGTAGATCCGAGCGTCGCTGCCCGGGCGGGATTCACAGCGGAAGAAGTTGCGCTGGATGCGTCGGCAATTCTGGAAGGCGAGCCTGCTCCGACGCCGGTGGTGACCAATGACCGCGCGTACACGATACGAGTTCGTTTCCCAGCCTCAAATCGGGCGACACTTCAGGCCATGCGCGACACGCTGCTGGTCAGCAGCACCGGACACACGGCAACTTTGGGGGCGCTGGCCAACCTGGTTGAAATTCCCGGACAGACAGAGATTCGGCGCGAGAACCTGCAGCGCGACGTTGCTGTGACCGCTCGTCTGGAAGGGAGAAGCCTGGGTAGCGGAATGTCGGATGTGCAAAAGACAGTTGCGGGATTGCACATTCCATCCAACATTCGAATTGAGTATGGCGGACTGTACGCGGAACAGCAGCGCTCGTTTCATGATCTCGCGATCGTGCTTGTCCTGGCGATTCTTCTGCTGTTTATCGTTCTGCTATTCGAATTCGGAACCTTCGCCGCTCCGGTGGCGATTCTGTCTTCGGCATTGCTTTCGACTTCCGGCGTGTTTATTGCGTTGGTGGTTACGCGGACGACATTCAACATCTCGTCTTTCATGGGAATGATCATGGTGATCGGCATCGTGGCCAAGAACGGCATTCTTTTGCTCGATGCGGATCAAAAGTTTCGGGGCTTCGGCATGTCGGCCGAGGATGCAATGTTGCAGGCGGCGCGGCGCAGGTTACGGCCGATTGTGATGACGGCTCTCGCGACCGTTGCCGGGATGTTGCCCTTGGCATTCGCGATTGGCGCGGGATCGCAGATGCTGCAACCTCTGGCGATCGCGGTCATCGGCGGCGTCACGATTTCGATGGTGCTGTCGCTCATCATCACTCCGGCCGTTCAGTTTTATCTCAGCGGGAAAGACGAAGGAACGGCGCAAACTCCTTCTCCAGTGGCGGAGTAGAAAATTCCCAGGAAAATTGCAGATGTCTGCAACACAGGGTAACCGAGACCTTGGTTACCCAACCAGTTATAGATAGCACAGCCAGGAAACTGGAACTTCACAAAACTTCCACGAGAGAACGTTCTGGCTGTAAACTATTGCAAAATCTGCGTATTCTGCAGATGGAGCCTATCGAAGGCACCGAAGTCTCCCCTCATGCAGTCTCCCCCTAAGACGAACTTCGAGCGGTGGGTAATGGTTTGGGAGTTGCACTAGAATAGTCGCAATCCGCAAATCCAAGGACTGCGCGCCGCGGGGACGGCTTCTACTGGTGGGAAACGGAATCGTGTCGGAGGAAAAACACAAACCAGCTCTCGACGAGCAAACGCTCGCCAAGCTCCTGGAAGCGGCCTATGTTCTGCAGGAACATAATCGCGAAGTCCAGGCGCTCGAACTGGGACTGGACCTGAAGCGCGATCAAATCGAGTCGGAAGAAAAAGCCCGAGCCGCAGCCTCTGCTCCCGAGATTCCGAGTCCGAATGCGTCGCAACCCGCCTCCCAGGGCGACTATACCTTTACGCTGGCGCAAATCGTCTCCACGCAGCACCAGATTCAGCTTCGCAATCTTGATTTCGAGAAAACGATGGCACTGGTGACGGAGCGCGTCACCGAGATTGCGCGTGCCAACGGAGCAGCGATTGGCATCGTTGATGGCAAGAAGGTTCGCTACCGCGCGGTGTCGGGATCGAAAGCTCCGGCAGCCGGAACCGAAGTGGCCACTGAAAAAGCGCTGTGCCTGCCCTGCATTCGAAATGGTCAAGTCTTCCGGTGCGTAGATGTCGATCCTGAGTTTCTGATCGATGTGCAAGAATGCCGGCGGCGCGGCATTCAGTCTCTGGTCGCGATTCCCATCTTCCACGAAGGAACTGTTGCCGGCGGATTGGAAGTTTACTACTCACACCAGCACGGCTTCACGGATCAGGATGTTCATACTTGCCAATTGATGGCTGGTCTCGTAACCGAAGCGCTCGCGCGGGAAGACGAAATCACGTGGAAGAAATCTCTTGAAAACGAGCGCGCGATGATGCTGGAAGCACTGGAGAAGCTTAAGCCAAAGCTTTCGGCTCTGGTTGATGCGCCACCTGCAACAAAGGTGCCGACGCCAAGCACGGCATCGATTCCCTTGATGCCCAGTTACACCTGCATGAAATGTGGGCATCAGCTCGTGCTGGGAGAGCAGTTCTGCGGACAATGTGGATCGCCACGAAATGGCGCGGTTAGACCGGATGTGGCTTCACAGGCTATGCGTGAAGCAGCACACCCGAGTCCAAATTCCTCGATGTCGGCTCCGATCGGGCGCGAGATGCCGCCAGTTGTGAATAGTCCACATGAACTGCCGCAAGAATTTTTGGCCGACACGCTGGAAGAACAATTGGCGACTCTTTATCCGTCAGAAGCTGATGAAGCGACCGAAGCCACGATCGAGAAACGAAGCGACGGACGAGGTGCTCGGAAGGAACCTGCTGAACCATTGAATCAGAGTCTGGCCGAGGCTTTGCCGGCCGACCTTGAAATCCTCCCGCAAACGGTCCGCGAAGGCGACGTGGCCAATAAGAACGCCGCCTATGAAGACGTCACGCCCGAAGAAAACGTCGAAGCACGGGCGGACGAAGAAAGCAAGGAACAAGTCGCATTGGTAGAAGTGAAGCCGGTGGCAGATTGGGCTTCTGCTGCGTCGGCGCGCGAATATCTGGAGCAGCTGGCGGCAGGCGGAAAACGGCGAGGAGCGCTGGCGCGGTTCTGGGATGCCCGGCGTGGAGACGTTTATCTTGCGATTGCGGTGATTTTGGTGGCGTGCGTTATCCGATGGGGAATCTGGTCAAATCATCCGGTGAGCGCGACTGGCGCGCCGGGCACTGCCGCGGCACACAAAGCACCGGACGCTGATCTCTCGGTTTTTGATCGCATGCTGATTTCGCTTGGATTGGCTGAGGCGCCAGAAGCACCTGTAGATAATGGCAACCCTTCCATCCGAGTTTGGGTTGACTTGCAAACTGCGCTTTATTATTGCCCCGGCACCGATCTTTACGGCAAGACTCAAAAGGGCAAGTACGCCACGCAACGTGACGCACAGCTCGATCAGTATCAGCCTGCCTACCGCAAACCGTGCAATTAGATTGGGTTAGCTCCCCGTTGTCTCAGGAGCAGTTTCAATTGACAACCTATCAAGGGCGGAGTGCAATCATATTCACACGGCCCTTTATTCCCGGTGACTATGAACTCAAACGAGAGGACATTCATGTCCAGTCAGAGCGACCAGGCACCCAATCTCCCCTACTCCGACGAGTTAAATCCGCTGATGAATCCACTGCTGTCGGAGAATATGGGGCGGTGGGCAGACGTGTATTTCAACAATCCGCCCGAGCAGCGCGAAAAGGCAGTGCTCTCTCTCGTGCACGAATTACAGGAGGAGAAGAATCATCGCGAGGAGAAAGCGACTGCACCTCCGTCGAACGCGGAAGAGATACGAGTGCTTAAGAATAACTCCTCCTCGGATGAGCGAGGTGTTATGCCATCTGGATCCGATGTCGTGCGCTGTGAAGGTTGCGGTTACGAGAATCCGCACTGGAATAAGTTTTGCGGAATGTGCGGGGCGACGATCAATACGGACAAACGGGATTCAACGCCTGCTGAGGCTCATGACGAAAAAGACGGCGAACAGATGCGACAGGAAACTCACGTCACCAGTTCCGACACGGAAGAATCTGATGCTGCGCGCGGAGTCAAAGCGGACCCGGAGCCGTTCGAGAATTCGATTTCCAACCCGAACGAGTTGTCGCTGTTTCGAAGCTTTCGTGGGGCGGATTCGAGTGCGTACGAGGATTACGAGCCACAATCGCACTTCCGGCTTTATCTTGGGATCGTGCTGGTCCTGGTGATTCTCGGACTCGGTTACATGGGCTGGAAAAACGGACTGTTCAGCGTGCAGAGTTCTCAAGAAACCCTTCCGCCGGCATCGAGCG
>DATEJO010000226.1:0-5892 GCA_035277905.1 Candidatus Sulfotelmatobacter sp.
TGGTTCGGGTTGGCATGGACGACTTCGCTTCGAAGCTCATCGGCAAGATCGAAAGCATTGCTCTGCCGCAGCGCGGACGCTGGGTCCGCCAGGGTCAGAAGATTTGGACGATTTCCCGCGACGGCAAGTCGGTTGACATGATTTCCCCGATCGAAGGTACGATCACCGACGTCAACGACGCCGTTTCAAAGAATCCTGAACTGGCGCGCACCGACCCCTACGGCGATGGCTGGATGGTGAAAGTCCAGGCTCCAGACTCTAAGATCAACTTCCGCAACCTGCTCGGCGGGACGTTGGCGCGGCTCTGGACTGAATCCGCTGCCATGCAGCTCCGCAACAAGATGCCGGCATTCGCTGGCGCGCTCGCCCAGGATGGCGGCGTGGCGGTCGACGATCTGACCGCCCATATGCCCGACGAAGAATGGGCGACGATCACAAGAGAATTCTTCCTGTCCTAATGACTGGTCGAGGAAAGGAGTACACCTCGCCCGCTTCTGTCAGCCGCCCGGGACCACTCCCGGGCGGCTTATTTTGGGGAAGCGCTATTCAGAAAGGACTCGCTCCGCAACCGGCCGCGAGAAAGACCGCAGAATCAGGACGCCAACCGCCACAGCAGAACTCAACAGGATCACCCGCAGGTATTGCGCGGGCGGAACAGTGGCATCCCCGAACATCGTCCGCGTCAGGCCAAACGTCGCGCTGCCGGCGCATAGCGCAAAGTAAATCCGCTCCCAGGCGCATCGCGAGAGGCTCACCAGCCAGCCGAGGATCGACGCCACGATCAGGTAAATCGCAATCAGCACAAAGTCGCCCGTCGCGCCCGAACCGTGCATAATCCCGGCCTTCGGCGAAAGGAACCCATGCATGGCGACACCGAGAAACACCACCGAATGGATCAGCGCGATCAGCGCCCGCTTGCGATTGTTGAGTACCCCAAACTCATTCATGGCAGCGATTCAAGTCTCGCCGATCCAGGCCGCATTCCGGTGTGAGCTCCTGTACCGCCTTTTGTGATTCGGATCACAGCGAGCCCGCTCTGGAATCCTCCCGATTCCCGGTGATACCATCCCCAGCCATATGACGAACCGATGTGTCCGCGCCTCGCTGCTTCCCTTTATAGGTGTATTCCTGCTCGCAACATGGGGATCTGCCCAAACACATCCCGTCGTTCTGCACGCAGCGCGCATGCTGGACGTCAAAAGCGGCAAGATGATTGGGCCCGCCGAGATCCTCGTACAAGGCGACCGCATCGTCGAAGTGGGCAAGTCCGTGAAGCACCCCGCAGGAGCCGAAGTGATCGATCTTGGCGATCGCACTCTCCTCCCCGGACTGATCGACGCCCACGTGCATCTTTTCCTTCATCCCGGCGCGGAAGACCTGCAGACAGTCGAAGAATCCGTGCCGCAGCGCACGATCACCGCAACTCTAGCGGCTCGTGACGATCTGATGGCCGGATTCACGGCCGAGCGTGACATGGGCACTGAAGGCGCCGGATCAGCCGACACCGCCGTCCGCAACGCCATAAACAATGGCAGCATTCCCGGACCGCGCCTGCGCATCAGCGGCAACGCCATCAACATTCTTGGCGGACACGAAGATGCCATCGGATACAACCCCGAGCAGCACGTCCTGCCCAACGCGAATTACGCCAACAACGCTGACGAACTCATTGCCGTGATGCGCGAGCAATACAAAGAAGGCGCGGACTTCACCAAGATCTACGAGACCGGTGCCGACTCAATTAAAGATGGACGCCTCTCCACGCCCTACCAATACACCGAGCCCCAGCTCGAAGCTGCGGTGAAAGAAGCGGCGCGCCTTGGCAGAAAGATCGCCGTTCACGCCACCGGAGAGCCCGGAACGCTCTACGCCGCGCAGGCTGGAGTAGCGTCGATCGATCATGCGGACCAGCTCAGCGACGAAACGATGCGCCTGATGAAAGAGAAGCTCATCCCCGCAGTCCCGACCTTTACCATCTTCGAATACTTCGCCGAACACGCCGCGACTCCGGCTCAAAGCGCGCACGAGCACCAGATCCTCGACCTGAAGATTGAGCAGTTCAAGAAACAGATTGCCGCCGGAATTCCGATGGCCGTCGGCTCCGATGTAGGCCCGTTTCCGCATGGCACGCAGGCGCGCGAATTAGTCCTGATGGTGAAGTACGGCCTGTCTCCGCTCACGGTGTTGCAGGATGATCTCCTGAACGGGTCGAAGCTGCTCGGCTGGGAGGGCCAGATCGGGGCACTCGAGCCCGGTTATTTCGCCGACGTGATCGCCGTCTCAGGTGACCCGCTGCAGGATATTTCCGCAGTGCAAAACGTCAGCTTCGTGATGAAAGGCGGGGTCATTTATAAGAAGTGAAAGGTCTGAGAAGTGAGAAGCATAGAGGAGGAAAGCTTATAGGAAGCGGGAAATCCGGCCCCAGGGGGTTGGGAAGGGCACGACTTACAGTCGTGCCGATCGGGAGCTGATAATGACGGCGGCTTCAGCCGCTGGGGGCCGCGGACCGCTCTTTCCTGTTGCGTTGCAGGGTTCCAAAACTTCCGGCCGCAGAAAACCGCTGGCAAAGACCTGCAAAATTGTGCACAATTACTTCAGTTTCTAATGTTACGAAGGATCTAAATCGAGAAATCGCGCCAACTTGCCGCGAATTCCCGATTTGGTCCGTGGTGGTAGGATTGCCCTCTCCCATAGTGCTCCGCTCGCGCGCGAGCACTTATGACCCTTCGACCTTTTTCTAATGTTCTTCGCATTACGCTTCCGGGAGTATTAGCCACCGCGTTCCTCTGCCTGCCGTCACTGGCCCAGGGACCAACTCCGGCTCTTCCGGATGCTCCAGTAGCCTCCGTCGAGCCCGTTCACGCGGCAATCGCTCCAGCGCCGGCTCTCGTCGTGCCAACGCGAACGGAATCGCAGCATCGCTTCTGGGATCGCAAGAACATCGTTCTCTTCAGCGCCACGGCAGCGCTCGGTGCCGCCGACTTCGCTATCACCCGCGCCAACCTGCAAAGTGGAGGCCAGGAACTCAACCCCATCGTCCGCGTCTTCGGACGCTCCACCGCAGGCCTCGCCATAAACTTCGCCGGACAAACCGCCGGAGTCATGAGCATCAGCTACTTCTTCCACCGCACCGGCCACCACAAGCTCGAACGCGCCATCTCCATGGTAAATATCGCCGGATCGGCGGGAGCGGTGAGCTACGACTTAGCCAACCGGTAGAGATTCCACCGATTTCAGCGCCACACATTCTTCCAGAAATAAAAACAGGCCGAGAGCGAAGCTCCCGGCCCGCGCAGTTGTCGATTGTTCTAGAAGCTAAGCCGCAAACCGAACTCCATCGTCCGCGGTGTGTTTCCCTGACCCGCCACCGTTCCGAATCCGCCAGGGCCGGCGCTCGTGTCGAGGTAATCGCCCGGCGGGTCGGCGAACACAACATGGTTTAGCGCATTGATGAACACGGACTGGAATTCGAAATTGAACCGCTCAGTAATCTTGAAGTTCTTTCGAATACTGAGATCCATGTTCCAGTATGGCAATCCGCGAATTACGCCCCATCCGCCATTGTGCGTGTCCAAGCCGAGAATCGGCTGACGGAACAGGTTATACGCTGCCGCTTGCTGGTTCGGATCCCCGCTGAAAATGTTCGGGAATGCACCACCCGTACCGTAGTGCAATCCAGTGTGGACGGGGCCAACCGGCATCGCATTCTCGGAGTTGCCGTTGCCGAAGAAGTTCGACGAGTCGCCTTCGCCGAATGCCTGGCCTCCGCCGTTGATGGTTCCCAGCGTAATGGGTAGGCCGGAGCCTGCCGTGAAGATTGGTGCGAAAGTCCAGCCGCCGAGCACCCTCCCTTTCAGCCCCTGCTGTCCCTTGTAATACGGTGGCTGATAGACCATGAACAGGTTGTAAACGAACTTACGGTCAAAAGCCGCCGGCCCGTACCCGACATTCAGATTGTATGGATCCGGAGCAGTCTCCTCGCTGGTCGCTTGTACGACTGATCCAGTGCTGAGGATCTTCGACCAGGTGAAATTCGACTGGGTTGTCAGGCCGTGCCAATCGGTCATTTTGAACGAAGCGAAAACGCCATTGTAGGCGGCATGTCCGATGCTGGCGTTTACGCCCACTCCCGAAGTGAGCTGACCACTGCAACCGAGTTCAGTTCCAGTTGGACAGTTAAACGGAGTATTCATCATTGTGTGAGGGAAGTTGAACCCGCCGTTGTCCAGATCACTCCAAAAACTCCAGACGTTCGCCAAAGGTGAAAAACCGCTGCCATTTGACGTGACGAGGTTCCCGGTGCCGTTCACACCTTCCTTGGCCAGGACGGCCTGTGTGCAACTTGCGTATCCCGTGCAGTAACCTGTTCCGGCCAGAGCCGCTTCAAAGAACGGTTGATTAGAAACCGCACCAGCATTAGGTGTGCACAGTGTTCCGGCAAGGTTCGCAAGACCGCCACAATACTGGACCATCATGTTGGCATACGCCTTATCGAAGCGCTGCCCACCCATGGTCATCATGTAGGGCACGGCGTTGATATTGATTGGTTGGTACTCGTGTTCAATGCGACGCCCGAGGTAACCAACCTCGAGTGTCAATCCGCGCCGGAGTTGCCGCTGAATCGTGAAATCGAAAGAATCCACGTAATTCGGACGGAAGTTTGGATCGAGCGATTCTCCGGCTCCGGCTGCGATTCCATTGATGCCAGGATACAAAGGTTGCGGCAGGGTTTGCGTAATCTGGCCATTGGCAACGGATGGGAGCGGAGCTACTAAGCCGTCTGTACTGACTCGGAAGGCATTTGCTGGCGTAGAGCCTCCACCGCCAGCGCACGTCACTCCGTCCATCAGCGGATCGAAACACTGCACCGGCTGGATAAGTCCGGTGCCGAGCAATGGCACCAACACCAAGTCGACGCCATTCAATCGACCATAGACTCGACCGTATCCGCCGCGGATCACTGTGTCTTGTGAGCCGAAGATTTTGCCCATGGTGGAATCACTGTCAAAATGGGGGTTCCATGCGGCAGCAAAACGGGGGCTAAATGACCCGTAGAACGGATTGTACGGATACTTCAATCCATTCGCGGAGTTCCCGACCAGGTTGAATCCGACGATCGGGTTGTAGACTTGCCCCTGCAGAGCGGCTTGCTCCCGCGTGTGCAGGTACGTTTCCACACCGAGTAGCTGATTTGCCTGATCAACCAACTCAATTTGCTTTCCCTGCGCTTCCACCGGTGGCATTTCTAGCGTCCAACCTAATCCATACGTGAACGTAAACGTGGGTTTCATGTGCCACGTATCGCTGAAGTAGACGTTGTAATAAGGAATCGTGCTTTGGTCGAATGCGGGAGTCAGCGGCGGATTCAGCGTCAGGCTCGTGCCCGAACGCGTGTATGCCTGCTGGGCAATCGAAACCATACCTGTCACGGCTGAATAATCGCGTCCCCATGATGTTGCGGATCCCGCCACAGGAACGAAGCCGGACATATCGACCTGAGTGCTTCCTGACGATGACAACTGGTAAACCGGCTGGTAGTTAATTCCGCCGCCGTTGTCTGTACGTTGATGCCAGTTGAAATTGTGCTGGTATGTGCCGCCGAACTGGAACAGATGGTTGCCCTTCAGCATGCTCAGGTCATCACGGAGCATCTGATCGTGGCCGTCCCAGAAGCGGGTTCGAGTTTGCTGGGTGTTTACGTTGTAAGGTGAAAGAGACTGATAATGCTGCTCTCCAAGCGGCTCAAGTGCTCCGCCGAGGCCGGTGAATTGAATCGTATCGCCTTGCCGATTCCACGCCCACCAGTTCCGAAGGAAGCTGTAGTGGATGTCATTTGTAACCGTCGGGCTGATCCTCGTTGTTAAACCCGTCACCAGGTACCACGGTAGCTGC
>DATEJO010000227.1:0-16630 GCA_035277905.1 Candidatus Sulfotelmatobacter sp.
TGGACACGCGATCCCCGGCATCATCGAGCCGACGCTCGAAGAATATACGCATCTCGGAGATGCCGCCTCGAAAACGGATGGCCGGATTTATTCCGAAAAGATGGGGCCTCTCGAGTCGGACGGAATTCATTCGGGAGTTCCAGACGACCGCTGGGCGTTCACGACGCATACGACGGCGCTGAATTATGACTTCGTCGGCGCGATGGCCTCTGCCAGCCGTGTTCTTCGTGGTTACGACGACAAGACTCCGGATGAATGCTTGAGCACCGCCGAACACGTCTGGGAAGACGAGCAACACCATTCACCTGCGACATTTCAGTACTTCAATACGACGGGATCGAATCTGCAGCAGGCCGAAGTCGAAGCCACGGTCGAGTTGCTGATCTCGACAAAAGGAAACGAGGTTTATCGCAGTCATCTGAACAAACTTCTTCCCATCATTCGCGACCAGTTCCCTTTTCTCGGCGGGACCGCGGCCCAGGCGATTCCATTTATGGATCAACAATACAAGCAGGAACTCGCCGCGGCTCTTACTGCCTACAAGCCCAAACTCGACCAGTTGCTGGCGAAGAATCCTTATGGAGTTCCGATTGCGATGGGAACATGGGGAGGCTCAGTACTGGCAACGCGGTTCGCGACAGAAATGTATTTTCTCCATCAGGCATTCCCCGAGATCGTTGGACCGCAGTACACGCTCAATGGAATCGATTACGTGCTCGGGCGGCATCCGGCATCGAACGTGTCGTATGTCTCAGGAGTGGGAACGCAGTCGAAGCTGATCGCTTACGGCAACAACCGCGCCGATTACACGTTCATCCCCGGCGGAATGATTCCTGGCGTCGTAGTGATTCAGCCGGACTTTCCGGAATTAAAAGAGGGATGGCCATTCCTCTGGTATGAGAACGAATATGTGGTCGACGCAGCGACCTCATTCATCCTGGCCGCTCAAGCCGCTAATGCAGAGACGCAGCAGCAATAGTTATTTGCCCCCGGCCGACTTGATCTGACTCACGAGCGTGTCGATCTCCTCGGCCGAAAGCTTGCCGGAAAATTTCGGCATCCGATGCTTGCCGTTGGTGATCATGTTGCGCAGATCGTCGGTGGACATCGAAGTCGTCTTCTCGGCAACCAGCGAAGGTCCGCCAAAGTGCCTGCCTTCGGCGGTCTTGCCGTGGCACTTTGCGCAATCCTTCTTATAAACGGGATTATCAGTCAGCGATGAATTCGGGGCTTGTCCAAAGGCGACGCTGAGAGGCAGACAGAACAGAGAACAGCAGAGCAGAACTTGTCGTGCGGTTTTCACGTTCAAACCTCGTTTGATCGAAGTCGGGATATGACCAGCTTAGATGCCTGAAAAGAAGAACGCGCCGCATCCCTCACCGCAATGGGATACAGCGCGTTCGTCCCGAACATTCAGCTACCGTCCTAGTCGTTAGGCGCATGCAATACGCGGAACGTGTTCCCGCCATTCGACCACACCAGCACCAGCGCATCCTGCCCTTTGGGAATGCTCGAAAGGGCCTGCTGCACGTCAGCCGCAGAAGGCGTCTTGTGACGGTTCACTTCGAGAATGATGTCCCCCTGCTGAAGTCCGGCGTTGTCGGCCGGGCTTCCCGGTTGCACCTGCTCGATGACTGCTCCGTGAACGTCTGCCGGAGCATTGATCTGGTTCCGCAGTTCCGGTGTCAGATTCTCGAGCCCAATTCCCCAGCGCGCCTTCCCATGCGTCTGGCCCGAGTTCTCGCCTTCGGCTGCATGGCCGCCGAGCGCCTCAAGCGTGACGGGAATCGTCATCGTCTTTCCGTTGCGGTCAACCGTCAGGTTGATCCTGGTGCCCGGCTGCTTCTCGCCAACCACCACCTGCAGTTCGCCCGCGTCGGTGACTTTCTGGCCGTCGATCTCCGTGATCACGTCGCCGATCTGGAGTCCGGCCCTGCCGCCCGGAGAATCCGCATCCACCTGCGTCACCACCGCTCCCGACGCCGAAGACTGATCGAAGAACTTGGCGTTCTCCGGAGTCACATCGGTGATGCCGATGCCAATGTGTCCGTGCTCGACCTTGCCGTACTGGATCAGCTTCTCAACCGTGGGCCGTACGATCTGGGTCGGAATCGCAAATCCCATTCCAGAGAATGTGCCCGAGGGCGAGACAAGGAACGTGTTGATGCCGACCACCTGTCCGCGCGCGTCGACCAGCGGGCCGCCGGAGTTTCCCGGATTGATGGCCGCATCGGTCTGAATGAATTCGCCCGGCTTGTTGAGATTCGTGGGATCAGGATTTGAGCGGTTGATCGCGCTCACGATTCCACGTGTAACTGTGAAGCGGAATCCGTAGGGGTTGCCGAACGCCAGCACGGTTTCGCCCGGCCGCACTTCCTGCGAGTTGCCCCATGGCACGCTCGCCAGATTGTTGGCATCGACCTTCAACACTGCAAGGTCGGTCAGCGGATCAGCGCCAACAAGCTTCGCCTTCAAAACCCGGCGATTGCTGGTGGTGACGTGGATGTCAACGGCTCCGTCGATCACGTGATTGTTCGTGACGATGTATCCGTCGGGAGAGATTATGACGCCGCTTCCCAAGCCGTGCTCGATCTGCGGCTGGCGCTGCTGCATGTGCGGACCGAAGAATTGTCCGAACGGACCGTTCTGCCCGAAGAACTGCTGGATGCCATCAGGCATCTGTTCGTTGGCCGAGTCGGGCTTGGTCTTCGAGACTACGGTGACGTTAACAACGGCTGGAGTGACGCGAGCAGCCAGGGTCTCCATGGCCTTGTCGAGATTCAGCAAAGCCTCAACGCTGTTGGTGTCGAGCGGAGCTGCCGCTGGCGCGGAAGATGAGGCGCTTGCCGCAGCCGGCTTCACGCATTCATAGGTTGCAAACGAAGCAGCTAGCGCCACTGCGATCACCGGCACCGCCAGCCGCCGCGTCCATCTTTTAGAGCTGTCTTTCAACCACATTCCTACATTCATCGGATTACATTCCTTTCGAGAGATTCGCGTACAACTAATTCCTTAGTTACAAACAATGAAATTCGCCCTGTTCTTCGCATTCGCATTTTCTTAAGTCTGTTTCTTGGGAGCTTTCGTGATGGCCGGATGATCGACGTAGCGCAAGAGAGTCACGCGCCACATCTGGATCTGAATCCCCTGCTGATCTTGATCCTGTCCTTGCACGACGAGATAGACCGTCTCCGTGTAGGGAATAGCTACGTTATTCGAGCTGGCGAGATGAACGGGCGGCGCAGCTGGTTTTGTCGCTGCGTACTGCAGAGCCGTCTCGTTCCGATTATGTGCCGGACTGCGATGAGCCGCAGAAACCTTCAGCTTCGCAGGAATGACCGGAATCGCCTGCGGAGATGACGCCCGGACTGGCACAATTGCGTTCGCCTTGATAACAGATGAAGCCAATTCAGTGGAAGCCGGAATTTTCGCAACCGGCGCCGAGCCCGGTTCCTGGAAGGCGATCATCGTCGGCGCCTGCGAAATCCCGACCGCACACACCATCGCGAAACCGGCAACCAGCGACACGGCCGGTTTCCAACTGCGCGAATTCGCATTGGGGCGATTTACATCCAGAATCTGCGCCACCCGCGCGGACGTCTGACGAATTCGTCCAATGGCTGCTTGCGCCAGCGCCACGCTTCGCTGGATAAAACTTCTTTCCGCCAGATGCGTCAGGCATTCCGCGTACGCTCGCGGACTTTCAATCTCGGCAAGAACGGCATCGTCGCACGCCATCTCGCGTTCGAGCGCCGCCTTTTTCTCGATCCACCACACCGCCGGATGGAAGAAGAACAATGCCTTCACGAATTGCTGCGCGAGGTTGGTCCAGTCATCCCAGCGCCGCAGATGCGCCAGCTCGTGCAACAGCACTTGCCGCAGTTCGTCGGCCGAAAGTTCGTTGATGACCCAGCCAGGAAGCACGATGGCTGGCTTCAGCAATCCAATGGCCGTCGGAACGCGTACACGGTCCGATCTGAACACAGCGACGCGCCGTCGGATCCCACTCCGCTCAAGCGCATCGCGGAAGACGGCTTGAGTGTTTGCGCAATCGACTGGAACGCAGTTTGTCCTCAGCACATGAAGATGCCAGACCGCCTTGCCAATCCCCAAGAGAAACCATCCGGCGAGGACGGCCCATGCCCCGAAGAGGTAGTAAGCCCATGAGTCGGGAACTGTGATCGCTGCATGACTTCCTACGCTGCCCGAAACTCCTATTCGCGACGAAAGCGACGCGCCCAAGCACGGCAGAAGTGCAATCGCCAAAAGCGCAGAAAACCAGATCGCGAACCTCGTGCCAGCAGATTGCCGCCGTGCTCCGCGCAGCAGTACCGCGGCAAAGATCCCGATCAGGCTGCCTTCTATCAGGGAATCAAGAATCCGCAGCGACGAATACTGGGCCACTGCGTGCACGTCGAGGAATGGAGTCATCACGAGCCTTATTTGCTCCTTTCCAGCAGCTGCCGCAGCCGTTCAAGTTCTTCGGGATCGATGCTCTTTTCCTCGAGAATATTCAGAACCAGCAACTCATCGGAGTTGCCGAAGAACCGGCTCACCAGATGCCGCACTTCAAACCGGGACGCATCTTTCCGGTCGA
The DNA here is from genome assembly GCA_035277905.1 of Candidatus Sulfotelmatobacter sp. Taxonomy (GTDB): domain Bacteria; phylum Acidobacteriota; class Terriglobia; order Terriglobales; family Acidobacteriaceae; genus Sulfotelmatobacter. The sequence continues at coordinate 4,598 of DATEJO010000227.1, forward strand.
TGCTGGGTGTGTAGACATGCGCGCGCCGGTCTTTCACGTGCTTCACGTAACCTTTTTTCTCGAGAATTCGTACGATCGTCAGGACAGAGTTGTAAGCCAGGGCAGGTTGTGCGGGCAGGGATTCCAGGACCTCGTGCACGGTCGCCGAGCCCTTCTCCCAGAGGACGTTCATGATGCGCAACTCAGCTTCCGTCAAGGTCGCAGATCTGCTACGCGCCAATGCTCCTCCTCCAACTCCCAGCTAGTAGACGTTCCAGTTGAGAAAACGTCAACTAATTTGTTAGTTGCGAGCAGGGAAGGGCGAGTTGCCTGAGGTGCTTCTTATTGAAAATAGGGCATTACCGCCGCCCTAGAGAGGCCTTGGCCCGGGGGGCACTGCGGAGCTTCGCTCCGCCGGACAGCCAAGGGCGGCTGTCCCCACACAAGAATGTTGCGCACACAAAACGGAACGGCGTCGCCGACGAGGTACAGGACATCGGCGACGCCGTGAGCGGAGCATCTTCACTTCACTGATACGTGAAGTTGAACTTATCCAGATAGACCGTGTACGGCGATTGCACGTAGTTGCCGTCCATCTGATAGTTGACGGTGACCCCATACCATCCCGGCTCGGAATACGGGGCATAGGTCCAGTTCAGCGTGTGCGTCACTCCATTCAACGTGATGGACTGATACAGCAGCTGATTGCTTGAGGTTCTCTCCACCTGGATCGTCAGGTGGTTCCACGCGTTCTCGAGCGGATAGCACGAAATGCCCGTCGGAACCCACTTCATTTTGACGTTGTCCCAAATGTCCCACTCATTGCCGCCACCGACGCGGCATTCGTGGCCCCAGGTAAACGCCATTCCGCTGAAAAATTGATTGATGTCAAACTCCAGCGCCTGCGACGCTCCCAGGTTGCTGCCGTAAAAATAAACGTCGTAGGTGAAATTGTGCAGCGTCGGGACCAGCGTGTGATTCGTGTCCGGGAGTCCCTGCGAAGAAAAATCGCCGATCAGGTGGTTGTTCCACAGCACATCGGAGTAATCCATGGTGCCGCCGATATTGAACTGCGTCGAGTTCCCCGACAGAGTCGGCGATTTGATGTTCTGATACATGGCCCACGTAGTGCCGGGGCCGCTCGGTGTGCAGCCGGTGCAGTCGGCATAGGTTGGTGGCTGCTGTGCATAGCCGTTCCATCCGCCGCTGCTTTGGAGATTCGAGAAGGTCGTGCCAGAAGAGTTCACCGTGATCGTTATCGGCGTTGTAGCCGCGCCGCCGCACTTGTCCCATTCTTCGACTGTGGTGTTGTACGTCCCAGCGCTGAGGGAGAGAGTTGTGTTGAGGCTCGCGCCGCTGACGACGTAGGCCAATTGATAAGGAGCAGTGTAGATCCCCATCGATGCCACGCCGAGGGAGCAGCTCGTCGTGGCCGTCGCGACAAATTTCGCAGGCGATCCCACGGTGCTGTTATTTGCGGGAGAAGTTACGAACACGCCGGTGGTCCCACCCGCCTTGACAGTGATCGTCACCGTCGAAGTCGTCGCTCCGCCGCAGTTGTCCCACTCTTCCACGACGACGTTATAAGTTCCGGGATTGAAATTCAGGCTGGTATTAAGACTCGAGCCATTCACGACGTAAGACAGCTGATACGGCGACGGATAGATTCCCATCGAGCCTACTCCCTTGGAACAGGTCGAGGTTGTCGCCGAGGCTACGAATTGGACGGACGTCCCAACCGTGCTGTTATTCGTTGGACTGGTTACGGTTACGGTCGCGAAGGCGGATACTCCAAGCAGGCAGACGGAAATGGCCGCTGAGATCAGGGCATACTTCTTCATTTGGGCTTTTCTCCGGTTGAGATTTGAGCAAGACCCTGTCAGGTCTCAAAAAGGGATATTCGCTAGTCGGACGGGAACATCCTCAGTCGCGCTGGGCCACGAAAACCCGCTGTACACACGGGTCTACGCGGGAATCACTGAGCGGAGTGTCTCCACACTATACAGGGCATTCCGGAGAGTCAAAGGGAAACTGCCGTAGATACGCTCGGCGGGTAATCAGTAGGACTAATACCCGCCGCAGTTTTCGGGGAAGAGGCGTTGAATTGATGCGGGGCTAGGCAGCCTTCTTCAGGGGCTTGGAACGCTTGATCCGCGCGGAGAGCAGGCGCTTTGCCTTCTCAAGTTCCGCGCGGCGTCTCGTGCTGAGCCCATGACCAGCGCGATTGATGAAGTAGGTTAGCATCCGCATTCCGGAGCCCGGACCTTTCGGCGAAACCCGCTTGCTCGCGAGAGTGCGGGCAATGGTCGCAGCGTTCTTCGTAAAAAGCCCTTTGGGCGGATGCGTCGAGTCCGTATCCACCTTGGCGACCCAGCGCTTCGTCTTTTTGCTCTTGGTGCTCGCCATTTCGGCCTCAATGATGTTTGAAGTATTGCACCGCGCGCTCGTGCGACTGAGCAGCTTTTCTAGTGGAAAACGTGCCGAGATTGCGGCGCTTGCCTGTTTTCGCATTCTTCTTTCTTGAATAAAGCCGATACTCTCCGCTTTTCAATTTTCGAATCATGAGACCCCTCGCTATTATTCCGCAGAATTCTCGACGCGCAGCCTTATCGATTTGCCTTGCGCGTCCGGCTGGCCTTTTTGGCAGCGCTGCGTCTGGAGGCGCTGCCTCGTTTCTTAGCTGCCGACCGAGCCTGCCGCGACAGCGAACTGTGGGAAACCGCCGAACGGCTCTTCTTCTTCAATGCTCGGCGGGTCGCGCGAGACCGCGTTGAAGACTTCCTTCGGGAATGCGATTGCCCTCTTTCATAATCGCGCTCGGCTTTTTCTCTCGTGCTGGCCGAAGTCTTTCCGTTGCTGGGAGGGCGGAGCTTTACACCCGCTCTTCGCGCCTTCGACAAACCGATCGCAATCGCCTGCTTGGTCGATGCCGCACCGTGCTTCCCTTCCCGAATGTGGTGCATTTCCTCACGTACGAATTCTCCGGCCTGCGTGCTGGGCGATTTCCCTTCGCGCGCGTCCTCGTGAGCTCGTTCGATCGTTTCTCGTTCCGGCATGGTCACCTCCAACTCTTAGCGTAACCATGCAACTCTGCTGGAAGGCATCGACAATTTTCTGTAGGGATCTGCCTTGGTCGCCCTACAGGATCAACAAGCGAAAGCCCGATCAGCTCGTGAAGAGATTCACTTCGTCCAGCCACACGTCATATGGCTGCTGCTTGTAGTTTCCATCCATCTGGAATGCGATATCGATTTCTTCCTGGGTCCAGTTCGGCTGAGCGCCGTAATACGTATCGACCGTGTAGGTCTGGTTGTCGACGCTCAAGCTGATGTAGTGCACCTGATTTCCCACCCGTTCGAAATTCCAGATGAGATGAATCCATGTGTTGGAAGGAAAATGATTGCAGGGAACATCCGTGACTCTCCACACCTCGTTCAGGGGGTCCCAGATGTTCCACGCGTGCGACTGATCGAAGTCACACTGCGTCCCCCATGTCCATCGAGTTCCTCCGAAAGCCTGGTTGACGTCGAACTCAAGCGACTGCGGAGCGTTCCCATCACTCACATAAAAATACAGATCGTATGTGAAGTGAGTTGGAGTGTTACCCCCTCCTATCGGAGTCCAGTAGAGTTCGTTGGAGTAGGCATGCTTTCCGCCCAAGCTGAACTTCGCCGCCGAGCCGTCGAGCGATGGCGATGCCTGATGCAATTGCAGAGTGGATTGTGCGACTCCGAGTCCAGCCGCGCAAGTGGAGTTCGCAATCACAGCCGAGCATGAAACCCAGTCGGGACTGTCTTGGAGGTTCAACGCACCCTGACCCTGGCTGACTACATTCACCTTCATCGATGTGGTCGCGACATATCCGGCAGTATCCTCCGCCACAACTTCGACGGTGTGCTGGCCATTCGCCATCCAGATCCACTGGCTCACGTTCGTGCTTGGTGTGTACAGGACCGCGAGACCGTCGACATAGAGCCGCACCGTGTAGATCGGATCGGGAGGATTCGCATTCGCGAGAATCTGTACAGGCGACTGCACGCTCGCGTTATTTGCGGGACTCGTGATCGAGAGAGGAAATCCACAAAGCGCGGCAGCAGGCGGTTCGGGCGCCGGGGGCACAATCGTAAGGTTCGCCGGAGGAGTCGGCGTAACTTTGCATTCAGCAACATTCCTGGGCAACCCTTCACATCCTGCGAGTGCTGCAAGAATGAGTCCCAGCACGATCGTGCCCATGGCTACATAAGCGTCACGCTTTCGCTTACAATGGCGCTCCATCCTGCGCATTCGACCCCCGATGCCTACCCAATTTGTTTACGACCAGCATCTGCGAGCAGTCAGAAATGCGGTCTGGCCAGAATGACGAATGTGGCTTTTCAGGTTCAACTCAGCTGCACTAGTCGCCAAATCAGTTCACTGTCAATTCAAAATCTCTCGATCACCTCTTCACGTCTGTCTCGAGCGCTGATTTCCCTTTAGAAAATCGTGAGCATTGCTGGGCAGAAAACGGTTATCAAAACGAGCAGAGACACACTCAGGAGCGGAGGAAGACGAGGGGCACAGTCGAACTAGCGGGTCACGACTGCCTTCTAACTTTAGGTAACCAGGCGTTGCGGGAACAATACTGCACCTACCCTACCTATGCGAATCCAAAACCTGAATCATCTCTCCCTGGTGTCGAGGTGCTTTCCGATCCCAATCACCCGTTCAAAACTTTATCTGAGCGCTTCACGCTAAAGAAATTGTGTTCGCGCCCACTCGCTCTACGTGCGTCAAAGCCTGTGCCAACCGCGCAACGCGAAAACACATCTCAAAGCTAGGTCACAGGGGCAAAGGCACTTCAGAGGCTCCGGTAGCGTAGGTAAGGCGAAAGTAGCGGATTCTTGCTCGCGTCCCAACCGAAAACAGGGGTCCGCCTAACATTCCATCATCAGGAGCCCGCTGGATGCGGATCGCCCAAGTTGCGCCACTATATGAAAGCGTTCCTCCCAGATTCTACGGAGGCACCGAGCGTGTAGTTTCCTGGCTAACAGAGACACTCGTAGAATTCGGCCACGAGGTCACTCTCTTCGCCAGCGGCGATTCTGTTACAAACGCACGCCTCGTTCCTTCGTGCAAGAAGGCGCTACGGCTGGATGCAAACTGCATCGACCCATTCGCGCACCACATTTTGATGATCGAAAATGTCTTCCGTCATGCGGATGAATTCGATCTGATCCACTTTCATGTCGACTACCTGCACTTTCTCAGAAGCCGCCGCGAACAGGTTGCGAATGCCACCACTCTGCATGGCCGGCTCGACCTTCCCGACCTGGTTCCTCTCTATCAGGAGTTTCGCGAGATCCCGCTGATCTCAATTTCTGACGCTCAGCGAAGACCTCTTCCCTGGGTGAACTGGCTCGGCACCGTTCGACACGGAATGCCGGAGACTCTGCTGCACCTCCAGGAGCGCGAAGGAAAATATCTCGCCTTCCTGGGCCGCGTTTCGCCGGAGAAAGGCCTCGAACAAGCCATCGAAATCGCAATGCGGTCGGAGATGACTCTGAAGATTGCAGCAAAAGTGGACCGCGCCGACCGCGAGTATTTCGAAGCAAAGATCAAGCCGTTGCTCACAAATCCCCTGATTGATTTCATCGGAGAAATCGGGAGCGCGGAAAAACAGGAGTTCCTCGGGAATGCGGCAGCTCTCCTTTTCCCGATCCAGTGGCCGGAACCTTTTGGTCTTGTAACCATCGAATCGCTGGCTTGCGGAACACCGGTTATCGCTTGCCCCTCCGGTTCCGTGCCTGAAATTATTCGAGACGGGAAATGCGGTTTTGTCGTTCGCACTGTGGAACAAGCGGTGAAGGCCGTCAGAAAAATCGGGGATATCGACCGGCGCGATTGCCGGCGTCACTTCGAACTCAACTTCACTGACGATCGAATGGCCCGCGAATACTTGAGCATCTACGAAAAACTGATTCATCCAGAAACGGCGTCTATCGCCGACAAGGGAGTGTTGACGTGGATGGAAGCGGAATCGCCAACACCCAGTACTACATAGCGACAACTACATCTCGCTCCGATGATCGCGCCCGCGTCCTGAAGTATGGGCGCATGTTTCTGGTTTTCGACCGCCTGGGAGATGTGCAAACTTCCGGCCTCGGCGAAGAAGGTCTCTTCTACGATGGCATGCGCCATCTCTCAGAGTTTTGCCTCTTTCTCTGGAATGCGCGGCCTCTTCTTCTCAGCTCAACCGTGGCCACCAACAATTCTCTGTTCACAGCTGACATCGCCAATCTCGACGTCTTTCGCGATGGCTCAATCGCGATCAATCGCGGCGTGCTGCACCTCGTGCGTTCGAGATTTCTTTACCAGGCGTCGTGCTTCGAGAATCTCCGGATCGTGAACCACAGCCTCGATCCTCTGCGGATTCCGCTGAATTTCAGCTTCGATGCCGACTTTGCGGACATTTTCGAAGTGCGCGGCACCGCCCGGCAACGGTCGGGCAAGCGCTTGCCCAGCGAGGTTCACGATGACTCCATTTGCTTGCGCTATCAAGGGCTGGATCGCGTGATGCGCGAGACCCTCATCCGCTGCAACACTCACCCTGAAAGAATTTCGGACACCGGCTTCGAATTCGTATGTAGTTTGCAGCCGAAGGAAGAGGCCGAACTGCAAATCGAAATCAGTTGTGCTGCCGACGCTTCGAAAGCCATGACCGGCTATACGGACGCTCTCGCTTCCGCGCGCGTCGAACTAGCGGAGATTTCGAAATGCTTTCCGCAGATTACGAGCCAGAACTCTCGTTTCACCGACTGGATCGCGAGATCGATGTCCGATCTGGAAATGATGATCGCGGGCAATCCCGAGCACAATTATCCTTACGCCGGAGTTCCCTGGTTCAGCACGGTTTTCGGCCGCGACGGAATCATCACTGCGCTGCAGACGCTATGGCTCAATCCGGACACGGCCAAGGGCGTGCTCGAATTCCTTGCTTCCTCGCAAGCTGACAAGGTGGATCCAGTCGCCGATTCCGAACCCGGCAAGATTCTCCACGAGATGCGAAAGAGCGAGATGGCGGCTCTCGGCGAAGTTCCCTTCGGCCGTTACTACGGCAGCGTCGACGCCACTCCCCTGTTCATCATGCTCGCCGGCGACTACTTCGATCGCACCGGCGACAGGCCTTTTCTCGACCGCATCTGGCCGCACGTTGATCGCGCCCTGAAGTGGATCGACGATTACGGAGACGTCGATGGCGATGGCTTCGTCGAGTACACCCGCCACTCCGGAAAAGGCCTCGTGCAGCAGGGGTGGAAAGATTCGAACGACTCCGTGTTTCATGCCGATGGAAAAATCGCCGACCCTCCGATCGCCCTCTGCGAAGTTCAGGGTTACGTCTACGCCGCGAAACTCGCCGCTGCCAGGCTGACTCGCGTGCTCGGCAACGTCGATCACTGCGCCGAACTGGAAATGCAGGCGGAAGCGCTCCGCACCAGCTTCGAGGAGCAGTTCTGGTGCGACGACTTGAAGACCTACGCCCTCGCACTCGACGGCCGCAAGCAGCCGTGCCGCGTCCGCGCTTCCAATGCCGGACACTGCCTCTTTACCGGCATCGCATCTCCGGAACGCGCGCGCATGATCGCCCGGAATTTCATGCAGCCTGAATATTTTTCCGGCTGGGGCATCCGCACGGTCGCTACCACCGAATCCCGCTATAACCCGCTCTCGTATCACAACGGTTCCGTTTGGCCTCACGACAACTCCATCATTGCGAACGGTATGGCCAAGTTTGGCTTTCGAAAACTGGCCGGCAAAATGCTTCTGGCTCTGCTGGACCTCAGCGGCGAAGTCGAATTGCATCGCCTTCCCGAACTCATCTGCGGGCTTGAGCGACGCCCGACCGAAGGTCCAACACTTTATCCAGTCGCGTGCTCGCCGCAAGCCTGGGCGTCGGCAGCCCCATTCCTGATCCTTGCGGGATGCCTCGGAATCTCTATCGACGGGGCCCGCCGCAGAATCGTCTTCGACCGTCCTTATCTTCCGGAGGGCATTCCGCAACTCTCGATCCGCAATCTGCGCTGCGGAGACCAGAAAGCCGATCTCCTGCTTGAGCGCCGCGGCGAGTCCGTGCTCGTCCACTCCGAAACCGAGTCGAAAGATCTCGAGATCATGTCGATTATTTCCTGAGCCGACCGGTGTCCCACTTTTGGCCGGTGTTGCCAGAAGTGGGGATTTTCATAATTCACACGAAGGAACCCGCAAATTTCCCGCGCAAGCGCGCTTGCCTGCTTCGTTCCTCTGACGGAATCGGAAACGGGCGGCGCGCCTTCGCCTGAGTTACGCCAGTAACTCGGCCTCTCCTGGGAACCCGGCGCTCCGTCCGTTCCGGAAGGAGCGTTTATGAGTCCCAAGATTTTTTTGGCTTTGACGGTCCTGCTGGTCGCTACCACATTCGTTGTGCTCGACCAGCGCGATGCCCGCGCAGGAGAAGTCACCCCCACTCCCGGATATAAAGTTCTCGATCCCATCCGCCACGGCAATCTCACAGTCTTCCCCGTGGTTGCCGCCAGGAGTTATCCGACTGGCGAATTCCTCACTCTCGATGAAGGACTTCGCTCCGGCGAAGTCGTCATCACCGAAGCCGGAAACGTGCAAGGCCTCATTCGCCGTCGTCCGGCAATGGGCATTCGTCATGACGGAGCCGAGGTCAACCGTCTCGTGCTCGTTAACAATTCGAAGCGTCCCCTGCTCTTGCTGGCGGGTGAAATCGTCAGCGGAGGCAAGCAGGATCGTGTCATCGGCAAGGACCGCATCGTTCCAGCCGAAAGCGATCCCATCGACCTCAGCGTTTTCTGTGTCGAGCCCGGACGTTGGGTCGCGACTAGTCAGAACTTCGGAGCATCGGAATCGATGTATGGCAACACTGTTGGCGGCCCGATTCATGGGGCAGCGCCACCTCCGATGGCCCTGATGGCCCAGCCCTCGGTGCGCTCCAAAGCAATGGCCGATAAGAATCAATCGGAAGTGTGGGACGCGGTGAACAAACAAAAAGAGGCGATGACCGTCACGGTGGAAGCCACCGCCCCCGCAGTCGCAACCGAAATGTCGCAGACGAGTTCTTATGCGAAGGTCAACGAAAACCGTGAAGTAAAGAAGCAAGTGGACGCCATCGCCAAGCCAATCGAACAGAGTTATGAGAGCCTGATCCATCAACTTCGCGACCGGAATGCCGTCGGCGTTGTCGTCGCCGTCAACGGACGCATCATCTGGGCCGACGTCTTCGCCAGCACCGATTTGCTCGCGAAGTACTGGCCCAAACTGATCCGCTCGTACGCTTCCGAGGCGGTGGTCACTCGCGCAAAGGATGCGGGAGCCACTGTTAATCAGGCGCAGGATTTCTTAGCCGACATGGAAGGCCGCCGCGAAGTCATCGAAAGTGATCCCGGCGTTTATCGTCATACCGAGGTCACCGGAGATGGTTTCAAGGCATTCGCGCTGACGTCACTTCTGCCGAAAACGGGGTTCGAAGTACACGTGGCGAAGATGGCAAACTGAGAAAATTTAGTAATTGGGTAATTTTGTAATTTGGTAATTGAAAACCTTCTACCGACGTGTCCGACCGCGGGAACAAAGGCTGCGGTCGGAAGTCTGAAGTCCGAGGTCTGAAGTCTGGCGGCGCCACGAGGTGTAACTATTCACTATCAACTATCCACTATTCACTAGCCGCTTGCTTGTGATACCACCCACGCCAGGCTGCCGGATCGTTCGGCAGCCGCTGGTGCGTGATGTCGCCCAGAGCCTGAAATGCCCACGCATGCGTCTGTGCATCGAGCGACGGATCTTCGGTGTAATTCAACAACGTTGGAATCGCTCTGTCCCGCTGTTCCTGCGTGAACAGTCCTGACGACGCCACGCCACACGCTGCCCGCTCGCGCACCAGGGGCGACGGATCATCGTGCATCGTCTGCAACAGAGGAGCAATCGTCGCGTCGCTCCCCATCAATGCCAGTGCTTCGACGGCCCATCTCCGAGAGTCGGCATCGGAATCCTTCAGATGGTCTGTCAAAACGGCGAGCACGCGCTCCTGCCCGACTCCTTGATTTCCCATCAACCCCAGCGCCCACAGCGCCCAAATCTTCTGCGAATGGTCCGAAGACTCAACGGTCTTCAGCACGTAATCGAGGCTCTCGGAATTCTTCGCCAGCCCATATGCGGCAAGCTCGACCTCCACGCCAGACTCACGCACTCGCAGGTCGTTCGAATTCAGGGCAGCCGCCGACAAATTCGCAATCTGCGGATTCCATTGCACCTGCCCATTCCATCCATCGGCGCGCGCTGAAATCTGCTCCACGGCGCCATCGGAATGCGCCATCGCCATCTTCAATAACGTCTCCGCCTGGTTCTGCGGATCCATCTGATCGAGTTGCTGCAAATCCCGCGCCGAAACGGCCTCCTGCAAATTCGTCTGCGATTGCGGCGATGCTCGATGCGGTTTGTGCGACGTTCCAAAGTACAGGGGGAACAAAGCTGTTGCGAGTCCGATTGCCATTGCAATCAGCGAAACCAGAGGCGAAGTGCGCTTCCGTGGCGCATACTGCACTGGCTGTCCGCTGTAGTTGGCGATATCCGAGCCCGGCCCGAGCGTCCCGTAATCAGGCGTCGGCTGCAGACGCGGATCAAGCGGAGGCGTTCCTTCTCCGCCGGTCCCCGAAAATGGTGGCTTGAATCCGCCCATACTGTTAAGAGTCTAGGCGGCCCAAAAATAGGGTAAAGTTACTTCGGTTTGAATTCGGTCGGTCGCAGGACCAACGTACTTCGTTCATGTGGACAGGGAAGGGGCCCCGTCTGCATGTGCGCACGTTCATTATTGAGGAGGAACTATGTCAGCTAGATTCCGGTGGTGGATGCCCATCATCAGCTTGTCCCTGGCGGCGGTGGCCTTCGCCGCAGTTGGTCCGGGATATCACGTCATCAAAACCTACAAAGTCGGCGGCGAAGGCGGCTGGGATTACCTCACGGTCGATGCAAGCTCGCACCGTCTCTTCATTTCCCGCGGAACCCACGTCATCGTTCTCGACAACGAGAGCGGTAAAACTGTCGGCGATATTCCTGACACTCCCGGAGTTCACGGGATCGCGCTCGCGCCCGAGTTGGGACGCGGCTTCGCCAGCAACGGCCGCGAAGGCACCGTCACCATTTTCGATATCAAGACACTTGCTCCCATTGGCAGCAAAGTAAAAGCGGGAGAGAATCCGGACGCGATCCTCTACGATCCAGCTACAAAGCGCGTCTTCACGTTCAACGGACGCAGCCACGACTCGACGGCGATCGACGCGCAAACCGGCAAAGTGCTCGGGACCATTCCCCTCGGCGGCAAGCCCGAGTTCGCCGCCAGCGACGCCAAAGGCGAAATCTTCGTGAACATCGAAGATAAGAGCGAGTTGGATGCCATCGATCCCCAGAGACTCGAAGTCAAAGCGAAATGGCCGCTCGCGCCCTGCACGGAACCCAGCGGACTCGCAATTGACCGGGAACACCGACGACTCTTCGCCGGCTGCGATAACAAAATGATGGCCGTAGTCGATGCCGATACTGGCAAGGTATTGGCGACTCCGGCGATCGGCGACGGCGTCGATGCCACGCGTTACGATCCGGAAACCGGCTTGGCATTCGCCTCCTGCGGAGGAGACGGCGTTCTGACCGTAATAAAAGAAGAGTCCCCAGAGAAGTTCAGCGTCCTCGGAAATGTTCCCACAGAAAAAGGAGCGCGCACCATGGCGCTCGATTCCAAGACGCACAACGTCTTCACGGTCACGGCGAAGTTCGGCCCCCGGCCGGCGGCGCCGACATCCGACAATCCATACCGCAGGCCACCGATTCTCCCCGACAGCTTCGTAGTGCTGGTTCTCGCGAAGTAGTGTGTTCGAAGGGTGCCTGTGATCTTTCAACACGTTGTTCCCAAGAAGTGAATAGTCCATTCGAGCAAGACCGGAGAAGCTGATGGTGCTGACCAATCTGCTTCGATGGAGTCGACCGAATGGACCTTCACCAGAATGCCCGACTTACGTTTCGTAG
>DATEJO010000228.1:0-2853 GCA_035277905.1 Candidatus Sulfotelmatobacter sp.
CCTGCGGGCTGTGCCTCCGGATGTGCGATTCATCCCAAGCCGCTTTATCTGGAATCGGGATTGAAGTTGAGCTTCGACGCTTCGCCGCGCGGAGCCGCGTACGACGAGTACGTTTCCGATCCGGCGAAGCCGGTGCCGTTCCGGTCGCGCCCGATTCAGCCAGTCGGCTACGGGGGAGAATTTACCTGGTCGCAGTGGCTGGTGGATGATCAGCGCGAGTCATCGGGACGTCCCGATGTGCTCGCTTTTGCGTCTGACGTTCTGAAAGAGCCGGTCAAGATCAGCGGACAGCCAGTGGTGAACCTGATTGCATCCACGAGCGGCACGGATTCGGATTGGGTGGTCAAGGTGATCGATGTGTATCCGGACGAAGTGGCCGGCGATCCGCACATGGGCGGATATCAGCTCATGATTTCGGCGGACATCTTCCGCGGGCGCTATCGCGAGAGTTTCGAGGCCCCGAAGGCGATCACGCCAGACAAGCCTCTGCTCTACAAGTTCGCTCTGCCCAACGCGAATCATGTTTTTCTGCCGGGACACAGAATCATGGTGCAGGTGCAGTCGAGTTGGTTCCCGTTGTATGACCGCAATCCGCAGACGTTCGTGCCGAATATCTTCTGGGCAAAGCCCGGCGATTATAAGAGTGCGGTCGAGAAGATCTATCATGCGCCTGATGAGGCAAGTTTCATCGAATTGCCGGTTGTGGAGATGAAGTAATCGGCGCGATGTGATCGAAATTCTCATGCGAAATATTTTCCGGATGACTGTGGCACTGTTGTTACTAGCGACGCCCTTGCTCGCACAGGGAAAGAAGTTGTGGGTGTTGCGAGCGCCGGGCGAGATGGTCGAGTACGATCCAGCAACATTCACGGTGAGGCAGAAAGTCAAAGTTCCCGCAGACGCTCTGAAGTCGCCAGCAGCAATCTCGGTGAATCGCGCCGGACAAATCTTGTTCGCCCCTGCCCCATCCCTTCCACTCTCTGACGACGACATCAAAGCCACACACAAATTCTGGCTGTGGGATGGACACGCGGCGACACCAATCGACGAAGGTGTGAAACACAACCTCGAAGAGACAGGATCGAATCAGGCGATCACCGAACAAGCGCCGCTGGCTTATCTCTCCGCCGACGGAAAGCATCTCTACTGGTTTGCGAATGAGCCGCGGAAATTGGAGCGCGAGGGAGTCGATCTTTCAACGGAGATCAACTGGCAAGCATGGCGCACCGACTTGAGCGGCGCCAATCGCGAAGAAGTCGCCTCAAAGAAATTGCCCGAGTGCCGCTGCAAGACCGGAACCTGCGAGGACACGTGTCCGACAGAGGTGGCGTGGTCCCCAGCGACCGGCCTAGACAATTTCTTTTTCGTCACCCAGTTCATTGCTGGACAAACGGGATCGATCTACAAAGCCAGCATGCGCTACCAGGAAGACGCAGGCAAGTGGGCAGCGACCGATCTGCCTGAGCCGCTGCAGCGAATTCTGGACACGACTCCCGACGGCGCGACCATTGTCGAGGCCATTCCCGACACCGGATGCTGCGGATGGTCGAACCAGAGTGACGATCAGACACTCGTGCTGATCAACGGAAAAAAGGTCGCCGCGTTCGATGAACTAACGACATACAAGAATCCCGATTACGATGTCAGCTTTCTCACTCCCACTGCGAAGCTCTCGCCCGATGCGGAGTCCGTTGCAATGACCATCACCTCGACGACTCCGGCAAACAAACCAATTCAACTTTCACAACAAGGCCAGGCGAATCCCGACGAGTCAGAGCGAATCCGCAAAGCCCTGGCAGAATTGCCGGCAGTCGCGGTGAAGAGCGTAGAAGACACTCCGCGGCAAGTTGCGTTCGTGCCGCATGCAACGTTGGTGGGATGGATTACCGATAAAGAGTTGCTGCTGATTGAAGATCACCTGCTGGTTGTCTATAACGTCGATAAGAAAACTCGACGACGAACTACCGTGCGGGTCGAAGACTCTTCTTACGTTTTCCTGCGATAGCGTTCGTCAGTGGCTAGGGGCTAGGGGCTAGATGCTAGGGGCTAGATGCTAGGGGCTAGAGGTCAGGGGCTAGAGTCGAGCCGAAGAAGCCACTCTCAACTAACTAGCCCCTAACCTCCAGCCCCTGGACCCTTATTTCTTCTCCGCAGGCGCGGGCTTCAGCCGCAAATCCTGATAATCAAAACTAAAATCCGCCAGCGGAGACACGGCCGCCATCTTCGCGCTGTCAATCGATCCATCTGGATTCAGCGAGAACGTGATGAACGCATCTTCGATCGTGTGAACGCGCCAGTGCGCTTTGAAGGTGTCGTGCTGCCAGTGCTGCAGATCGCCAATCATCATAGGTGTGTGATCGAACGAGATCACCAGCCCGCCGTTTTCCATGCGGATCGTGATCGGCCCATACCATGCATCGTTATAGACTCCCGCATATTTTTCCAAAGGCAGCGACGGCCTGGAATTCGCATCGCGAGCGCTCGCCGCCTTTGCCATAATCTCGGCGGCGTCTTTCTCTTCTTTATCTTTCACTGCCTTGAATGCCCCGACCCAATCCGCTGGCGGAAGCTGCATGTAGTAGTCGAGCACGTGATAGAGGATCGAGTCGAACGCCCCGCCTTCTTCCGCATTGGTGAGGATCACGACTCCAAGATTTTCTTCCGGGACAAGCATGACGCGCGAGACAAATCCTCCGACGCCGCCCGTGTGTCCGACAAGTTTGCGTCCGTGATAATCGCGCAATCCCCAGCCCAGCGCGTAGTCTGCGAAATTCGCTTTCAGCGCGGCAAGCGGACCCGGCGGATCGCTAATCGGCAGAATCGTCTGCGGCGACCACATTTCTTTCTGCCGCT
>DATEJO010000229.1:0-7813 GCA_035277905.1 Candidatus Sulfotelmatobacter sp.
TCTGTTCTTCGGGCATTTGGGCGAATTCGCCGAGGGCGCCGAAGCCGGCGTTGTTGATCAGGATGTCGACGGCGATGCCTTCTCGCTGTAGTTGGTCGAAGAGGAATTTCGGAGCGGGAGGGGTTGCCAGGTCAACTGCAATCGTTTTGACAGTGACGCCGTGGGCTTGCAGCTCGGTGGCAACTTGAGCGAGTTTGTCTCCGCTTCGCGCGACGAGGACTAGGTCGTGATGGTCGCGGGCGAAGAGTTTGGCGAGTTCGTATCCGATGCCGCCGGAGGCGCCGGTGATGAGGACGGTCTGCGCTGCCATGGAGTTCCTTTCCAACCAATGCAACCTGAATGATTTTATGCGCTCATGGGATGTTCAGGCGGGGACGGCATCTCTCTTCGTAAGCAGAAGGTCGGCGAACACGAATCCGTCGCGAGTGACGATCTCACCTGACTCGATCGGAATCGGTTCGTGGAACATGGGCCCGGCGTAGGCGAAGGTGTGGAACTCGCCATTCTCCGCGCAAGGATCGATGCCGGTAGGCATGCGGTTTAGGATCTCGAAGTCCAGATCGCGTCCGGCAAAGTCTGCCGGCAACTTGGAAGGGTCGACGCAAACGATGCGTGCTCGTAGACCGGCGTCTAGCATTTCGGAGAGCAATTCGCTCGTGTTGCGCCCCCAGAGGGGGAAGAGCGGTTCGAGTCCGGTTCCGCGCAGACGGTCTTCGCGGTAGCGGCGGACGTCCTCGAGGAAAAGATCACCGAATGCAATGCCTGAGATTTCTTGCTGCACGGCCGTCGCGCACGCTGTAGCCATTGCCTTCTCGTAGACTTCATTGCTACACGGCCACGCCAGGAGTACTTCCCAGAGCGGAAGCCGAGCGGCGGCGGCTTGAGCCTTTAGCAATTCGTAACGTGTTCCATGCATTGCCACGCGCTGGAAGTTCGAATTGATCGTGGTGAGCAACCCGACCACTTCGACGTCCCCACGCTGGCGGAGAACGTGCAGAGTCCAGGCGCTATCTTTGCCGCTGCTCCAAGAGAGAAGGATCTTGCGCTTCATCACGATTCAATCCAAACAATAAAGGCGCGGACGTGAGTGCCCGCGCCTCAAACGTGTGAAAGATTTACGCGTGGACCAATTCCACTCCATAGATCGAGTGCCAGCTGGTAGCGGCCTTCAGCTTGTCGTTGACGTTATTAATGTTCTTTACGCCTTCGGTCTCAAGCCACTTGCGGAATGCGGCTGCCCCCTGCTTCGCGTAGATCGGAATGCCATCTTTCCAGGTCGCGCGGCCGCAGAGAACTCCGTTGAACTTCACGCCGGATTCTCCTGCCAGTTCGAGTGTCTCGCTGAACTCAGCATTGCTGACGCCTGCCGAAAGATAAATGAACGGCTTGGTCGCGACGTTAGCGGCCTTGTGGAAATGATCAATGGCTTCCTTCTTCGTATAAGCTTTCTGACCGCCGAAGCACTTCACGCCTTCGACGAACTTCATGTTGACTGGAACTTCGACTTTCAACACGTCGACGCCGTAGCGGTCTTTTGAGAACTCACGCATGCTCTCGGTGACAATGTGAGGCTTCTTCTTCGCGTAGTCGAGGCCCTTTTCGTCTGCGCCTTCTTCGTAACCGACGAATTCGAGGAAGAACGGGATGTCGTTGGCGCGGCACTCGTCGCCAATGCGCTCGACCCAGGCATGCTTGCGGTCGTTCACGTCCTTCGGATCATTGGGCGTGTAGTAGAGCAGGATCTTCACGCAATCGGCACCGGCTTCTTTCAAGCGGCGGGCGGACCAGTGATCGAGCAGGTCGGGCAGGCGGCCCGGACCAGTCTTGTCATATCCGGTCTTTTCGTAGGCGAGGAGCAATCCGGCATTCTTGTCGCGGCGCTTCGAGGCAGGAAGGCCCCACTCGGGATCGAGCAGGATAGCGGAGGCGTGCGGCGTGAGGACTTCGGTGACCAGCGACTTGAACTCTTCCATCATGGCGTCGTTCACTTCGCCGCCTTTTTCCTTTGCGAGTGATTTTTGCAGAGAGCCGCGCTGATCCATGGCGGCAGCTGCGATGATGCCGCGTTCGTTTGAGACTTTTTTGAGACCGGCAAGTTTGCCAGGGGTAAGCTTCATGAGACTCCTCCTAGAGCGGATGAAAATGAGTGCTAGAAACCATCAATTGTAAACCAATGACGGCGGGAAATCTGTGCTCGGGAGTAACTATCTCGTGGTGATTTCAGTTTGGGACAACTATTGCAGCGATCAAGTCGGCGATCATTGCCGGATTGCCGAGGTGCGCTTCCGAACGTCTGCGGCGAAGCCCTGGTCCTTGATGGATGCGAGATTGATTTCGACATTTGCGAGCGCACCCGTGATCGCCGCCTGTGCAAGCGCTGCGGCAGTGGTGAGATCGGATTTCATGTTTGGATTGGTAATTGGGCCGAGAGAGTCGATGATTCGCGCGACTTCGTGAGATTTTTCGGCGACGCTGAGAGGCACTGCTGTCGCTTCTTTGAGAGCGGCTTCGATCAGCGCGTCGCCGGATTTTTCATCGGATGCGGCGCGTGCAGATTTATACGCCTTCATCACTGAGTTGTAGGATTCCGCGTCCGCATCGATGGCGGCTTTGAGTTCTTCTCTAAGAGGAGTAAGTCGGGCGATCGCAGCGCTCAATTGCGACTCGTATTGCAAGTATGCTTTCTTTCCGCGCGACATCGACGCGACCATTGCTGCCAGCCCAGCGGCCATCGCTCCGGATGCGGCGGAGGCGCTACCTCCTCCGGGAGTTGCGGTTGGAGCAGCCAGTTGCTCGACAAAGGGCTCGACGCCGGCGCGGAGACCGCCGACTGCCATCTTTCCTCCCATGACCGCCGAGAGGCGATTTTCCAGGATCAGAGAAGAGTCGAAATTCTCGACCTGCAAGAACCATTCTGCCGCCTGCTCGAGCGCTTTCTTTGGTATGAGTCCCACGATTTCGCTCGAGAGTGGCATAACGCCGTACCGGGCAGCCTCTCGCTTGATCAGTTCATAGACGCGATGGATTGGCGTCTGCTCGAAATCGGTGAGGTTCATCGAGACCTGGGCGAGCCCGCGCACCAGAAATCCCGCCCCTTTGACGAAGCGTAATCCTCCGCTCGAAAAACGAACGGCCTTGGCGATCTTCTTTGCGATGTCGACGTCGGGAGTGTTGAGGAAAACGTTGTAGGCGATCAGGAACTTGCGTGCCCCTACGACCGTCGCGCCCGCCGTCGGATGAACGCGGGGTTCCCCGATATCGGGACGACGAGCCGGATTGGTGGCGACCTCAGCGCGAATGCCTTCGAACTGACCGCGGCGGATATTCTCGAGTCCCTGGCGTTCGGGAATGCGCGCGGCGGATTCATAGAGGTAAACGGGAATCTGGTAGCGCTTCCAGATTTCTTCGCCGACATGGTTCGCCATCGCTACGCAATCTTCGATGGTCACGCCGTCGATCGGTGTGAAGGGAACGACATCAGATGCGCCCATGCGCGGATGCGCTCCCTGATGCGTGTTGAGGTCGATCAGTTCGGCGGCTTTCCCGACGCCGCGGATGGCAGCTTCCTGCAGCGCCTCGCGCTCGCCCACAAGCGTGATGACGCAGCGGTTGTGATCGAAATCCATCTCGCGATCGAGCAGATAGACGCCGGGCATCTTCATGGCGTCGACGATGGCGTCAACTTTGGCCTTGTCGCGGCCTTCGGAGAAGTTCGGAACGCATTCGACTAGCGTGGACATAACGGATGAGGATAGCTGGCGGCGGAGTGCGGCGCAAGATTGCGCAACCGACAACGATTCTTAACACAGAGGACACGGAGGTCACAAAGGAAGCTTATTTCTTGGGAGCAAGAAACTTTCCGATTCCCAGCCGTACCTGCACCGTATTGAGCCCCGGATTCGGCACCGCCAGGCCTGCGTTCGAGATATGCATGAAGCGAAATTCAACGCTCCAGTTATATTTCGGCCCTAGAATATACGTGCCCAGCGCAGCCTGATCCATGAAGTTCACGCTGTTGGTTCCCATAGGAATATCGTGGTTGGAGAACAGGACTCCTCCGGTGAGTTCGAAGTACGGCGAGAAGCGGCCGCAACGTTCAAAATTCCATTTCAACCCAAGCGGGTCGAATCCGGCGCCGTAAGCCGTGTTCGCCGGTTGGAAGGCCAGGAATGCGGGCACGGCATCAACCGTGTATTCGAAACGTCCGCGAAGAATACTGGGAAGATGTGGGCCGGTGAGGATCCATCCATAGCGAACCCCGACATTCAGGACCGAGGTCTTGTGATTACCGCCGTCGAAGACATGCTGCCCCATGTCGCTCGAAAATAGCACCTGGCGCCCGGCGACCGAGTGTCCGCCGCCAGCAAAGAACTGGACTTCATGTCCACCCTGTTCGGGACCGATTTGCGCGGCGACAAGCGAGGATACCAGTAATGCGGAGATTACAAGCAGGGGGGTGCGGATAATCACGATCGATGCTCTTCGCGCGGGTGCTCGGCCGCGAGTTGCATCAGGTCGCGGGCGACGCGGGTGGTGTTGTGGCGGGCGACTCCGGCGTCTTCGAGATAGTCGCCTAGGACTGGAATCACTCCCATCGCTTCGATCGCATCGAGATCGTTTTCGATCTGGCAAGCGCCTTCGAGCGCGTACTTGGCTTTCATGTCGTTCGACACAGGAGTGCGATTGATCAGGGCGTAGTCAAAGATCTGCTTCTGGGCATGGCGGTTCAGTGCGCGGATGTGGTCAGCGGCGCTGAGGCCGAGGCTTTCGTTCGCCTGCGTCATCAGGTTGCAGACGTAGACCTTCGTGGCTGGAGATTCGACAATGGCGGGCGCAATGCCTCTCACGAGCAGATTCGGAATCAGGCTGGTGAAGAGCGATCCAGGGCCGATGGTGATGAGGTCGGCGTTCGCAATCGCCTCCAGAGTCTGTGGCATGGGATTCACGTCCGGGGGCACGAGGAATAGTTCGCGAATCCGCCCCTTGCTGGCCGTGATCTTGGTTTCTCCGCGTACCCGCGTGCCGTCTTCCATCAAGGCTTCGAGTTCGATGTTCGAGGTAGTCGCGGGATAGATGTGGCCACGGGTGAGAAGAATCTCCGACGATAGGCGGACGGCTTCCGAAAAATCTGATGTTAGGGACGTCAGCGCGGCAAGAAATAGATTGCCGAAGCTGTGGCCTTCCAATCCGGATCCTTTATCGAAGCGATGGCGGAAGAGCTTTGAAAGCAGCGCTTCGTCTTCACTGAGGGCGACGATGCAGTTCCGGATGTCGCCCGGCGGGAGCATGTTGAACTCTTTACGCAGGCGTCCGCTGGAGCCGCCGTCGTCACTGACGGTCACCACGGCCGAGAGGTCGCGAATGATAGGCGTTTCACTTCCCGGACAGGGAAGCTCACTCGGCCCGAGAACAAAGCGTTTGAGTCCTTTGAGGAGCGTGGAAAGTCCGGTGCCACCGCCGATGGCGACGACTCGGACACCGCCCGCAGATGCGGTTTCCGGCGTGGTCGCAGTCTCGGCGGTTTTGGTTTCCATCGGGAAAGAATCCAGCAATCCGCCTAGACCGGCTCTTCCTCGTCCATCATGCCGACAGAGGAATCGAGTTCGCCGCCGGGATCGGGATAGAGTAGTTCGGTAAACCGGGGATCCTCGGCCAGGTTCTGGAAGTCGGAATCGTTGCGGGCCTGGAAGCGCAGCTGTGCATTCAGGCGGAGAGCTTCGTCGAGACGGCGGAGAGAATCCTCAACGTGGCCCGTAAGGCAATCGAGCGCGGCCAAGCCGTAGATGACGTAGTCGGCCTTGGCATTCTGCTTCAGCAGTTTGTCCAGGTGCTCCCGGGCGCTGACGTAGTCGCCGACGTTCATCAGCGAAACGGCGTAGTCAAAGTGCTCCTCGGGACTCTTGAATTGGGTGGCAGATGTCCGATCGAGGTGCTGGTTGCAGGTATTCAAGTGAACGTTGGCGCGGTCGGCCAACTCCTTGCTCGGCCCGGCGACAACCTTCTGGAAATGAGGCTTCGCCTTGTCGAACTTATGTTCCTGCATGGCGCGCAAGCCCGACTCGTAACTCTGCAGCGCTTGCGTGTAGCGCGGATCTTCCGCCACGGTCTTCTTTGGGGTGGGTTTCTGAGCCATGTGCAAAACTCTTCCTGTGCTCTTGGTAATAGGGAACTCCTCGCGATCGCGTTCCTGGTTGAGCAGTAAAGTATCGCCCAAAACGCGGCTGCGGAGCAAACGTCCGGGCGTTCCTGACGAATGTATCAGAAAGTCCGGAGCCGGAAATTGATCCGAATCACGGGATCAATTGATCGACGCGGCCGAATTCAGGTCGATCTGCTGCCAATCGCCTTTGATGATGCCGGCGCGGATTTGGGCTGCCGTCTTGCCTTTCTTGTTCTGCATGTAGGAATAATAAAGTTCCTTCAGGCAGGTTGAGCAGCGCGCGCCATGGGTGCCTTCGAAGCAGCTGTGCAGGCTGTTGTGGCCCATGCGGTCGCAATAGCAGTAGCAAGGCTGCTGGTGAAGGACAACGGGAATCTTCGCCGCGAGTTCATAGGCGTGTGTCTGATATGGATACTGGGCATCCGGTCCCCAGAGATCAGCCTTGGTCAGAATCGCGGGCAGTTTTGTCCCTTTGGGAGGGGGCGCGGCGTTGTAGGCAGGAACGCCTCCCTGATCGTCCGGTTGTGCCCACTGGGCTGAAACCGTCAAAGTGACGACGAAAAGGAAGGCCAGGGTCAGTCCACGGTAGATCAACTTGTGCTGGAGCAGGCGTGTCATAGATTCCCTCGGGTTCGAATATTGTAACCCGGAGCATCTGTTAGGCATGGAAGAATCAATAGCTGTCCGAATCCCAGATACAACCCGGCGTGCGGGATAAACTTCTGTATACAATAGAGAGGCATGCCAGAGGTCCCCCCAGATTTAAAGTCGAGCAGCGCAGGCGAGCCGAGTCAGGCTGCGTTCTCGTCGACAAACCCAGCCCCTCCGAACACCGTCTCGCCGAAGGAGGATGCTCAGCCAGTCGTTGCAGCTCCTGCCTCGCAGATTCGAACCGGCTTCGGCGTCTGGGTGCGGGACCTGGTCATCTCTCTGGCAATTTCAGCGTTCATCATCATCTTCCTGTATCAGCCGGTAAAGGTGGAGGGCACGAGCATGATGCCCTCGCTGCAGGACCAGGAACGGATCTTCGTCAACAAGTTTGTATACCGACTCGAACCGATTGAACGCGGCGATATTGTGGTCTTCCGTTATCCGCGCGACCCTTCGAAGAGCTACATCAAGCGCGTGATCGGGATGGCTGGGGATCATATCCGGATCGATGCCGGGCAGGTGTATGTAAATGGCAAAGCTCTGGACGAACCTTATGTGCCTGCCGAGTATGCGGACACGCGATCATATCCGGATACGATTGTGCCGCCGGACTCGTATTTTGTGCTCGGGGATCATCGCTCGATGTCGAACGACAGCCGCGACTTCGGCTCGGTGAATCTGAGCTACATCTACGGCAAGGCGGTATTCGGATACTGGCCGATGGATAAGCTGGGGCGCGTCCGCTGAGAAACTCGGTCCTCGACGAATAGGTGATTCCGATCGTTGGCATTTTAATTTTGGCTGAGTTTTCCTCAGTTTCAGGCGGTTCTGCGCTTGGCCCGTGCGGTAATCCCTGCTAAAATTCATAAAATCCACTCCTCGGAGCGAGAATGCAGGCTATCCTTGCGCTGGAAGACGGCAGAGTCTTCCGAGGCAAAGGCTACGGCGCCAAAGGCGAATGCTACGGCGAAGTCGTTTTTAATACTTCCATCACCGGATATC
>DATEJO010000230.1:0-3116 GCA_035277905.1 Candidatus Sulfotelmatobacter sp.
GATCGCTCGACGCAACTCGCCGGGGCTGGAGTCATTAGTAAGGCGGAACTTGATCAGTCTCGCGCGAATCTCGATGCCGCCAAAGCCCAGCTCTCGGCATTGAAGGCCTCCGTTAACGAGCAGGAAACGCAGCTTCACTACTACAAGGTCGTAGCCCCAATGGCGGGAATTGTTGGAGACATTCCCGTTCACGTCGGTGACCGAGTTACAACAAGCACTCTACTCACGACCGTGGACAAGCCGGGAAGCCTGGAGGCTTACGTTCAGGTGCCGGTTGAACGCGCACCCGATCTCAAAACGGGAAAAGAGGTTGAGATCCTTGGCGACCGGGGCACGTCCATCGCAAAAGGAAAGATCACGTTCATCTCTCCTCAAGTCGATAGCCAGACGCAAACAGTGCTGGTAAAAGCAACGGTGCCGAACGACAATGGGATTCTGCGCACCGCGCAATTCGTGCACGCACGAGTGATCTGGGGAACGCACCCCGGAGTCGAAGTGCCGGTGCTGGCGGTATCTCGTATCGGTGGGCAGTTCTTCGTTTATGTCGCCGAGGACAGCGGCGGCAAGAGCGTGGCGCATCAGCGACAGATCAAAGTTGGTCAGCTCGATGGTAATAACTACGTTGTGCTCGATGGGCTCAAAGCCGGAGACAAAGTTATCGTCTCGGATACGCAAATGCTCGCCGACGGCATGCCGGTGAATGCGCAGGTACAGGGAAGTTAGACTATGTTTGTCGATTTCTTCATCAAGCGACCGATCTTTGCTACGGTCTGCGCTCTACTGAGCATCCTTGGCGGCGCAGTCTCGATCCCGACTCTTCCGGTTGCGCAGTTTCCCAATCTGGCGCCACCGACCGTGCAGGTCAGCGCTTTCTACAACGGCGCCAGCGCGCAGGTAGTCGAAACCTCGGTGACAACTCCGCTGGAGCAACAGATTAACGGCGTCGAAGGCATGAAGTACATGACTTCCACCAGCGGTAACGACGGCACCAGCGGCATCAGCGTGGTCTTCGATCTGAACCGCGACGTCGATCTCGCTGCTGTGGACGTGCAGAACCGAGTCAACCAGGCCCTCGGACGAATGCCCAACGAAGTGAAGACGACGGGCGTAAGCGTCGTGAAGGCGACAAATAATTTCGTCTTCGGCGCCGGCTTCTACGCGGAAGGGAATCGCTACGACAGTCTTTTTATCAGTAACTATCTCGACATCTACGTTCGCGATGCACTCAAGCGCATTCGCGGTGTAGGCGACGTGATCATCTTTGGCGAGCGCAAGTACGCAATGCGCCTGTGGCTCGACCCAGTACGCATGGCGACTCGTCAACTGACGGCGAGCGATGTCGTTACCGCTCTTCAAGAACAGAACGTGCAAGTCGCTGCAGGCGCGGTGGGGCAAGCTCCAGCGCCTCCGAATCAGCAATACGAGATAAGCGTGCGCGCAGTGGGTCGGCTCACCGAACCTGCCCAATTCGACAACATTGTTCTGAAGACCGCTCCCGACGGCACCATTGTTCGTCTGAAAGATGTCGGTCACGCGGAGCTGGGAGCGGAAAACTACGACTCAGGATTGCGATTCAACGGCCATCCCGCCGTCGGCGTGGGAGTCACGCAGCTCTCGAACGCAAATGCAATCGCGGTAGATCGGGCCGCGATTGGGGAACTTGAGAGGTTGTCGAAGAGCTTTCCTCCGGGACTGAAGTTCAACGTTGCATTCGATACGACTGATGTAGTTGCCGATTCAATCAAAGACGTAATCAGCACCCTCATCGAAGCTATTCTGCTGGTTATTTTTGTCATCTTCCTCTTCCTCCAGGATTGGCGCTCCACTGTGATCCCGGCAGTTACGATCCCAGTGTCATTGGTGGGAACCTTTATCTTCGTCAAGGCGCTGGGATTCTCGATAAATACTCTCACCTTATTCGGCATCACGCTTGCCACCGGACTGGTTGTTGACGATGCCATTGTTGTCATCGAGAACGTGCAGCGGCACATATCTGAGGGTGTAACCGAACCGCACCATGCCGCTTCCGTGGCCATGAGCGAAGTAGCCGGAGCTGTGGTCGCCACCTCGCTTGTGCTCGTCTCGGTGTTCGTACCCGTAGCGTTCTTTCCCGGAACCACCGGTATCATGTTCCGGCAGTTCGCGCTGACGATCGCGTTTTCGGTTGCCATTTCGGCATTCAACGCATTGACGCTCACGCCCGCGTTGTCAGCATTGATGTTAGGACATCACACAGGAGAGTCGAACCGCGGTATCTTCGGCGTTTTCAATCGTGGTGTTCATAAAGTCACCCACGCTTATCGCGACACCTTGAAGCATCTTGTTCCAGTGAGATGGATCGTGGTGCTCGTCTTTCTCGCCGGACTCGCATTCACCTACTGGTTCTACCAGCGCGTCCCGCGCGGCTTCGTTCCGCAGGAGGACCAGGGATATTTCATGATCCTGGTTCAATGCCCGCCGGGCGCTTCGATCGAGTACACCGAGAACATCGCCAAGCAAATCGAACAGGTGTTGGGCCGCGAGAAAGACATTGTAGGCACGTTCGCTGTCTCAGGATTCAGTTTTGCCGGAGCAGCGCCCAATCGTGGAATGGTCTTCGGCACACTCGCGCCGATGTCACAACGCAAAGGCGACGAGCGCTCCGCAGAAGCAATCATCAATCGTTTACGCGGACCGCTCTTTGGAATTTCGGGCGCCATCGTTGTGCCCTTCGCTCCGCCCTCGGTAAACGGCCTTGGCAATTTTGGCGGTTTCCAGTACATCCTGCAGGATGAGGGCGGACACACTCCCGAAGAACTGGGCAAAGTCGCGTACAGCCTGATCGGAGCAGGGAATCAGCCCAACAGCGGACTCACGGGGTTGTTTACCAGCTACAGCGCAACTGATCCGCAGTTCCTCGTCAGCATCGACCGCGAGAAGGCCAAGAGCCTGGGCGTGTCGCTTTCGCAGATCACGAACACGCTGCAGGTGTACATGGCGTCGGCGTACGTGAACGATTTCGATTTCAACAATCGCGCATACCGCGTTTACATACAGGCCGACCAGCAGGCGCGCATGTCGCCGCAGTCGATGAAGCAGTTCTATGTGCGTTCGGATAAAGGCGGCATGGTACCGCT
>DATEJO010000231.1:0-22319 GCA_035277905.1 Candidatus Sulfotelmatobacter sp.
CGGCCAACCATCGGCGAAAGCAGAACGTCGAGCACAGAGCGACCTCCGCCCGTGTACTGGTAGTACGCCGTAGAGGCCGCGCGGAATTCCTGAATCCAGCCGGGAAGCAACATTTCGGCTCCGACTACCAGGGCCGCTGCCGAGAGGGCCATACTCCAGAAGATGTTCCGCCGCTCCCGCCACTCGCCCGCAACCCATATGCAAAGCCACAGCACAAGAAGGAAGACGAGTTGCGGCTTGATGCTCGCCACCGCCAGAGCGACCCCCGCCCACACGAAGCGCCCACGAGCGAGCGCTGCCAGTGACAACGCGATGAGCCCAGCAACCAGGAGCGTCAGCTGCTGCAACTTGAATCCCTGAATGGCGGGAAACGATCCGAGGACGAGCACAATCCAGACCAATTGGGAGCTTAAACTGAGGCGCCAGGTGAGGGCACGCAGCCATAGCAGAACTGAAGCTGCAGTGAAGGCAACAAGAAAATAGAAAAAGATTCGCTGCACCACGGCGAAGGGCAATCCGACCGTCGGAGCCAGCACAAACACGACGTACAACGGATACGCGAAGGCTTGCTGATCTCTCGGGTCATTCGGGCGCGAAGAATCGAGCACGCGGCCGTAATATCCCTGCTGAATTTCGCGCGTGATCTCGGCGCTGTAGGGATCGCGCCGATGTAACAGCAACTCGCGCGCGCCCAGCCATCGCGGATACAGATCGGACAAATTTCCGCGCGGAATACCGCGCTCGGCGGAATCAACCTGCTGCTGCGGAATCGCGATCCGCTGGACCCAGATCCACATCGCCATTGCAGCCAGCGCCGCTCCCAGTAAGAAGTAAAGTCGTCTCGACATTTCTCAGGCAGTCGGCAATGCGACTCGCTCCTGCGTGATGTTCGTTTTCACAATCTCGCCCCGAATCGCGAACAACCACCACACAAGAAAGAAGGCCATCACGTTGATTCTCTCCCAACGCAACCACAGAAAAAACCAGAGCGGGCTGATCAGTATTGAAATGACGGGCAGCAAAATATTCCATTCCGTCCTGTTCTCGGCAACGAAATCGGCGACGATTGCCAGTGGCACGATCAGCAGCGACAGATCGTAGGTGTTCGTGCTGTATCCCGCAAGAACAGATGCAATGACGGCGCAGGCAAAGCAGAGCTTAAACGAACGCGGATCTTCTGCGAGGTTCCTGAGCCAAGCCACCGCAATCAGAAGGCCCGCGGCCGCTACGAGCGCCACAATCCTGACGATCCCTTCAGCGTCGCCCAATAACGGCCATCCACCGAGCAGTCCGAGCAAGTTCGGAAGCTGCCGCAGCGGGATTCCGCCGAATGCCGGCACCGAGACGATCCGCCACGCGTACCCTGGATACTGCAAAAGGCCGTGCCATCCCACAAGAGCCAGCGAGATCGCAAACAAGAAGCTCGCGACTGCGATGAAGCCCAGCACTAGCTTCCGGCCCTTCCAGAGAATCAGAATCAGAACGAGCGGCAACATCAAGTGATACTTGAACATTCCGAATCCAAGCCAGCATCCTGCGGCGAAATCCGACCCTCGATTCATGGCGCCGTAGGCGAGGGCCAAGAGCAATAGAAGCAGGATGGAATCCTGCCCCTGGTGGAACGTAGCGAAGACAGGGAAAAATGCCAGAAAGGCGAGAACCACTATCGAGAGAGGAATTTTCCGCAGCAGACCTGTCGAACTTCTTAGTATCAGCCTAACTCCCACCAGCATTCCCAGATTCACCAGATCCCAGACTACAAATGCGACAGGATACGGAAGAACGGTCAACGGAACAAAAGGAATGGCCTCAAAAGGTGGATGGATATACGGCAGCGGACCACGCCGAATCAGCGGGTTCGACGTGAATTCGTTCTGAACCACATGTTGGACGTGGGGATCATAGAGCTGTCCCCCACGCCCCTCCCGCAGAATCCGAGCAGCAGTGTAGAAGACGGTGAAGTCCGGGTCCCCTCGTGCAATGCGGTCCCGGACATGCCACAGGAAAAATACGTGAGTCCCAACAACGCCAACGATAAACAGCAGACCAATGGCTTTATAGGATCGTGACGAACCCGGTCTGGGCCTGAAGGTGTTCAATTGTCCGGATCGCAGGTGATTCTATCGCCCTCTGACGCAGGTTTCTATCGGCAAAGCGGGAACCCTCGGGCCAGTCCATCACACCCTTCGACCTGTGCAAAAATGAAACATCCCAACCCATAACGCGAGCCCGTTTTGGTACACTTGTGGACCTTGGAAATGCGCGTATCTGCTTGATTACCGAGGGACGTTGGTGAACTGCAAGAATTTGTCACTTTCCCTCAAGATGCGGGTATGATTACACGTAAGTCGAGTGGCAGCGAGCCACACTCAGTGTTCCCAGCTTAGGCTCGCGCAGAACCATTCTTAAAGTGATCTCAAAAGCGCGACAGGAGAAAAACACAATGTTCCTAGAACGCATGCGTGGGCTTTGGTGCGAAGAAGAGGGGCAGGACATCGCGGAATACGCCGTAATGCTGGCGGTCATTCTGGTCATCGTGGTTGGAACCATCCGTCTGATCGGCTCTAACGCGAACAACGTCTTCTCTAACGTTGCCAGTTCGATTCAGTAACAATTCGTTCGCGAATTTCTACCGATTAACGTCGTTGAAGGATCAGTATGAACCGCACACGTTTGTTGATGATCGGCGTTGTTGCCGTTGCATTGGGCCTGCTGACAAGCATGTACGTTTATAAGAACTTGCAGAAAGGCAGCGGCAGCGGCGACCCGGGTGTCGAAGTGATGGTCGCCGCCGACGACCTGCAGGTCGGGGCACGAGTCGAAGAGAAAGATATCAAGGTCATTCACATTCCCGCCGCGGACCTTCCTCCAGGCGCGCCACGAAAGAAGTCCGAGGTGTTGGGACACGGCGTGATTGTGCCGATCTCGAAGGGCGAATTCATTCTCCCCAACCGCCTGGCCGCCGAGAATGCCGGCGCTGGGCTCCCTTCACTAATTCCTCCGGGGATGCGGGCCGTCTCGGTTCGCGTGAATGAAGTCGTTTCGGTCGCGGGATTCGTCACTCCCGGAACCCGCGTCGACGTCCTTCTGACCGGAACGCCCGGCGCTTCCGGCGACGAGCAAACCACCACGGTGCTGCAGAACGTCGCCGTTCTTGCTTCCGGACATACGCTCGAAAGAACATCAAGCGGCGAAGCCCAGAACACCGCGGTGATCACGCTTCTGGTCTCGCCTGAGGACGCCCAGCGCCTGACGCTTGCCAGTTCCGAGGGACACATTCAGCTGGCGCTACGCAATCCCCTCGACACCAAACAGGACAGTGTTCAATCCTCAAGCGCCAGGGGTCTTTATGGCGCGAGCGCCGCGCCGGTTCCGGTGCATGCGGCTGTTCATCATGTCATGACGGCCAAGATCGCACCGCCGCCTCCCGCGTCCACCGGAGTTAGTGTCGAGGTCTATCAGGGAGACAAGAAACCCGACGTTGTGAATTGTGGCGACAAGGGGTGCCAGTCCAAGTGATTCCCACGGGTGGTGGTCCGCAATCTGCCTCACGTATCACCGTCAAGTTTCCTTCCACGGAGACCCATCTGAAAATGAAATTGCGCACTTCGTTGTTGGGGGCTCTGCTGCTTGCGGCTGCATTCGTTTTGGCCGCGTCCGCCGAGACTATGCAACAGGCGGAAACAACTCCCCAGCCTCAGGCTCCGGCTCCAACGCAGACCCAGACCGCGACTCTCCCCAGCCAGTCGCAGCAAACTCAAGGATCTGCGCCACTGCGGGTGATGGTCGGCAAATCGCTCCTGATCAACACGACCGAGCGTCTGAAGCGCATCTCGATCACCGATCCTTCCATCGCCTTTGCCCAGGTCAT
This sequence comes from Candidatus Sulfotelmatobacter sp., assembly GCA_035277905.1. Taxonomy (GTDB): domain Bacteria; phylum Acidobacteriota; class Terriglobia; order Terriglobales; family Acidobacteriaceae; genus Sulfotelmatobacter. The sequence continues at coordinate 3,872 of DATEJO010000231.1, forward strand.
CACGCCAACGCAGATTCTGGTGCATGGGAAGGCTCCGGGGGAAGTTTCGCTTCTAATCTGGGACGAGCTTGAGCGTTCGCGGAGTTTCGACCTTCGCGTGGATGTCGACGTCAGCGCCTGCGCCGAAGAAGAGCATCGTGTGTTTCCCGACGAGCAGATTTCCGTAACTCCTTCCCGTGCGGCCATTGTGCTTTCCGGCCACGTTTCCAATGAAGATGTCGCCAAGCGCGCCGGAGAACTCGCAGGAGCCTACTCGCCGAAAGTCGTCAACGTGCTGACGTTCGGTCCGGTGGGAGCGCAGGAGATTCTGTTGCAGGTGAAATTCGCCGAGGTGGACCGCACCGCGCTCACGCAGTTGGGTGTCAACTTCCTATCGACGGGCGCCACGAACACCATCGGCACAATCACAACCGGACAGTTTGGCGGATTTGGCCAGCAGAACCTGACCACTCTGAATGGCAAGACCACATCGGAAAGCCAGACCATTCAAAATGTCCTGAATCTGTTTGTGTTCCGTCCCGACATCAATTTCGGCGCGATCATCGAAGCACTGGAAACGAAGAATCTGCTCCAGATCCTCGCCGAACCGAACCTGATCGCGCTCAATGGCAAGCAGGCCAGTTTCCTTGCCGGCGGCCAGTTCCCTTTCCCAATCGTCCAGCCGGGTGCGGGATTCACGGCTGTCACCATTTCATTCAAGGAATTCGGCGTCCGCCTGCAATTTACGCCGGAGATCATGCCGAACGGGAACATCCATCTGAAGGTCGCGCCAGAAGTCAGCACGCTCGACTTCGCCAATGCGCTGACGATCTCCGGATTCACCGTGCCCGCTCTGAGCACGCGCAAAGCGGATACCGAATTTGAATTGCAGGATGGCCAGAGCTTCGTGATTGCCGGCCTGATGGACAATCGCGTGACCGACATCTACAACAAAATTCCCGGACTCGGCGACATCCCGATCCTGGGGACATTTTTCCGCAGCAAGAGCCTTCAGAAGAGCAACTCGGAACTGATGGTGTTGTGCACGGTACACCGCATTTCGCCGAATACCGAACAACCGGCCGGGCCCAAGACTGCTCAGCCGTACATGGACCCGGGCAAGTTCGACAAGAGCAAGTAGACGCGATTTCCGCTGGAAATCGCCACAGTAACTGCAAGTGGAAAGTCAAGACAGCAAGGTGTTATGCCAGAGCTTTCAGTCGTTATCGTTGCCACCGACAATGAACAGCGCGCGCTTCTTCAGGTGCTCGTCGACGGGACCAGCGTGGCCCGCACGGTGCATACCTGCGCCAATTTTCCGGTGGCGGCGTCCGATCCGATTACGCGGCGCGTGCGCGCGGCAAATCCGGATGTCACGCTCGTCGATATTCCTTCCGATAATGCGCCCGTAGCCCTCCGGGCGATTGAACTGCTTCATCAGGAGCTACCCGACACGGCAATCTTCGCGATCGGCACGCTGAATCATCCGCAGGTGATTGTGAACGCCATGCGCGCCGGCGCGCGCGAATTTATCGAGCGTCCCACGAATACCACCGACCTGCTGGAAGCCTTCGTTCGCCTCACCTCCGCGCAGCGACGCGGACGCCAGGAAGGCTTGCGCGGCAAGGTCTTTTCCGTGATTAACGCCAAGGGTGGAAACGGCGCTACGACCGTCGCCGTGAATCTCGCGCTGGCGTTGCAATCGGCCTACGGACAAACGGCGCTGGTGGATCTCGCTCCTCTTGGCCATGCCGCGCTGCACATGAATCTGAAGCCGGTATTCACTGTGGCCGATGCGACCCGCAACCTGCACCGCATGGACGCTTCCCTGCTTGAAAGCTTCATGACGCGCCACAGCGGCGGATTGCAGTTGCTCGCCGGCACCAACGTTCCGGCAGCCGTCGATCCATCGACTGCCGAATTCGTCCGCCTGTTCGACATGCTGGTCACGCACTATCGCTACGTCGTCGTCGATGCTTCATCGCGCTTTGATGCCGCCAGCCGTCTGATCGCCAGCCTGTCGGAAACGGTTCTGCTCGTTGCCTGCAGCGATGTCGCGTCGCTCTGGAGTGCGGCACGAGTGCAGCAATATCTCGGGGAAACCGGAAGCCGCGAACGCGTGCGTCTGGTGCTGAATCGTTACCGCAAGGTTCCTGGATTCAGCGAAGCCGACGCCGAGGCCGCGGTTGGGGCCAAGCTGATCTGGCACGTCCCCAATCAATATTTCGCAGTGTCGAATGCCATCGATCGGGGAACGCCGGTTATGGATCAACGCAATTCCGAAATCGCGCGCTGCTTTGCCGGGCTGGCGCAGGAACTGACGCGCAACGATGCCGAAGTCAAGCGCGCTGCATGGTCGCTATTCAAGTCGGTTTAGGATGTAAGGGGCTATGGCAAACCTTCAATCGTTCGAGCGCACCGATTATCAGCAGGTCAAGGCGGATCTGCACCGCAAGATTCTCGACCGGCTCGATCTCGAAAAACTCGGCAAGACCTCCGGCGATTCGGCGCGCGACGAAGTCCTGGTCGTAATTCGCAGCGCGGTCAACGGTGAAGTGGTTCCACTCAGCTTTGCCGAGCGCGAACGCCTTTCGCGCGAAATTCTCGACGAAATCTTCGGCCTCGGACCGCTCGAACAGCTGCTGAAAGATTCCAACATCTCCGACATTCTGGTGAATCGCTACGACCGGGTATACGTCGAAAAAGCGGGCAAACTCGAACTCACCACGCTGGCTTTCAAAGACAACACACACCTGATGCAGATCATCGAACGCATCGTTTCGCGCGTTGGACGCCGGGTTGACGAATCCTCGCCAATGGTTGACGCACGCCTGGCCGACGGATCCCGTGTGAACGCCATCATTCCACCGCTCGCTCTCGACGGCCCTTGCCTCTCGATCCGCCGCTTCGGACGCGAACCGGTGACGGCACGCCAGATGATTGAGAATCAGACCCTCACCGAATCGATGCTCGAATTGCTTTCGGCCATGGTGAAGGGCCGCCTGAACATTCTGGTGTCGGGAGGAACGGGCGCCGGCAAAACCACGATTCTCAACGTGCTTTCCGGATACATCCCCAATGTCGAGCGCATTGTCACTATCGAAGACGCGGCCGAACTACAACTCAAACAGGAAAACATTGTCCGGCTGGAAACCCGGCCGCCCAACATTGAAGGCAAGGGCGCGATTCGCCAGCGGCAACTCGTGATTAACAGCTTGCGTATGCGTCCCGACCGCATTGTGGTCGGCGAGGTGCGCGGCGAAGAAGCCTTCGACATGTTGCAGGCTATGAATACGGGCCACGAAGGATCGTTGACCACGGTTCACGCGAACTCTCCCCGCGACGCCATGGCTCGTATCGAAAACATGGTGTCGATGGCCAATCTCAATATTCCGGAGCGCGCGGTTCGCCATCAGATCGCGTCGGCAGTTCACGCCGTGATCCAGATTGCGCGCTTATCCGACGGCACGCGCAAAGTCACCAATATTACCGAAATCACTGGCATGAACGACGACACGATCGCGATGCAGGATATTTTTGTATTCGATCGCAGCGGAATCGACGAAAACGGCAAAGTGCGCGGGGCATTCCGCGCCACGGGAGTCCGTCCCAAATTTGCCGATCGGCTGGCAACGTCCGGGGCGCGCCTGCGTCCCGCGCTCTTTGAATCGAAAGCTGAGGTTTAGGGTCCTATATGTCTGCAGCTCTGATTGCGCTGGTCGTCTTTGCGGTAGTCGCGGTGCTTGCGTTTGGCGTGTTTTCGTTCGCGGACCAGCGCAATGCCCGCGCCCGCCTGATCAAGGAACGTCTCGCCAACGAGCGCAAAGCGCCCGAACTCGCAGCCGAAGAAGAACTGGCTCTCCTGCGCGACGAGCAACTGAGCGAGATCCCCGTCCTCGATACGCTGCTGCGCCGTTCCGCCCGCGTCTCCGACCTGCAGAAGATGCTGTCGCAGGCAGGCATGGATCAGCGCGCCGGCAACTTCCTGGGTCTTTCTGCGGTCGCCGGAGTTGCAGCCTGCATTGTTGGCTACCTCTTCAGCAGCCGTGTTGAGGTCGCATGGTTCGCGCTGCTCATCGGATTCATCCTTCCTTATTTCTACGTTTCGGTCCGGCGCAAGAAACGTTTCGATAAATTTGAAGAACTCTTTCCCGAAGCCATCGACACTCTCGCGCGCGCCGTCCGCGCCGGGCACGCCTTCACGACTGCGCTCGAAATGATTACGAGCGAGATCGCCGAGCCCATCGCGGGAGAATTCCGCCAGCTCTACGAAGAGCAAAAATTTGGCATGCCGGTCCGCGACGCTTTGATGAACCTCACGGATCGCGTTCCGCTTGTGGACGTGAAATTTTTCGTCACCGCCGTGATGTTGCAGCGCGAAACCGGCGGCAACCTCGCCGAAATTCTGGATAATCTGTCGTACGTCATTCGCGAACGCTTCAAGATTCAGCGCCAGGTTCGGGTCTATACCGCGCAGGGCCGGCTCACGATGGGACTCCTGATGGGAATGCCGCCCATCATCGTCGTCGCAATGTTGCTGTTAAATCCCGGATTCATCCGCCCGCTTTTTGCGGATCCGATCGGCCACACGCTGCTCGTGGCCGGAATTACTTTGCAAACCGTTGGATATTTCGTGATCCGGAAAATCATCCGGATTCAGGTGTAGTGATGCCCTTGCTGTTGATCATCGTGATATTCATCACCGTCGTAATGGCGGTGTTCGCGTTCGGCGCGGCTGTCGTGACGCCCAGTTCTGTACTCGGCGCGCGTCTCCGCGCTCTCGGCGGCCAGCAAGCCCAGCCCGTCGAAAACAAGCCCGCGATCCGCGAGAGACTCGAACAGGCTCTTGACCCGCTTAGCAAAGCCATCCCGCTCTCGCCCGCTGACGTTTCGGAGACCCGCAAGCTCCTAATTCAGGCGGGATTCCGCGATGCCGGTGACGTCAACTACTATTTTGGCGCCCGAGTTCTCATGGCCGCGGTCGGCTTCATTGGAGTCGCGGCTTTTCTGGGCTTCGACAATGTTCCCCTTCTGATCGGCATTCCGGCCCTCGGATTCCTTCTTCCCCGCTTCATCCTCAAGCGGATGATTAAAGACCGCCAGAATCGGATCCGCCTCGGACTTCCCGACGCCCTCGATCTGACCGTCATCTGCGTCGAGGCCGGACTGGCTCTCGATCAGGCTCTCATGCGTGTCGGCCAGGACTTGCACCATGCCCATCCCGACCTCAGTGACGAATTCCACCTGGTGAATCTCGAAATGCGCGCCGGCAAGCCTCGCGCTGAGGCGTTGCGAAATCTGGTCGAAAGAACCGGGGTTGACGATATCCGCTCGCTTGTTGGTACACTGATTCAGACCGACCGCTTTGGCACCAGCGTCGCTCAGGCTCTCCGCGTGCACTCTGATTCCCTCCGCACGGAACGCCGGCAACGCGCCGAAGAACAAGCTGCAAAAACCACGATTAAGATGGTTCCCCCGCTGGTAATCTTTGTTCTGCCGTCGATCATTTTCGTGACCATTGGTCCGGCTGTGATTCAATTGATTCGTCAACTGGGACCAGTCAGCGGTCACTAGGCAACAGATCTAACTGGCGTCAGAACTGGGTATAGGGGTCCATGGCAGTTCTTCCACCACAAGGACAGGCATTCAACCAGACCCGCCAGGCCTACCTCGCCACGGAACTGGCCGTTGCCAATACGCATTGGACCCGCTTGCGCGGACTCCTCGGGGTCAAAGTTGATGACTTCCGTAACGGGTCCGGACTCTGGATCACCCCCTGCCATGGCGTTCATACTCTGGGTATGGGGTTCCCGATCGATGTGGTCTACCTCGATCGCGGCATGAATGTGATTCATATTCAGCCGGAGTTGAAGCCGTGGCGCTTCGCTCCGATCCGCGGTCAGGCCGCTTCGGTCTTGGAACTGCCGTGCAAGATTGCCGCCGCAACTCGTACTGCTATAGGCGATAGAATCGAAATCACTGTCGCCAAAGGGAACGCTCGGCCATCCGCATGAGTGGAACGCTCCAACTCGTTGAGCCCGTAGAGATCCGGGACACACACGACTCGCCCAAGCTGATCGTAGAGTGGTCTTCGCGATGGCAGGACTTTCTCGAATCGATCGGACCCGCGCTCTCGCGGTCGCAAGCGCGCCTCGCCGGCGAAGCTCCGTTCGGGCTGATTCCTCTCAGGATCATGCTTCCTTCTTATTTCCTGGAAGCCTTTCTGATTTTCGCGGCAATTCTGATTCCGGCAAAGATTGCGCAACTGCGTCCCTTCGTCGCGCCGCGGGTAGCGCAGCATGACGTGATCTATTACACCGGCGACGAACTTCCCCGCGTCGAGGATCTCGGCGGAGCCGAAGCCGGAAGTGCCGGCCGCGCCGGCGGCGATGAGACTCATCATCGCACGCAGACCATCAAGATCGCGCGCGGAGGATCGCTGGTTCCGGAAGTCGCCGATGCACCGAACCTTAAGCTTCCGTCCTCGACAGACGCCGTCGCCAACTTGCTCGCCGTCAGGCCGGATGCAGGACCGCCTCCTTCTGAAGGATTGCGCTCGTCTCGCAGCGCTCCCAACCTCGCCACCACCATCGTTGCGCCCGCTCCCGACGTGATTCGTGATTACACTCGCAACGGCGTGCAGATGGATGCCGTGATTGCTCCAGCCCCAACGATGCCGCGCGATCGTGGCCTGATCGCTCCAACATTCAACGCCACACTGATTCCGCCTGCGCCGAGCGTTCCGGACAGCCACAAGCTTGTGGCTCCGGCAATGACGCCTGCAGTCATACCTCCGGCCCCGAATGTTTCGCGCGACCGCAGCCTGAGGCTTCCGTCGCTAAATGCTTCAGTCGTAGCACCTGCTCCGACTGTTTCTGCCGATCGCTCCCGATCTGGGATGGCTCTCGCGAGCAACGTCATCCCACCGGCGCCGAACGTTGCCAGCCGGCAGATGTCTCACGCGCCCGTGCAGGTAACGAATGAGGCGGTCGTGCCTCCGCCGGTTTCGGCGCCAGAACGCGCGACGTCGCGCACTGCAAGACTGAATCTGCCTGCGCCGCAGGTCGTTGCGCCGCCGCCCTCGGCTGACATCGCTTCTGACGCGCACCGCGTCTCGCCCGGCGTCGGCGATCCGAGCCGGTCCGTTGTGCCTCCGCCACCATCGCAATCGGGCGGATCGTTCATGAGCAGCATCATCGGCAAGATTTTTGGGGCGAGTGAGGTCGTGCCTCCTCCGCCCTCGATCTCGTCGCGACAGACAAATGCCGCTCCCGGCGCATCGCTGGCGAGCAACGTTGTTCCTCCGCCGCCTTCGGTTGGAGAGAACTCCAGCGGCGCGAATCCGCACGGGTATCGCAACGGACAAGGCGCATCCTTGACGACGAACGTGGTCGCTCCACCTCCATCGGTTGGAACTGCCGGAGGAACTGGCACACGCGCGCGCGGCGCCGCGCCATATCTTGGAAGTCAGAGTATCGTTCCGCCCCCGCCGCAACTCGCAGGCTCAGGTGGTGGAACCGGCAAAGTCGGCGGAGGAGCGGGCGCTCCTGGCGGAACTCTGCTGGCAAATAATGTCGTGCCTCCGCCGCCATCCGTCGGTGGAGCAAACAGCTCTTCTGGCTCCGGCCTTGGACGCCGCGGTGCAGGTCTTGGCGCTCCGTCCGATGTCGGCTCGAATCTTGCTGCTCCGAAAAATGGCGGCAGCGGCGGCAATACAGGCGCAGTGATCTCCACGCAGCCCGGCGCCAAAGTCGGCGTTCCCATTACCAGCAGCACCGGCTCGCTCGCGATGTCGCCCTCCGGCGCGGCCAACTCAGGCATCGGCGGATCTGGAGGCGGCAACGGGATCGGGCACGGCAACGGACCGGGTAGCGCACTCAGCGGCTCCGGCAACGGCGCAGCCAACTCCGGCACAGGACGTGGCTCCGATCCAACAGCGCGCGGAGGAATCTCGCCCAATCCCGGCCCCGGAGGCGCTGGCAGCATGACCTCCGGCACTCCGCCGGTTCGCGGAGTCGAAATCAGCGGCGGCAGCAGCGTAGTCACTCTGCCGTCATTCGGCGATGACCCGGCCGCCAACAATCCCAACACTCCCGCGCGTACGAATGTACAGCAGCGCAGCGCTCTCGATGTGACCATTGTCGCGACCGCGAGTTCCGGCGGCGCTTTCGAGCCTTACAAGAAGTTGCTGCGCGGCGTGCAGTACACGACGTACTTGGAGACCTCGTTGGGTACCGTCGTCATGGAATTCGCCGACGAAAGCGCCGCGTCGCATCAATTCGGCTCCGCTCTGACCGCGCCATCGCCGGTCCGCGTGGAACTCCTCTCGGGCACACCGCGCGGCCGTATGGTAGTCGCCTGCACGCTCGACGCCTCTGGCAATATCGGCAACATCAAAGTACTCGAAGCGGGATCGGGCATGATGACTGCCAAGATCGTCGCCGCCTTGCGCAGCTGGAAATTCCAGCCGGCCAAGCGCGGGGATACGCCAGTCCAAGTCACGGCCATCCTGGGCTTCGGCATCAACACCGACGACCGCTTCTAGTGCGGATTTTTCACCACAGAAGACACTGAGTCACTGAGTTGCTTTATTTTTCGTAATTCTCCGTGTCTCAGTGACTCCGTGGTGAAAAGAAATCCCTCACGCCATGACCGGCTTCGAACTCGCGGAAGGAAATTTGGCGGCTTGCCACGCGTCGAATCCGCCGACAATGTTGATCACGTTCTTGAATCCCGCCCGCTGCAGCAGGCTGGCGGCAATCATGCTGCGGTAGCCGCCCTTGCAGTGAACCGCCAGCGGCGCATCATGATCGATTTCCGGCGCGGAGACCTTGAAATTGTCCAGCGGCCACCAGGCGGCTCCATCAATATGTCCCGCATCCCACTCGGGGCCGCGGCGCACGTCGAGCACGCGCATTGAATCGGACTCCAGGCCGCGGCTTAATTCATCGACCGTCATCTGCGCCACCGTAGCCAGCGGAAGTCCAGCCTGCTTCCACGCCGCGACACCGCCGGCGAGATAGCCATCGAGCGCCTCAATCCCCACCCTCGCCAGCCGCAGACGAGCTTCTTCAACCTGCTCCTCGGTATCCGCAATCAGCACGGGATGCGCGGTCAACCCAAGCACGGTTCCGGCCCACGACGCGAACTGTCCTGATAGTGCGATATTCACCGATCCGGGCACGTGTCCCGCTGCGAAGTCATCTCCCGGACGCACATCCAGCGCAATCTCGCCATCGCGCAGCATCGCAACAAGCTCGCCCGGAGAAACCGCCTTCAGCGGCAGCAACTCCGACAAAGCTGCTGCTCCCGTGCGGTTGATCTCCGCGTCCTTCGAAAAATATTCCGGACGCGCCGGCAGATTACTCGTCAGCTGCGTAATGAACTCTTCCCTGCTCTTGATCTGCAGCGCGTAGTTAGTCAGGCGCTCGGTGCCGATCGTGGACGAGCGTTCCGCGCGCATGTTCTTGCCGCAAAGCGATCCCGCCCCATGCGCCGGATACACCAGCACGCTATCCGGAAGCGCCATCAGCTGGGAATGCAGACTGTCATAAAGCAGCCCCGCCAGTTGTGCCGGAGTATGCCTCGGCGAAAGATCGGGCCGCCCAACGTCGCCGATGAAGAGAGTGTCTCCGGTTAGCACTGCCCACGGCGCTGCAGTTTTTTCCGAATCCGTAACGACCAGGCAGATGCTCTCCGGAGTATGCCCTGGAGTTTCAAGCACGCGAATCAGCGCCTTGCCGAACTTCAGTTCAAATCCGTCGCTGACGGGGACGTGCGGGAACGTCGCACCCGCTTGCGCCCCCATGTAGATCGTGGCGCCCGTACGCGATGCCAGTTCCTTGTGTCCTGAAACAAAATCGGCATGCAGATGAGTCTCGAAAATATGCCGGATCGAAACTCCATGCTCCGCTGCCGCCTTCACATAAAGATCCACGTCACGCTGCGGGTCGACCACAACCGCTTCTCCTTCGGAAGCGAGCATGTAGGAGGCATGCGCCAGACATCCCAGATAGAACTGGTCGAAGTACATAGGAGTTCCCCCAGACGCCTTGAGATGCTAGACCAAATCCGGCGGGATTGCCATCAGGTATGAGACAGGAACGAACTTAGGCGGGCAGCGGAGTGATGAACTCCAGGCCGAAGCAGAAACCGTTTTTCGAGCGCACGATCGCGGGAATACGCGACGGCGTCGGGGTATCGATCTCGATTTCCAGCAGGTCACCCGGATTCAACAGGATGCCAGCATAGAGCACCATTCCGCCCTGGCTCATCTCTGTGCCGCGGCCTTCCACAACGGTCGTCGAGAACCCTTTCGACGTGACCACGCGGACCGGCAAGTCCACCGGCAAACGATCCCATCGGCGCGTATTGCTGGGGTTTGACATTGTCGGACTATCATCCCCGAGCCGCTGCCCATGGGCAAATTACTAAGGTGAATGCAACAAAGTGCTGCCAGGACTAGAACTTGGCGGAAGCCTTAGACCCGCGACGCGTCATCACCACGGAGACGCCGAACACGGAGAATTGCAGGAAACGGGAAAAACCTCCGTATCTCGCCGCCTCCGTGGTGAAAACCCTCACTGCGACGCGCCCACCTGCTGATGCTGGTGCTTCGGCCGGTACCATTTGAAATAAATGAAGGCTGCAATTCCCCCAGCCACCCCGGCTGCAATCAAGGTGTATAAAAACGGCCGGTAGTAGCGGCTGAGCCAGTGAATAATCGCAGTTCCATAGATTCGGCCAAGCAACGCGACCGCCACAAATCGAACCGTTCGGCCGAGCGTAAGCGCTGCCAAGAATTTCTTTCGTGGGTACTGCAGCACACCGGCCGCCATCAGAACCGGAACCAGCGGGAACGGCGGCGGCACGATCGCCCCGATCGCGACGCTCGAAAACGCTTCCTTTTCGAACTTCTTGTAAACCTTCTCAGCCCGCTGTTTTCCGATCTTCTTTTCAAGCCCCTCCTTGCCGCCTTCTTCCGCCAAAAAATAAGTGAGATAGCCGCCGATCACGGCTCCCAGCACCGCCATAAATGCGTAGTAGAGCCACAGGCGGCGGTCGCGGGCCGTCAATACGATGAGAAAGAAGTCCATGCCGCCCGGGATCGGGATGACCGAGTTATCAACGAGGCCGACAACGATGAGCCCCGGACCGCCCAAGCGCAGAACCCACGTCCACAAGCCCTTGTTGACCGCCGCTAGCGCCAGCACACCAAGCCCTCCGGTGCTTAGAGGCAGGAATGCGCGCTGCTGATGCTGCGGAAGTGAGCTGTGGAGTCCTTAGCTACGTCGACTGGCGAACCAATTGTTGATTTTGATTGTCGATTGTCGAACCTAGAACAATGTCGCCGTGCTCAGGTCAGGACTTTCATTCAACAATCAAAAATCAACAATCAGCATTCGAGGGTGAAATTGCAGACCAACTCGCAGCTATTGCTAAAACATCCTAGGCTGTCATGACTCCACCGTTTCCTGGATGGCTCGATCTTCTGGCCTGGACCTCGCTCTCTTTGTGTTTCGCTTGCAGCCTGATCATTCTCGTCCACGAACTGCGTCACCGGCAAAAGATGATGGTCATGAACATCGTCTGGCCGATTACTGCGCTTTACCTCGGCCCCGTGGCGCTGTGGAGCTATTTCAAATCCGGCTCGAAAATGACGCAACACCACATGCAGCAAATGCAGCAGGAGATTCAAGCCGAGTTCCGCGAAGAGCAACATCCGAAGATTCGCCGCATGCGTTCACCGAAAGATGGCGGCGAAAGCCGAATCACGCGCGAGCAGGTCGCCGTGGCTACGATGCACTGCGGCGCGGGCTGCACGCTCGGAGACATCGTTGGCGAATGGTGGATCTTTGGCGCGGGCTTGAGCATGGCGGGAGGCGCACTTGCCACTCGTCTGCGGCTCGACTTCGTCCTGGCCTGGGCATTCGGCATCGTGTTCCAGTACTTCACCATCGCACCTATGCGAGGGTTATCGTTTGGCAAAGGCTTGGCAGCGGCGATTCGGGCGGATACTGCTTCCATCGTCATGTTTCAGGCCGGCATGTCCGGATGGGCTGCGCTTTCCTATTTCGTCATTTTCCCGAATCCGCATCTGTATCCCAATGACGCACTCTTCTGGTTCATGATGCAGATTGGCATGATCGTCGGATTCCTCGCGTCGTACCCCGTGAATATGCTTCTGATCAAAAAGGGCTGGAAAGAAAAGATGCCGCAGTACAAATCGGAGATGAAGCAGAACCTGCGGCAGTCGCATGGGCCCGAGCAGCAGGTAGCATAGTTAATGCATCCTGCGTACTGCACAACTGGATACCGTCCCTTGCGGCGATCGGAGCTTACCAGCTAATCCCTGCTAGTATGGCGATTCGTTGCCATAGGCTCATGCCCAAACATCCCGATCGCTCCTCCAACAGCTCGAGCCCGGAATTCCCGGGCGTGCCGCTGTCCCGTGCCGGCGGGGAGGATTCTCCCGTTCGATGATCTCTCCCGAGTTCGCTCACATTCTCATTCGGACCATCATCGCCATTAGCATTGCGCTAATGCTGATTCGCCCCCGGGGCATTGCGGAAGCGTATTGGATCGGCGGCGGTGTCGCGCTGCTTCTCGGGCTGCGGCTGATCACTCCAAAGCTTGCCCTGCGCGGCGCTGCCGAATCCCTCGACGTAGTTTTATTTCTGATTGGGATGATGCTGATCTCGGAGCTGGCAAGCGAACAGGGCGTCTTCGACTGGCTCTCGGGATTTGCCGTTCACAATGCCAACAGCTCCTGCTTCCGCCTGTTTGCGCTCGTGTACCTTGTGGGTACGGCGGTCACAGTTTTCTTGTCGAATGACGCCACAGCCGTCGTCCTCACGCCAGCCATCCTCACCGCCGTTCGCAAGGCGAAAGTGCAGCCTCTGCCGTATCTGTTCGCGTGCGCGTTCATCGCCAATGCTGCGTCGTTTCTTCTGCCAATCTCGAATCCGGCGAATCTGGTCGTCTTCCACGACGCGATGCCGCCGCTGGGACGCTGGCTGCTCGCTTTCGGAATTCCCTGCCTGCTCTCGATCGTGGTCACGTTCTGGATTCTGCGCTGGACGTTCCGCAAAGAACTCAGTCAGACAATCGATCACGCAGTTGAAGCAAAGCCTCTCACCGCTAACGGCAAACTGGTCCTTGCCGGAATCGCGGTAATGATTGCGGTTCTGCTCGCGGCCTCCTCGCTCGGTTGGGACCTCGGCCTGCCCACCTGTGTGGCGGCAATCGCCGTCACAGCCTTCGTTTGCCTCAAAGAACGCGCCAATCCTCTGCCCCTCACCCGCGGAATCAGTTGGGAAACGCTGGCTCTGGTCGCCGGGCTCTTCATCATGGTCGATGCCATCGAAAGCATCGGAGCACTCCGCCACACTGAGGCCTGGCTCGCGTGGGCACAGCATCTAGGCCTTGGGCCCGGCGAGTTCGTCACCGGATTCGCGGTTGGCATTGCCAACAACCTTGTCAACAACCTTCCGCTCGGGCTCATTGTCGGCAGCACCGTCCACGCAGCCCATGCCAGCGGGCCACTCGCCGACGCAGTTCTGATCGGCGTCGACCTCGGACCGAACCTGTCGATCACTGGATCTCTGGCGACAATTCTCTGGCTGATCGCCTTGCGCAAGGAAAAACTTGAAGTCAGCTTCTGGGACTTCTTCAAGGTCGGAGTGGTCGCCATGCCGGCTGCCATGCTCGCATCTCTTGGCGGAGCCATCCTGATGCACGTCCTTTTCGGCGTGTCCTAGCTATGGACGAAGGTGCAGAACTGGCCTGCAATCCCGATCCAGACCTGCGAACCCGCCGTTCTGTGACCCAGATCACACCCGCACCGTACCCTCTACGATAGATTAATAAGTGATTCAACCCAGCAGGATCAGCTTCGGCGGAACCGCCGCGATCGTCACCAGCATGGCGCTGATCGCCGGTCTCGATGCCGCCCATGCCGGCAGGGCCAGCGTCGTCAGCGCGTTGCTGATCGCGGCCGTGGCCGACAATCTCACCGACTCGCTCAGCGTGCACATGTATCAGGAATCCGAGAGGATCGAGCAGAAAGAAGTCTTTCTTGGAACTCTGAGCAATTTTGCCACTCGCCTCATCGTTTGCACGAGCTTCGTATTGATCGTTCTTGTCTTGCCCGAGCGCTATGCCGCGATCTGGGGCATAGCCTGGGGATTGTCGTTGCTGGTCGTGCTGACCTGCATTCTTGCCCGCTATCGCGAAGTCAGCGCTCTCTCTGAGGTCGGCAAACATCTAGCCGCCGCCGCAGCCATCATCCTGGTAAGCCAGAACGTCGGACGCTGGATCGCGAATCACGTTCTTTGATCGAGGAGGTACCGCAGCCCTGTAACAAATTTCCCGAAATCTGCATTTCTCAGGAGAAGGATTCTTATGAACACGACCCTGAATTTCGTATCGTCCGCCCGCTGGACAAAGGACCGCAATGGCGTCGTCACCGGGCGTGATGTCCAGCCCACAATCGACTTCTCGGCCCCGCCCGAGTTTCAAGGTGAACCTGGCATCTGGACGCCCGAGCATTTCTTCACCGCAGCGGTCGCAACATGCTTCATCAACACGTTCACGGCGATCGCCACATTTTCGAAGTTCAGTGCCGCCGCTCTGGAAGTCGCGGTCGACGGGCAGATCGAAAAGCTCGAGGGCGGATATCGATTTACCCGCGTCACCATTCGTCCAGCGTTGACGGTTCAGAACGACTCCGATCGCGACCGTGGCCTGCGGCTCCTCGAAAAAGCCGAAAAGGCGTGCCTGGTGTCGCGGTCGCTACAGAGCGAAATCGTCCTCGATCCGCGGGTCGTCGTAGCGCCTGCACTAGCAACCGTGTAGGACGAATGCCAGATGAATTTCAGAATAAAATGAATATTGCCAGTTGGAGTTCCTGATGCCGCTATACGAATATCAATGCCGCAAGTGCGGACACGTTTTTGAGAAGCTGCGCCGCATCGCGGATGCCGACAGCCATCTCGAATGTCCGAAGTGCGCCTCCGACGAAGTCGAGCGGCAATTCTCCACCTTCGCATCTGGAGGATGCGGCACCTCCGGCTCGCGCGGATTCACCTGAGCCCGCTAATCCCGGCCAGTCTGGCCGCAGCCAAAATAAGTCCTGTCATCCCGACTAAGTCACTGGATCGGCGGAGTCGATCCAGTGGCGCATGGAGGGACCCTTTGTTCAAAGCTGGTTTCCGGAACACCCACGCGGCCCAAGCTTGGCGTCCCCTGCATATACAATGGCGCGTTTTGCATAGCACAATCCGCCGGCAACATCTAAAGTAGAACCCATGACGAACGTGAAAGCCTACTCTGCTGCCAGTTCTACTTCTCCTCTTACCCGAACCACGATCGCCCGACGCGAACCCACCGAACACGACATCCAGATTGACATCCTCTACTGCGGGATCTGCCACTCCGATCTGCATCAGGTCCGCAACGAGTGGGGACAATTCCTTCCCACGGTTTACCCCTGCATTCCCGGACATGAGATCGTCGGCCGTGTCACCAAGGTCGGCTCCGCAGTCAAAAAGTTCAAGCCCGGCGACCTCGCTGCGGTTGGCTGCATGGTCGACTCCGACCGCACCTGCCCCGAATGCCGCGCCGGACTCGAACAGTTCTGCGCCAATGCCACCTACACCTACAACTTCCCCGACAAGCATCTTGGAGGCGTCACCTATGGCGGCTATTCGGAGAGCATCGTCGTCGATCAGCATTTTGTGTTGCGCGTTCCGTCGAACTTGAATCCCGCCGGCGCCGCACCGCTGCTTTGTGCAGGGATCACCACCTACTCGCCGATGCGCCACTGGAACGTGACTAAGGAGAAGAAAGTTGGAGTGGTCGGCCTGGGCGGACTCGGTCACATGGCAGTCAAGATCGCCCACGCCCTGGGAGCCCACGTTGTGGTCTTCACCACCTCGCCAAGCAAGAAAGAAGACGCGCTCCGCCTGGGCGCGGACGAAGTCGTACTCTCCCGCGACGCCAATGAAATGCAGAAGCACGCCGGCAGCTTCAACTTCATCCTGGATGCCGTCTCCGCCGATCACGACATCAACGCTTATCTGAACCTGCTAGCCCGGGATGGCAATCTCACGCTGGTCGGAGCGCCCTCGAATCCCATGCCAGTTGCCGCTTTCAGCCTCATCATGGGACGTCGCAGTCTTTCGGGTTCGAGTATCGGCGGCATCGCCGAAACCCAGGAAATGCTCGATTTCTGCGGAAAGCACAACCTCACTGCCGACGTGGAAGTGATTCCCATACAGAAGGTCAACGAAGCTTACGAGCGGCTGCTCAAATCCGATGTGAAGTACCGCTTCTCGATCGACATGGGTTCTCTCAAATCTGAGTAGCACGATGAATAAACACTTTCGCTTCTCCGGCAGCACGTTCGCAAGATTGGAAGAACTGGGAGTCCGGGCCTCGTCCGTCCTGCGCAGCGCCGGACTTTCCCAGTCGTTCGCGGATCAGCCCCGCATACTGCTCAAGACGGAGGAACTGTTCGCGCTCTGGCGCGCGATCGGCGAAGTCAGCACGAATCCCGCGATTGGCCTTCACCTCGGCACAGAAAACCGCACGGAGCGATTTCATCCGGTCGGCTTGGCCGCCCTCTCGTCGGAGAATTTCGGCGCAGCAATCGATCAGATGGCTCGATATAAGCAACTCACTTGTCCGGAGGAAATCGTTCAGGAAAAAGACGACGAAGAATGGAGCGTTCAATTTCGCTGGCTCCTTGCCGATGAAATCGAGCCGCCTGTGCTGATCGAATGCGCCTTTGCCTGGGTGCTCTCGATTGGCCGCCACGGAACCGGCACGCGCCTCTCGCCGTTGCGCGTGGAATTCATCCAGCCGCGCGCCCACACGAAGGCCATCGAGCGCCACTTCGGATCTCCGGTGGTCTGTGGAGCCCCGCGCAACGCAATCGTCTTTCGCGCCTCCGATGCCCAGCGCCCCTTCGTCACGCGCAATGCTGAGCTGCTTGCGATGCTCGCGCCGCAGTTCGAAGAGGAGCTTAAGCAGGAAAACAAAGAGGAACAATTCGCCGAGCGTGTGCGGTTGGCGATCCAGCAAAAGCTCACCGGACGCCGTCCCACGATCGACGACATTGCCGACGCGCTCCACGTCAGCTCCCGCACTCTGCAGCGACGCTTGCAAGACGAAGGCTCGAGCTTCCAACGCGTGCTCGACGACGCTCGCCATCAGCTGGCGCGCCGCTATCTCAATAATTCCGTTCTCGAGTTGAACGAAGCTGCGTACCTTCTCGGCTATGAGGATGGAAACTCCTTCGTTCGCGCCTTCCGCACCTGGGAAGGCGTTCCCCCGGCCCGCTGGCGTGAGTTGCAGCGTGCGCAGGCAGTTTCATAACCCGGCCCCAATTTCGAATTCCTAAGGAGAAGCAATGCAGAAACGCAAACTTGGAAAGAGCAACCTGGAAGTGTCGGAGATCGGCTTCGGCTGCATGGGACTAAGCTTTGGCTTCGGCCCGGCAGTCGAGAAACAGCAGGGGATTTCCGTGATCCGCGGCGCCGTCGAACGCGGAGTGACTTTCTTCGACACCGCAGAAGTCTATGGTCCATTCACCAACGAAGAACTCGTCGGGGAAGCGCTGGCCCCATTTCGTGACAAGGTCGCAATCGCCACAAAATTCGGATTCAAGATCGACCCAAATACCGGCAAGCAGGCCGGCGTAGACAGCCGTCCCGAACATATCAAGCAAGTCGCCGACGCCTCGCTCAAGCGCCTCAGGACTGACAGGATCGATCTGTTCTACCAGCACCGCGTCGACCCCAACGTTCCGATCGAGGATGTTGCCGGAGCCGTGAAGGACCTGATCCAACAAGGCAAGGTCAAGCACTTCGGACTTTCTGAAGCCGGCGTGAAGACGATCCGCCGCGCCCACACGGTTCAGCCGGTCACAGCGCTGCAGAGCGAATACTCGCTCTGGTGGAGAGAGCCCGAGGCCGAAATCATTCCCGCGCTCGAAGAACTCGGCATCGGATTTGTCCCCTTCAGCCCGCTCGGCAAGGGCTTCCTCACGGGCGCGATCAATCCGGACACGAAGTTCGACAAGAATGACTTCCGCAACATCGTACCTCGCTTCTCGGAAGAGAACCGCAAAGCGAATCACGCCCTGGTTGATGTCATCGGCAAGTTTGCGCAACAGAAGAAAGCGACGAATGCGCAGATCGCCCTCGCCTGGGTGCTCGCGCAGAAACCGTGGATCGTTCCCATCCCCGGCACGACCAAGCTGCATCGCCTGGATGAAAATCTCGGCGCCGCCGGTATCGAGCTAACGCCCGCGGACCTGCGCGACATCGATGCCGCTGCGTCCAAGATCACCGTGCAAGGCGCGCGGTACCCCGAGCGTCTGGCCAAAATGACGGGCCGCTAGGCGTGGCGAATCGCAATGGAAATCAAACGCACCGGCTCACAACCTTCTGCTAAAGGCCCATCC
>DATEJO010000232.1:0-10156 GCA_035277905.1 Candidatus Sulfotelmatobacter sp.
TGCGGTACACGGCCGCTTTGCTGCTGTTTAATTTGTTCGGATTGTTTGCGTGGTGGGGGTTATTTACATGGATCCCGCCGTATCTGTCTCTTCCTGTCTCGCAGGGTGGGCGCGGCTTTGGCGTGATGGGCATGACTGAACTGATGGTCGTGTTGAACCTGTTGGGGATGTTTCCGGGGTACGTGAGCTTCGGGTGGGTGGCGGATCGAATGGGACGGCGCCGGGCCGTATTTGTTTACACGGTCGCAGCGGCGGTACTGATTCCGGTCTATGCCGCGGCACGATCGCAAAGCGCGCTCCTTGTCCTTGGAGCCGCGGTGGCGTTCTTTGGTACGGGAATTTTTTCGGGATCGGGGATCATGGGCAGCGAGATCTTTCCGACGGCGGTACGGGCGCAGGCCCTGGGCTTCACTTATAACGGGGCGCGTGCTCTGAGCTCGCTGGCTCCGCTGGTGATAGGGAGGGTCGGAGAAGCGAAGGGGTTGGCGTGGGCTTTTTATCTTTGCGCGGCGGGATATCTGCTGGCCGCGCTGATGACCACGCAGTTGCCGGAGACGAAGGGGAAGAAACTCGAGTGAGTTGCGCGCAAGAAAGGTCTTGGCGTGCTACGATTCGCAGAGCTTTGATCCGCAGACCCATGGTTTCCGAAAAACTCGACTCTTCTTTCGTTAAGATCAACATTGGATGTGGCCTTTCTGGAATTCCGGGATGGCATAACCTCGATAATTCGCCGACCATTTCTCTGTCTCGAATCCCCGTGGTCCGGGGGCTGCTGAAGACTCCGGCATGGCCGCGTGACGTGCGGCGCTACGACGTTCGCCGGGGACTTCGTTTCGCCGACTGCAGCGTGCAGTACATCTATTCTTCGCATACATTTGAACACTTCACTTACGCTGAATCGCTGGCAATCGCGAAAGATTGTTACCGTGTGCTGGTGCCGCAAGGCATCATGCGCGTCGTCGTCCCCGATCTGGAGAGGATTATTCAGGATTACATGGCGGATGCGACGCCCAAGGCGGCGCAAACGATGATTTCGCGCCTGAGTCTGAACCATTCCGTGCATGACATGATTCATCCCGGGTCGAATCATGCGCAGATGTTTGACGGAAAGGCTTTGGTAGATTTGCTGCGGCAGGCAGGATTTCAACGTACCGAGATTTCGAGATTTGGTGTGAGCGGAATTCCCGAGATTGCGCAATTGGACTTGGAAGTCCGCCGGAAAGAAAGTTTGTATGTTGAGGCCGTGAAGTAGACCTCGCAAACTGACAGTGCCAGTGCGCGGGAACTCACTCGATCGGGTCGACCACCACTTGCTCTTCCTCCGCCGATTCCCTTCCCGGCAACTGCACTATCACGATCGCCGAAAGCACCAGCACAATTCCTAAGGTTTGAATCGGGTGGACTCCTTCGCCCAGAAGCAGAGCCGCGAGCAGAATCGAGAAGACCGGTTCGAGGCAGCTGGCGATGATGGCGCGCGTGGGCTCGAGATACTGCAGGCCGAGGAAGTAGAGCGAGAACGATCCCAGGACCGAGATCATCGAGAAGACGAAGAGAAACATCCACTGCGCCAGCGTGTAATGCGCAGCAGCGACCTTCCACGGCGGATTGAGGACGAGCCAGAACACCGAGGCGGAGACAAGCGTCCAGGTCAGAACGCGCCAGCGGTCGTGGCGGGCGAGAATGCGGTGTCCGCCAACGTTGTAGAAGGCGAAGGAGAATGACGCCAACATGGCGGCGATCAAGCCATAGGTATCAATCCGCAGAGGAGATGAGTTCCCACCGACGAAGCCGATGGTGAGGGCGATGCCCGCGATCGCGACCGCGACGGCGGCGACTCTCTGGAGCGTGAGTTTCTGCTGGCGGCGCGCTACCACGTAGAGCAGCACCCAGACCGGCGCGGTGTATTGCAGGATGATGGCGATGGCGACGCTTGTCCGCTGAATCGCGACGTAATAGAAATAATTCGACGCGGCCACGCCCAGCATGCCGAGCACGAGGCATTGGATGAGATCGCGCGAAGGCAGTTGAATGCGCTGCCATCCGCGGCGGCCGACGAGAAGCGGCACGAGCACAATCAGCGAAAAAGATGTTCGAGTTTGCGAAAGAATCAGTGGCTCGATCGGATGGAGCGATTCTCCCGCGAGTGCGAGTTTCCCGGTGAAGACGGCACGGCCGAGCGAAGCAGAGACTCCCCACAGGAAAGTGGCCGACGCGATGAAGACGTATCCCCGCAGCGGGTGAGTTCGATTGGATTTTAGAGAGTTCAGGATTCGGTTACCGAATCCGATGATGGGGCCGGATCGAGGTACTGGTCAAGGCGGACGGGATCAAATCCGGTAATCACTTCGGGCTCGCTGCCGACAAAGACGACCAGGGTCGGCGTCTCGTCGCTATCGTAGTCTTCGGTCATGGCGCGGCGGGCGTCGGGATCGGCGATGATATTGCGCTCTTCGAAGGTAATTTCGCGGGCTTCCAGAAAAATCCGCATCAACTCGCAGGAGAGGCAGCCGGGTTGAGTGAACAGCACCACGCGGGTTGCGTTCATACTGATATCGATGACGACAATCTTACGATGGATTCCCGTCAAGATACTCAATTTCGAAGTGAATCTTCGCTGATTTCTGCAGCATGGCCGAGACAGAACAGTATTTCTCTTTCGACAGGTGGACGGCATCTTCCATCGCTTTGCGCGCGACCTTGCCGCCAACGCGATACTTTAGCCTGATTTCAGTGTAGACCGCGGGGTATCCCTCGGCACGGTCGCCTTCGGCGCTGACTTCAAGACTGGTGAACGGCTCGCGCTTCTTGCGCAGAATGCCAACGACGTCGGATGCGGTGCATCCGCAAAGAGCGATCAGAACCAACTCCATGGGAGTGTTGGCCGTCTTTTCTTTCGCCGTGTCCATGACAATGGCGTGACGGGAAGTCGCCTCGCCCGTGTAACGTTCGTTGTCGGTCCAGAGAGCTTTTGCGGAGATCATCAATTTCTCCTGGCAATTGTTGATTGTTGATTTTTGATTGTTGAATGAAAAACCTTCGCATGCAGCATCGAAAAAATCACGACGCTGTTTTTGGGATTTTTGATTGTTGATTGTTAGCGGTGGACTGACAACCTTTTTTGGCCGTTGTGCTCGATGCGTTGAAGATTGCCACCAGCTGATTGGCTTCATCACACAGAGGTCTTAATTTCGCCTCCGGTACCAGGCCTGCATCGACGAGAAACTCAAGCCAGAAGCTGGTTTCATCGGCTTCTTCGATGACGATTGATAACTTGGACAGGAATTCAGGTCGCGAGCGGGCGCGGCAGACAGCCCGGTAGTTCGCAGCAACTGACGTTCCCGATCGAAGTAACTGGTGTCCGATCAAGCGGCCTTCGGTGCAGGCTGGCAGCGAGCGGACAACTTTCAGGACTCGTAAGGCAAAAGTCTTGGTTCGCGTCTTAAGGTCAGCGGCGGGATGTTCGGTGGGTTTCATTCAACAATCAAAAATCAACAATCAACAATTCACCCTGTGCCTGTCTGTGACAGATATCATAATCAACGCCGATTATCGGTACTCGGTTCGGGATGGATCAGTACCCGGAATAATTCCGGCGCATCCTGCTTGAAGCGAATTTCGAGTTCGGTCTGAATTTCGTGCACGCGGGCAAGAGAAAGATCATCGGAGAGCGTGCAGTGACAGGATAGATAAATCCGTCCCCGGACGCGCTTGAAGATGAAATCGTGCACGTCGAGAATCTCCGGAAACTGCGTGGCGACAGTTCGCAGCCGGTGCTCGAGTTCGGCGTTGCCTACTATCTCTTCGGGCTTTTCGATCGTAGCTGGCTCGCTTTCGATGTGCGTGAGGATGTCGGAAATCTCGGGTACGTCGCGGCGCATCTCGGCCTCAAGCTCCGTCACCTGATCGTGGGCATCCTTCAGGCTCATGCGCTCGTCAAGTTCGACGTGCTGCTCGACGTGAATGCGTCCGTCCAGATCCTGCACGCTGACGTCGTGGACGTTGAGATTGCGGTGCGTGGCAACACCGCGGATGCGGTCAAAAATGTTTTCGGTGAGTTGCGCGCGCGGCAGCGGCTGCACGGTGACATCGGCATCGGGAAGGATGCGGCGAACCGAATCCTCCACGGCGGTGACGAGTTGTCCGGAACGCTGAAAGGTCACCGTGCGGGCAAGGCCCACCGCGAGATCGGCGAAGTAGCGGTTGCCGGCACGGCGGATGCGGACGCGGTCGACTTCGAGAACACCGTCGAGGCGTGAGACGGCATCGTAGATCTGCGAACGGACTCCGGGCGGGGCGGCATCGAGCAGCGCATCAATGGTGCGCCGAGCAAGACGCCAGCTGACGGAGACGACTACTCCGGCGACGAACAAAGCTGCTACTGGGTCGGAATCGCGCAGCCATGCGACGTGAAAGCTGCGTCCGAGAAGTACCAGAAGCAGGCCGAGCACCACCACTCCTGCGGACCAGATGTCGGTGGAGAAATGCAGAGCGTCGGCCTCGAGAGCCTGACTGTCGTACTTGGTCGCAATGCGTCCGAGAGCGCGGGATCGCCACCAGTCGACGACCATCGAGAAGAGCATCACCGCAAAGGCGGCGATTGACGGTTCGATCTCGATGCTGCGGAAAAAAAGGCGGTCGATGGCCTCGTAGATGATCCAGGCACAGGTCAGGAGCAGGAGGCCCGTTTCGACGAAGGCGGAAAAATTTTCGACCTTGCCATGCCCGTATTGATGGTCGGCGTCGGCGGGCTTGTCGGAGACCCGCACCGAGAAAAACGTAAGCAGAGAAGCGATGAGATCGAGGCCGGAATGCGCCGCTTCCGAGAGAATTCCGAGGCTGCCTGTGGTCACGCCAACGGCGATTTTAAGTCCGGTGATGACCAGGGCTGCAATAACGGAATTCCCCGCCGCGGTCCGCTTTTCCGCGCGCATCAATTCCGCCGATGTGACCGCCCCAGCCATGGACGCATTATCGCTGGTGCAAGGCGAAGGCGACAAGGGAATGGAGCATGCGCGACCCTCGAACATTCACCACGGAGTCACGGGAGAAACGGAGATACAGGCTGCATTCTTATTTCTTGCAATCTCCGTGATTCCGCGTCTCCGTGGTTAGAAATCTGTTTTCTGTGATCCGGGACACAGAGGTCCCGCGTCCCACGGGCAAAGCCGTCGGTTTGTGCTAGGATTTCCTGCTAAGTATTTTCAATTTCCCTATCGACCAATCCTGGAGGAGAAGTAATATGCGCAAGAGTTGGCTGCTGTGTGTTTTGTTGGGGACGCTGGCTTGGGGCCAGGCCGCGCCGAGCGAGCCTCCATCGGCACAGCCGACTACTCCAGATACTGCTGCGTCAGTGCCGCCCACGGCAGCCGTTATCACGATCATCGGGGTCTGTCCGGCACAGACGCAGGCAGCGGCAACCAAAGGGACCGCGGCGAAGACGGCGACCAAGGCAAGCGCCGAGAAAACTCCGGCAGCGGACTGCAAGACCGTCATCACCAAAGCGCAGTTCGAGAAGCTCGCCGATGCACTCGCGCCCAATGTGACTCCTCAACTGAAGCGCCAGCTGGCCGGACTGCTGCCGCGGATGATCGCGATGTCCGATGCAGCAAAGAAGCAAGGAATCGACAAGACTCCGCAGTACGCGGAAACGCTGAAATTCGTGAAGATGCAGGTGCTGGCGAACGATCTGCAGCGGAAGATTCAGAAGGAAGCTGCCGACGTTCCGCCCGCAGAGATCGAGGCGTATTACAAGCAAAATCCTGAAGCATACGAACAATACACGGTCGAACGGCTCTTTGTGCCTCGCACCAAGCAAAACGACAACGAGGTGAAAGCGGAGGACGAGGACAAAGACAAAGATCAGAAGATGACCGACGACGAGAAGAAGGCCAAAGAAGCCGCCGAGAAGGCGAAGGCCGAGGAAAACGAGCAGTCGATGACCAAGCTGGCCGAAGACCTGCGGGATCGCGCGGCGAAGGGGGAGGACTTCACCAAGCTGCAGAAAGAGGCGTTCGAGGCGGCTGGGATGAAGATTGAGTCGCCGACCGTGAATCTGCCGAATCTGCGCCGCACGGGTTTGCCTCCGACGCACGCTTCGGTCTTCGATCTGAAGCCCGGCGAGGTGTCGCAGGTGATCAGCGACGCTGGCGGCCACTACATTTACAAGATCGTCAGCAAGAACGAGATGCCGTTCGATCAGGCGAAAAACGAGATCCACAGCAAACTGCAGAACGATCGCATGCGCGACATGATGGAGAATGTCAACAACTCGTTCAAGACCGAAACGAACGAGGCGTATTTTGGCCCGGGTGGAGCGGGCCCGCTACCGCCGCCGCATATGCCGCGCCCAAGGCCCGGCATGCCTCCGGCTCGTTCCTCGCAGCCGCAGACGCCGCCTCCGGCAGCAAAACCGAACTGATGGCGAAACCCGTTGTCGTCGTAACCGGAATTTCAGGAAACCTGGGATCCAGGCTGTTGCCCCTGCTTTCGCGGTATTCAGTGATTGGGGTGGACGTCGCTCCGCCGCGCACCGAAACCGAGATGCAATTCGAGAGTCTGGATCTGGGGCAGGAGTCGTCCACCCGAACTTTTTACGAACTGCTGCGCGATACGCACGCGTATGCGGTGGTGCATCTGGCATTTGTGATCGATCCGGTGCGGACCGGCGTGCTGGATGTCGACCGCATGTGGCAGATCAACGTGGCCGGAACGGCGCGCGTGATGGAAGCCGTCACCGAGGCCAATCGCACCACAGATGATGGGGTGAAGCAATTCATCTTTCCCAGCAGTGTTTCGGCGTATGGCCCGGATTTCCCGGAGGCCGCGACGGAAGAATCGCCCTTGGCGGCGCATACGCTGCCTTACGCCATTCACAAAAAAGAATCCGATGAAGTTGTGCAGCAACGCTGTGCTGCGTTGCGGGGATGCAGCGTGTATATTCTGCGTCCACATATTTTTGCCGGAGCCAGCGTCGAGAACTACCTGATGGGAGCCTTCCGCGGCACGCCCAATGGAAAGAGCGAGCGGGCGAAAAAATGGCGGGACGCCGGAAGACGGCTGCCGTGCATGCTGCCGCGCGGGCAGAAATATCTGGACAATAAGATCCAGTTCATTCACGTCGACGACATGGCGCGACTAATTCACCACATCCTTCAGCGCGAACCCGAGCCTCAACGGTTGACCGTGCTGAACGTCGCGGGTCGCGGAGAGCCGTTGACATTCGCCCGTTGCATCCAGATGGCGAATGCCAAGCTGATCCGCGTGCCGGGCAAGTGGGCGATGCGGCAGATCCTGACGCTGCTGTGGAAGCAGAAGATTTCTGCCATTCCTCCGCAGGCCGTGCCGTATATGAGCGGTCAGTACATCATGAACACGGACCGTCTGCGCCGGTTCCTCGGGCCAGAATACGATCACGTCATCCGCTACAGCATTGCGGACGCGTTTGCGGAAAGCTTCAAGCCGATCGCGGCGGGACAGTCGGCGTAGAGCGACGCTGCAGTGTCGCCATTAGCTGGTTCAAAAGAAATTCGGGATCGACGGCTGGCCTTATCACTTGGCCGAATGTCCTGCGCGTGAGATGAGTTCCTGCAGTCTGCCATCCAGCGAATCATTCAGTTTCTCTGTTTGCAATACGCCATCGGGATCGACGGTGAAGGCCTTCGGGATGTCTTCTTTCAACCCGTGGGAGGAGACCCATGTATTTCCCGTTGGTTGCTCGACGTTCGATTGGAATTGGACGCCAACACCGAATGCCCGCGCAAGCTGCCCATTGAAGCCGTCCTCACATTGCAGACCTGGAACGTCGTTCTTCTGAAGAAATGATCGCCACGCCGCGTTATCGTAATCGATACTGACATTTAGAATGGCGAACGGTTGGTTCTGGAATTTCTTTTCGAGAGCCCGCAAGCGCGGCAATGCGCGGAGACACACGTCGCAGGACATCGACCAGAAATATACCAAGACAACCTTCCCGGCGAGAGTTCGCGGACTTACGAGGTGGCCGTCAGCTGTGAGAGCGCCGAAGTTCGGCACCAGGTTACTGCGGGCAAGCTCAGGATTTGCAATGAACTGCTGGGCCCTCCATTTGTTGAAATCGTCTCCTCGACTTAGCGCAACGTATTTCTGGTATTGTGCCTTCCCCTCATCGTCCTTGTGCAATTGCGCGAGTGCCTTGCCATCTTCGAAGAGCGAATCGGGATAAGCCTGAAGCGCAAGTGCTTTCACAAATTCGTCGTGAGCGCGTGCGACCAAATCGTTCTGGTGACTCTGAAGTCCCTGATTCATCAGGCAAGCCCGATGTAATGATGCGCAACCGCTTGCTGCTTTGGATCCGAGACCAGTCCGGCCATTCCCGACGCACCATCCTGGACCGCTTTCCAATCGTGGTTGGCAAGACCGATCTGGACCATTTGCTCCTGGCAAGACAAGCATCGGCCGTGATCGAGTTTGTCCGCGTCGCGAAAATACCAGAGAGCCAGTTGGGGCTCGCGCTTCTGTAAATGCTCTAGCGCCTGTTGATAGCTTTTCTGGGCCTTCTTATCGGATGGACCCTGAGGAGAGTTTTGCGCGAGAACAGGTAGTACAAGGCATGTTAGAAGAATTCCAATGGATAATGAGCGCATACAAACCCCCGAAGCGCTCTGGAATATTACATCGATTGTCGTCTGAGAGATATGACATCAAATATTCCGAACAGGATCCGAACCCGAGCTATTGTGACTTCTTTCCCCAGTACAGGCCGGCGATGCCGAACGTATAAGGCGTCCAACTCACATCGGAGAAGCCGGCATTTCTCATGCGGCCCAACATTTCTTCGGGTGCGGGGAAACGCTCGACCGACGCGGGCAGATATGCGTACGGACCGCGGACTCCGGAGATCACAGTGCCGACTCGAGGCAATACCTGCTTGAAATACATCCGATAGAGCGCGCCTAGAATTCCCTTCGGCTCGCCAAAGTCCAGAATGCCGCATTCACCCCCGGGGCGAAGCACGCGTGCGATTTCGCGCAAGCCGGCGTCGTAATCGGCGAGATTGCGAAATCCGAATGCGGACGTGACTAGATCGAAGTGGCCGCTGGGAAACGGCAGGTTCAGCGCGTCAGCTTCGATCCAGGACGGAATGCGCCGGCTGCGATCGAGTCTCGAAGATTTTGCCGACGCACGCTGCAGCATAGCATGGGAGAAGTCGGCCCCAAAGATCTGCGGAACGCACTTCCCTGCCCGGCGGAGGGCTAAGGTCATGTCCCCCGTGCCGCAACAGAGATCGAGAGCGCGGGCATCCGGACGCACGAGAATGTGGCGGAAGCGGCGGGCGGTGCGGCGCCACCACATGCGGTCGACGTTCAGGGAAAGAACATGATTGAGCAGGTCGTAGCGCGGCGCGATCGAGGTGAACATCTCGCGCACGGCGCGCGCGGCAGAAGCCTTGTCGGACGCGCCTTCGGGCGAGGCTCCAATGACGGTCGGCTTGGCAATTTCAGGCAAGAAATTCCGGAGTCTAGCGCTTCTTCTTCGCTTTCGATTTCGCGCTCTTCAGTTGAGTGACGATGCGCTCGACCTGCAGGACGTGATTTGTATCGTGGCCGGCAAACATGCGGGTGAGATGCGCGATCGATTCCTTGCCGCGCTCGAGATGCATGCCGTAGTTGTCCCAGGTTTCTTTCGAGATTTCTTTCAGCATGGCAAGGTTATTTTCCCGGAGCACGCGGAACGTTTCGAGCGAGCGCTTGGCATCGCGATCGCGGTACTTGAAGGCCGAGGCCCAGGCGTCCTGATCGAAGGGCTGAATCGTGATGCCATTCTCGCCGATGACCGACCGCATGCGCCAACTCGCGACGACTTCAGTGTCGGCAAGATGAGCCACAATTTCGGCGATCGACCACTTCGCCGGCTCGGGACGCCATTTCAGCTGCTTCGGAGTCAGGCCCTGCATCAGTTTCTTGAGTCTGCCGGCGGTGGCGCGCTGCAGTTTGACCGCGTCCTGACCTTCGACGTATCCAAGAATTCTTCCGATGTACTGCTCTGCGGTTTCTGGCATATCGGTATCCCTCTGCTATTTCTTTTTCCAGACCCAGCCGCCACGCGAGAGGCGGCGCAATTCTTCGACTGCAGTGAGAACAACATTTTCTGGGATGTCGCTGGCGATCTCAACTTTTCC
>DATEJO010000233.1:0-2313 GCA_035277905.1 Candidatus Sulfotelmatobacter sp.
TTAACCGCTGGAAAGACATTCGGGACAGTTGAATCAGTGAAGGCTGTATCCGACCTTTTCGCCCCGGCTTCGGGCACGGTGACGGAAGTCAACGCGGATCTGGCGACTTCTCCGGAGAAGGTAAATAAGGATGCCCACGGCTCCTGGATGCTGAAGATGACGCTGAAGAACTCAGGCGAACTGGACAAATTGCTTTCGGCTGCAGACTACGAGAAATTTGTCGCGGAAGAAGCAGGACATTGAGAATGCCGAATGCCAATTTTCGACCGCCGATTGAATCTGAGGGTGCAAGCGGCGTCCATTTTCAGCAATTGGCAATCGGCAATCGTACTTTTCTAGTGCTCTTGTCTCCCCCAAAATCCGAATTGCGTTCTCATACATCTATATAACTTTCTATGCGATATTTGCCCAAATCTCCTGCTGACCGCGAAGCCATGCTGAAAGCCATCGGCCTGCGGTCGATTGATGACCTGTTTGCACCCATTCCGGCCGAGTACCGACTGAACCGCGACCTCAATATCCCGCGGCAGATGGCCGAGTCGGAGATCGTCGATTTCTTCCGCCAGCGCTCTCGCGAAAATGGCGACGGATATACCAGCTTTCTTGGTGCGGGCGCCTACTTTCACTACCGGCCAGTCATCATCGACAGCCTGATTTCGCGCGGTGAATTTCTGACGGCCTACACGCCTTATCAGGCCGAGATCTCGCAGGGCACGCTGCAGTCGATTTTCGAGTTCCAGACGATGATCTGCGAACTCACCGGGATGGAAGTCGCGAACGCCTCCATGTATGACGGTTCGACGGGTGCAGCGGAAGCCGTAATGATGGCCGTGCGTCTGACCGGACGCCGTTCAGTTGTCGTTGCGCGCAACCTGCATCCCGAGTATCGCGAGGTGCTCGCGACTTATGCTACACATCAGGGCATGCCGCTCTCGACGGTCGGATTCAGCGACGAGGGCCGCATTAATCTCAAGGAACTCGAGCAGTCGATCACTCCAGAGACGGCCTGTGTTCTTGTCCAATCTCCGAACTTCTTTGGCTCGATTGAAGACGTCGAGGCCATCGCTGAGATCGCCCACAAGAACGGTGCGATGTTGGTTGTCTCGATCGCGGAAGCAGTTTCGCTCGGGATCGTCGAGCCGCCGCGCAAAGCCGACATCATTGCGATGGAAGCGCAGTCTTTCGGAGTACCCCTCGGCTTCGGTGGCCCATACTGTGGAGTCATCGCCACGCGCGAAAAGTACGTCCGCCAGATGCCTGGTCGCCTTGTCGGCCAGACTGTAGACAAAGATGGAAAGCGCGGATTCGTTCTCACGCTCGCTACGCGTGAACAGCACATCCGACGGGAGAAAGCGACGTCGAACATTTGTACTAATCAGGCGCTGGTCGCTTTGATGGTCAATATATTTATGACCGTCTACGGGAAGGTCGGATTGAAGGAGCTCGCGAAACAGAACCTGGCGAAGACTGCTTATGCTGCGAGCCAGTTTGCCAAGCATGGGAAAGTGCTTTTCGCCGGGGCGGCGCGGTTCAATGAATTTGTGGTTGAGACCAGCGAAGATCCTTACGCGATTAACGGACGCTTGTTAGGCCATAAAATTGTGGGGGGACTTCCGCTGAAGAAGTTCTATCCCGAGCTCGGCAATTCGGCGCTTTGGTGCTGCACCGAAATGACGACGCGCAGCGCCATCGATACCGCCGTAGGCTTTATTGCCGAAAGTGAGCGATCAGTTCGGTCTGCAAAAGAGGAAGTGGAGGAGATGGCGCGGTGAGCTTGCGCCAAGAATGAGGCGATGCGATATCGATGCGCCGACTGTGGGGGGAGCGGAAAATGCAAGGAATGCTTCGGAACCGGCACGAACGCGCACTTGAATGAAGATGAACCGAAGTGTCGGCATTGCCTGGGAACAGGAGTCTGCCCCACCTGTGACGGTGACGGATCGTCATTGAGTCCTGACCGGAGCCTCTTCCGACCTTGGACTTGGTGGAAGATGAGATGACGCATCGCATCGTATTTTGGGAAGGGTGGACTGCAGAGCGGCCTCCGGAATTCATCGAAGCAGAATTTAACAAGCTATGAAAGACACGATTCGAAAGGCTACCACTCACGTCAATCAGAACGAAGGACTTATCTTCGAAAAGTCCTCAGCGGGTAAAGCTGCGTGGAAGTTACCGCCGCTTGACGTGCCGGAAGTCGACACTTCGAAGCTGCTCGGTTCAGTCGAGAGAAAAGATCTGGGCAACATGCCCGAAGTCAGCGAGATCGAAATCATCCGCCACTTCACGCGGATGTCAACGTGGAATTACGCGATC
>DATEJO010000234.1:0-5429 GCA_035277905.1 Candidatus Sulfotelmatobacter sp.
GCAATTGACGACAACGCACGCGCTGCCATGCCTTCGGGAGTGGTTCGTGCATTCGATGCACGGACGGGGAGGTTGCGCTGGAGTTGGAATCCCATTCCTCTAACGCAGACCGCCGCCAACGGAAAAGCACCCGAGCACCAGGTTGGCGCAGCCAATGCCTGGTCGATCATGACCGTGGATCCCGAGCGGGACCTGGTCTTCGTTCCCACAGGAAGCGCGAGCCCCGACTACTACGGAGGACTGCGGCCCGGCGACGACAAGTGGGCCAACTCGGTAGTGGCCCTGCACGCGAAATCAGGCAAAATAGCGTGGGGGTTCCAACTTGTCCATCACGATCTTTGGGATTATGACTCGGCCGCTGCTCCCCTGCTTGCCACTCTGCAACGCGGCAAGGAAAGAATACCGGTCGTGATTCAGGGAAATAAAACCGGCAATCTCTTCGTCCTGAATCGCGATACCGGAAAGCCTGTGTTCGACGTGCAAGAGCGTCCGGTTCCGCCCAGCGATATACCGGGCGAGATAGTATCCCCTACTCAACCCTTCCCTGTGTCACCGCCTCCGCTTGCGGTGCAGAAGATTTCGGTCGATGACGCATGGGGGCCGACTCCCGCGGATCTCGAATGGTGTCGTAAAGAGATCGGTGGTCTCAGGCACGACGGCATATTTACTCCACCTAGCTTGCAAGGTACGATCGAAACCCCAGGTGTGTTGGGGGGAATGAACTGGAGCGGTTACGCTTTCGATCCACAGCGCAACCTGCTCATCACGAACACCAACAATCTTCCGACAAAAATAAGACTGATTCCGCGGTCCGATTTCTGGAAAGACGAATTCCGTACAGAACAAGGCGAGTACTCGCCGCAAACGGGCGCACCCTATGGATTGTTCAGGCGCTTTATCCAATCTCCATCGGATATGCCCTGCGTTGCTCCGCCTTGGGGATCGCTGGTCGCGGTCAACATGACGAACGGCAAGATCCTGTGGAAAGTGCCTCTCGGCTCCATGCAAGATTTCGGCCACAAGCAGCCTCCCATTCCCCCCGGCGCCTTCAGTCTTGGTGGACCCATCGTCACCGCGAGTGGCTTGGTCTTCACCGCCGGAACCTTCGACCATTACTTGCGCGCATTCGATACCGAAAACGGCAAGGAACTGTGGAAAGGTCCATTGCCAAATAGCGGACATGCCACTCCGATGACCTTCCGATACAAAGGCAAGCAGTATGTGGTGATCGCGGCGGGCGGGCACGACAAGATTTCAGAAGAAACAATAGGAGATGCACTGGTTGCGTTCACGTTGCCGTGACTAGGGAACCAGCACCAATCTTTTTCCAGGACATTTCCGGTTCCAAGCTTCTTCGACCTCCGCGAGCGGGACTTTTTCTGTGTCGATCCGAATTGTGCCGCTCGCGACGTTTGCTAGCAACGTCTGAATCGCATCAATCCACAACTCGGGAGATGTTGGAGCGTTGCCACTTCCCGCACCCAGTATCTCAAGCCTCGAACTGCGCAACGCCGCCGCGGGCAGCGAAATCTTCGCACCGGCGCTCTCGCCCACTTCGACCCAACGCACTCTTGACGTGCCTGCGCTGAAATCTTCTCTGCCGCCTGCCGAGAGCAGCACCTCGGCGGGCGGCCCCCAGAGATAATCGATGATCACATCGAAGCCGCTCTCTTTGGTCACACGCTCAAAATCGCGTTTCAGATCCTCCATCGACTCTCCGATTTTTATCGTCTCATCCGCACCGAGACTGGGGAGCGTAGCGAGGATTTTTTCGTTTCGTCCGGCGGCAACGATTCGTCTGGCACCGAGAAGCTTCGCCATCTGGATCGCGACCTTTCCCGTGACCCCGGTCGCTCCGAGAATCAAAACGCTCTGGCCCGAGGTCAATTCCGCGCGCCACTTCAGGGCCCCCCAGGCGGACAGGCCTGGATTGAACACTGCCGCCGCGGTGACGTCGTCCACCGTATCGGGAAGCGGAAAGCATCGGGGTTTGACCACGACCGCTCGTTCCGCCATCGCGCCATAGGGTGGCCGGGGCTGGGCAAAAAATACCCTGCTGCCATTCTCCAGGACGCCCACTCCATCGACACCGCATACAACTGGGAATTCGCGAAACGCACTGTAGTGCGACCCGTTTGCCATCTGCTTGTCGACAGGCTTGAGCGCGGCGGCTCGCACCTGCACGGTCACTTCGTTGGCTTGTGCGACGGGATCTGGAAAGAATTCAAACCGGGGAGGTTTTCCGATCTCGTGGAGTACCGCTGCTTTCATGGGTCTTAAGATTCTCGGCGATGAGTGAGCGCCATTATATCTTGCACAATGCTCGGAGCGAGTTTGGCAAAAACCAATTCATCGGCCTCCGCATCCGAGCTATAAAATATTTGCAACGGAATGCGCGTGCTCCTGCTTACTCTCGTCGTGGTCTGCACCGCCGCTGCGCAGTCCGTTCCTGCGCCCACCATCACTGTTGTCGATGAAAATGGAGTCGCTGTCTCAGCAGCGCGCGTCAGCTTGCAGTCTGGCACGCAGCCTGCGATCCATTGCCAGACCGATTTCAACGGACGCTGCCAATTTCCATCGCTGGCGTCCGGAGAATATGAGATTCGCGTCGAGAAGGAGGGCTTCTACGCGCTGAACCAGCCGCATGTGCAGATCACGAGCGGCTCCAATATCGAGGTCGCGATCTCGCACGAGCAGGAAGTGCGCGAGACAGTGAATGTGCATGAATCTCCTCCAGCGATCGATGCTTCGCAGATTGCGTCGCAGGAGACGATTAGTGGTCTCGACGTCATCGACATCGTTTATCCCAACACTACCGATTACCGCAACGTGCTGAACTTCATTCCGGGCGTCGTACAGGACCAGGCCGGGCAGCCTCATGTGGCCGGGGCCGAGACATATCAAACGGTCACCCTGCTCGACGGATTCAATGTGTCGCAGCCGGCTAATGGCCAACTGTTGGTCCGCGTCAGCACGGATGCTTTTCGGTCCATTCAAGTCGAACCTTCGCGCGAACCCGCGGAATTTGGCAAGGGATCCGGCGGTGTACTTAAGCTCAACACCGGCATCGGGGATGATCATTTTCGTTTCTGGGCGACGGACTTTATACCGTCCGTGCAAAACAAGCATGGATGGCGATTCGATCAATTCCTGCCGCGCTTCACTTTTTCCGGACCGATTGAGAAGGGAAAAGTCTGGTTCTATAACGCGTTCGACGGCGAATACGACAACCTGATCTTTACCGAACTACCCGTCGGCCGCGACAACGACCACACGCTTCGGCTCGACAATCTCACGAAGATCCAGAGCAATCTCACGAACGGGAATATTCTGACGACCAGTTTTCTGGTGAATTATCTTCATGACCAGTACGCGTATCTTTCGCCGCAGAGCCCCCAACTGGCGAATCCCAAGGATGTTGAAACCGCGTACGTAGCCAGCGTTAAGGACCAGCACTATTTCAGCGGAGGAGAACTGCTCGAGTCTGGAATTGCGTTTGATCAGTACAATCTCCAGCTCACTCCCTACGGGTCACTGCCGTATTTCGTGAACATCGACACGGCCGGGGGGAATTACTTTCTGGCCGCGGAAACGCACGCGAACCGGTGGCAGGCGCTGTCGAATATTTTCCTTCCATCGCACCATTGGTTGGGACGCCATGACTTGAAATTCGGAGTCGATCTCGACCGTCTTTCTTACGGCGCGCAATTCGAGCGCACGCCAATTTCGTTTCTCAGCGACAACAACACGCTGACTTCTCCCGATCTCTGTCTCACGGCCGTGCAGGATTCGACTTATCCATGCACACGCTACTCGACGTTTTCGGCCGCACCGTTGCATTACCAATACAACTCTGAGATCAGCGCCTACGCTCAAGATCGCTGGGGGATCACAGACCGGCTGCTAATTGAGCCGGGGGTGCGCCTCGATTGGGATGAGATTATTCGACAAGCGGAAATTTCTCCGCGGCTGGCTGGAACATATGTTCTCGACAACTCCGGAAACACAAAACTTTCCGCGGGCGTCGGACTGATCTACGAGGAGACACCGATCTTTCTGGTCGCACGTCCTTACGCCGGTTCGCGCGAAGATACCTTCTACACCAGTCATGCCAACTGTGTACCCACCTGCGTGAGCACGACTGGTCCCGTGCCCACCAACTTCACTGCCGACACGGGCAGGCTGAACGTTCCACGTTTCGTAAATTGGAGCGTTGCTGTCGAAAAGAAGCTTCCCGCTTCGATTTACCTGAAGGCCGAATACTTCGAGCGGCGGGGTGCGCGTGGATTCGTCTACAACACGCTGAATGGGGCAGCCAGCGGAGACTTCGTCCTGCAGAACACGCGCGACGATCGGTATAAAGCTTTCCAGATCACCTTGCACCGGAACTTCCACGAAGCGTACACGATAATGGGCTCATATACACATTCGAGCGCGCACTCGAACCAGGTGCTCGACTTCAATGTCGATAATCCGATCCTGAGCCCGCAGCAGCCCGGCCCTTATCCATGGGATACTCCCAACCGCTTTCTCTCCTGGGGATACTTTCCCCTCTTCAAACTCCCTATCGTTCATCAACTCGAGGTCGCATACTCACTCGAGGCTCGGACGGGATTTCCATTCAGCGAACTGAATCCTCAGCAGCAATTGCTAGGCTCTGCCAATGCGTTCCGTTTCCCCGAATATTTCTCACTGAACCTGCAACTCGAAAAACGCTTTCATCTTTTCGGGTACTATTTGGCCCTGCGCGGAGGATTCGACAACATCACCGGACGCTGCAATCCGTTTGTCGTGAATAGCGTCATCGATCCGGTGAATCATCCGGCTCCGACCTTCAGCGCGTGCCTGGGCCGCGCTTTTACTTCGCGCATTCGATTCCTGGGGCGCAAGTAAGATCTCCAATCCTCGGAAAGCCTCGGAGCGCGATATAATGATTTCCAACCTTGCATCGAATCTCCGTCTCCTGTCATCAGAAACGTTTGGAGGATGAAAATGGCTCACGAACTACCGCCTTTGCCCTATGCCTATGACGCACTGGAATCGACGATCGATAAGCAGACCATGACTCTGCATCACGACAAGCATCACGCCGCGTATGTGACAAACCTCAACGCCGCGATCGAGAAGCATCCCGAACTCGCCGGAAAATCCGCCGAAGATCTCATCCGCGACCTCAACGCGGTGCCCGAGGATATCCGCGGCGCGGTCCGCAACAATGGCGGAGGCCATGTCAACCACACCATGTTCTGGAAGATCATGAAGCCGAAAGGCGGAGGCGATCCGAGCGGCCCGATTGCTGAGGTGATCCAAAAGACGTTCGGCAACTTCAACGACTTCAAGACCAAATTCAATGACGCAGGCGCGAAGCAATTCGGCTCTGGATGGGTTTGGCTCGCAGGCAAATCGAACGGCGAGGTGCAGATTATCAG
>DATEJO010000235.1:0-4487 GCA_035277905.1 Candidatus Sulfotelmatobacter sp.
CGAAGTCCCAGCCGCCTTCGCAAGAGCAGCAGGCTGCAAACGGTGCTCCCACTGCAGCCCCGTCATCTGCAAAAATCCAGTTGGAATCAGATCCGCCGGGTGCCGACATCGAACTCGATGGCAGTTTCGTCGGAGATACTCCGTCCGACGTTCAGGTTGCCGAAGGCGACCACACCATCAAAGTGAAGAAGCCCGGCTTCAAAGATTGGGATCGGACGTTGAAAGTAAGCGCAGGGAGCAGCGTGCATCTGAACGCGGAACTTGAAAAGGCCGCCGCGGAAGGCCACCAGTAAAGAGGAGTACTCAAGAGTGCCCCACTTCTGGCCGGTTTTGCCAGAAGTGGGGATTTTCCTTTTTTCGCTAACGCTTTACTTGCTCGATCCAGCCTGCATCGCATCGCTCGCTTGCGTGAGATCCAGCGCGTACTTCTTTCCCGCGAACCGGATGCTCGAGAGCGTGCTCGATCCATCCTCCTGCCGATTCGTAACCGCCGCGTTATTGTCGGGAGCTTTGTTCAGATCCACCAGCTTGGCCGGCACTTTCGCGACAACTTTCTTGCCCTGCAGGATGCTCACTTCCACATTCGGACCGCTGCCATCCCACTCCAGCTTGTAGTCGCCGGCCTTCAGCTTCGTCCCATTTACTGTCGTAGGATTCAATAACGACAGATTCGCCTTGCTTGCTGCGAAGGCGCTCGAAGCCAGCAGGATTGCCAGCCCCATCAACACACTCTTTGATACTGTCGAGAACTTCATTGCTGCTCCTTTTTCTTTCCCGAGAAAACGTCGGGAAACGGTTGGGGCGGCCCCGGTTCACGACAGCGCGAGAAAACACTTGTGTTTCCCCACGAATCGCCTACAATGCTGCCGCCGGGGTTCTCGCAAGCCACAAGCCTGCGCACCGCTTGGGGGTTTTCTCACCTGGGCCGCCAAACCGAGCGTGAGAGAATCCCCAGACCCCGCGAAAATTCTTTTCTGTACTTCAGCCAGCGCCACCTCAGCGCCGGTTTTCCCCACGATTAGCTAGTACGTTTGCGCCGCGCGTTTGGTTCCCCGTCAGCGCTTTCCTATTGGACGCTCTCAGATTTTCTTGGATAGCAAATATTTAAAAATGCGCGAAAGCACGGGAACACGCAAGAAATGTTTTGTTGATGTGTTCGTTAATGAACAGATTACTTCGGTGTCGGGGGGCAACAGCAGTGTCAGACGGGTTTTTCAATTACCAAATTACCCGATTACCAAATTACAAAATGAATTTTGCGGAGCGATAAATCCGCAATCGCCTCTCAGTCCGCGTCTCCGTGCTGCCGCTCCACCGACCACACGCTCGCCTGATCTTTTTCGAACGGATACACGTGTACCATCCAATTAAACACAACCGGCAGAAATGTCCCGCCCTCCGCGTCACAAGCCCCTTTCGTCGAGATCGATCCCAACGCGCCAAATTTCGCATGCGGACCGAACGACTCTCGCATCTTCCGCAGCGGAGCGCGGCAGAAATTCACGTGCTCGTGCCACTGCACAATGCTCAATGGAATGCGCGCATCGAGCTGATCTTCTGTATAGCTTTTCGGAGCCGTATACATCACCCCGATAAGTTTGTAATCGTCGCCGTGCTTTTCATACAGCAGCGAAGTCGGATGCTCCGGATTGAAATGAAACTGCGCCTCGATCGCATAGCTCCGGCTCGTGAAGTGATAAATCTTCTGCGGCACGTTCGGCAAAAATATATGGAATCCGTCGTTCAGCGCCACGTGATAGTCCGTATATTTCTCCGCGGCCTTCCGTGCTGCTTCGACCACTCTTTCCGCGCGCTCCACATCTCCGGGCTTTGCGGCGCGTAACTCCGTCATTTTCATATGCGGCCCCATGTCCATGTGGCCTTCCATCGAGTGCATCACGTCGGGACTTCCCTTATCCCCGTTCGACATGTCTTTCATGTTCGATATATCGTGTCCGGACATATCCATCCCAGGCATCGACTGCTGCGCGCCAGCAGGCGCTGAATCTGACGATTTTTGCGATTGTCCCCACGCAACACTGCACAATAAAATGCTGACGAATACCAGAAGTTGATTCCGCATAATCCCCCACAAGCTTCACTGTGATTAAACCCTGAAGGTACCGGGATGTTTCGGCAAGAGACCCCGAGCGAGGCCGGTGACATTAGTAATCAAGAGTAATATTCCCGTTCTGTCATCCTCAGCGAAGCGGGTGCTCAAGCGAAGCGGAGCAACCGCGCAGTCGAAGGATCTCTGCCCTCACGAATGCTCTCGCAAGAATAGAGAAGTCGACGCACACTCGGGTTTCTGATACACCTACCTTCTTGACCCTGCCAATCGCAGTCTTCTTATTCTTCGCCGGAGTCTTGGGCGGCGCGCTGAACTCCGTCGCCGGAGGCGGCAGCTTCATCGCGTTCCCCGCTCTGCTTTTTAGTGGCGTGCCCCCCATCCCCGCGAACGCCACCAACACGATCTCCCTCTGGAGCGGACAAGCCGCCAGCGGCAGCGCCTATCGAAAGCGGCTCGACGTTCCACGCCGCGTCATGATCCCTCTCCTCACAGCCAGCCTCATCGGAGGCTTCGCCGGCGCCATGCTTCTCCTCCATACTTCGGCGCACACGTTCATGCGTGTCTTACCCTGGATGACCCTGGCTGCGACCTTGCTCTTCGCCTTCGGCAAAAAAATGGCTGGCGGACGCAAGTCCTTGATCGAGCACGAGACCACCCTCGCCGCTCTGAGCGCAGCCACAGTCTTTCAATTTTCAGTCGCTGTTTACGGAGGCTATTTCGGAGGCGGCATGGGCATCGTCATGCTCGCCATGCTCGCCGCGCTCGGCATGTCCGACATCCACGCCATGAACGCGCTTAAAAGCGTTATGGGATTCGTCATCAACGGAGTCGCCGTCGTGACCTTCATCATCAATCGCGCCGTCTACTGGAAGCACGGCGCGGTCATGATCGTCGGCGCGATCCTCGGCGGATATCTCGGCGCCCACTACGCCATGAAGATGCCGCAACAGTGGGTTCGGAATTTCGTGGTCGTAGTCGGCGCAGGCATGACCGCCTACTTCTTCTGGATAGCGTATTAACAACAGGGCCGAGGGATCAGAGGCTAGGGTCTAGCGAAAACCGATCGACTCATGTGAACCCGTGCTAATCCCTGACCCCTGGTCTCTAGCCCCTGCCTCACTGCATTGGCGCCGACACGTGCTCATGCACAATCATCCACTTCCCGCCATCGTTTTCGAACACCGCCGTCCATCGCATGTTGCCCATATCGACTTTGCCGTTTTTATGATCCATCTGGAACGCCACGGTCGCCGTCGCCCACGCCAGATCTCCATGAGGGTGAATCTCGGCATCATCGTTCACCGTAAACTTCGCGCTCTTGTAATCGGCGAGGACGCCCTTCACGCCTTTCTCATACTCAGCCCAGCTGTTGTACTTCAGCGGGGCGATGTCGTAGAACACGTGCGGCCCGGTCGCATAGAACTTCCCCGTATTCGCAGGGTCAAGCGTCGACCACCCATCCCATATCTTCTGCAGATACGCTTTATCCGGCGCGGGCGCGGCAGCCATCTTCTTCGCCGACTTCCTGGTTTGCGCCGATCCGCACATCACAAGGGCAAGCACGCACAATGAAACGGTAAGAACAAATCTCTTCATATTTGAATCCTCCGTAACCGGCGGGAATTGTCGCACAAGCAATCAGAAACCACAAAGACCACACGCCTTGGACCACCGCAGAAGGCGTTGCAGGTTTGAATTCGTTCTTCCCCCTGCGTCCTCCGCGTACTCTGCGGTATTCATTTGAGCGACCCCCATTCTGTTGACCGTTCTCCGCAGCCCACGATAAAATACTTGAGTTTGCCTGTACTCGCCGACCCGTTCTGGGGACGCCTGCCCGGCTGCCAAAGCGCCGCGGCGGAAAAACACAGCAAGCAAAGAAATCAGCAAGGCCCGCGGTAGCGCCAGTGTGCGCCCGATTTTTAGATTTTGCGATCGAAGCTCCAGGGGAGCTTCACCCACGGGCCGGTTTTCAACGACATTGACGGAGGCAAACGTATGTACGCGGTGATCCGCGCAGGTGGAAAGCAATACCGGGTTGCGCCCGGAGACGTCATTCGCGTCGAGAAACTCAACGGAACCGACGGACAGGTCGAGTTCCCCGTGGTCGCCGTTTCCGGCGAAGAAGGTCAGATCGGGAACCAGCCTGACGCTCGCGTAGTCGGCCAGGTCGTCGAAGAAGGCCGCGGCGCCAAGATCCTGGTCTTCCATTACAAGCGCAAGAAACAGTACAAGAAGCTGCGCGGACATCGTCAGGACTTCACCGCAGTCCGCATCGCTGAAATCGCTTTTGGCGGGCAGAGCTTCAAGGCTCCGGATCTGCCAAAAAAGGAAGCCAAGCCGAAGAAAGTGAAAGCGGCGGAAGTCGAAGAGCACGAGGCAGAGCCAAAAGCAAAGAAGGCTGCGAAAAAGAAGACGG
>DATEJO010000236.1:0-14995 GCA_035277905.1 Candidatus Sulfotelmatobacter sp.
TTCAGATTGAAGGCGGCAGTGACTCCGAGTTCGTCGTCGTAGGCCTGAATCAGCTGTGAAACTGGTTTTTCGAGATCTGTTCCCAACAGAAGCGAATCACCTGGACGCAGAATGGCGCGCACAGAAGAGAGGAACTTCACGCCTGCGGCGCGGTCGAAATTTCCGATCGTGCTTCCCAGGAAAAGCACGCACAAATGCTGTCCGGGCTTGCGGTAGGCGGCGACCTCCAGCAGGCCATCCAGATATTCGCGCTCGAATCCAACAATGCTGATAGCATCGATGTCGCTCAGTTCGCGCTCGCACATGACCAGCGCCGAGTGCGAAATCTCGACCGGATAATATGAAGTACGCTGGCGCCGGCAGAACGCTTCCAGCAGATAACGTGTCTTCCTTCCGCTGCCGCTGCCGAGTTCCGCCACGGCAACCGGCCCGGCCACGCGCTCCACAATTTCCGATGCATTACGCCGCAACAAACGTTCGTCCGCCCGCGTCAGCCCATACTGCGGCAGATGACTGATCACCTCAAACAGCGCCGATCCTACGTCGTCGTAAAGATATTTTGAAGGTAGCTCTTTCTGATAGGGACGCGTCAGCCCTTGCCGCACATCGGAGGCAAACTCGTACGGCACACTGGTCGGGATCGCGTGAACAAGCATCATCAGACTCCTCTTGTTTTCAGTCATTGACGCACCGGAAGCCCGCATAGACGTACTGGTAATGCGCCTGAAACCAGTTGCGGAATGTCGAGCGCAGCATGCACGCTGCCGTGCGCGCCGAGCCCCCTTTCATGACGAAGTGCTTGCCGTCGAAAAAGTCTGCGGAGTATCCCCGATAAAACGGAAACGGCTCAAAGCCCGCGAATGGCCCGAACACAGTGGAAGTCCACTCCCAGCCGTTACCGAGCATGCCTTCAACTCCAAATTCGCTTCGGCCTTGCGGATGAGCATTCACGGGCGCGGGATCCCAACTGGCGAAATCAAAATTGCCCAACTTCGGACTAGGAGCTTCATCGCCCCACGGATAGCTTCTTCTAATGCCGTACGCTGCGCGTTGCCACTGCGCCTCGCTCGGGAGAGTCTTGCCTGCCCATCGCGCGTACGCCGCGGCTTCTGCGTGGCTGACGTAGACCGGCCAGTCCATTGGCAGCGGAATCTCGTCGAACATTGTTCTGCATAGCCAGGCGTTTGCAGACTTATTCCAGAACACGGGATGGTTGATGTTCTGCGCAGACTTCCACTTCCAGTCGTCCTCGCTCCAGAATTCGCGCGCGTCGTATCCGCCGGCCTGCATGAATTCTAGAAACTGGCCATTGGTGACCATGTACCGATCAATCTCAAACGCAGGGACATCAATCGAATATGCTTCGAATTCGTTGTCCCAGCCAAACACGCCACTCTTGCGCGAAAGCCCGAGAGTCACCGTCCCGGTTGGAACATTGATCATTTCGGGAGTTACTGGATCGGAAGACAGAATGCTGGGACTTCGTTGTGGAACCTTGCGGTCGCTCGGCAGCTGATGCAGCATGTACGCCAGAGTCTCGAGATGCATCAGTCTGTGCTCGATCGCAACATTCAGCAGCGTGTCGAGCGGGAAACCATCGCGGGTAAGTTCGCGTGAGTCGGAGATATCCGTCAGTCGATTGTCGAGCGCACCGCGAATCGC
Source organism: Candidatus Sulfotelmatobacter sp. (assembly GCA_035277905.1). Classification (GTDB taxonomy): domain Bacteria; phylum Acidobacteriota; class Terriglobia; order Terriglobales; family Acidobacteriaceae; genus Sulfotelmatobacter. The sequence goes on from DATEJO010000236.1 coordinate 1,663, forward strand.
GCAAACGTAGTCGTGGACCGCACCGCGCGAAGGCCAGTCGCGTGGCTGGTCTGTCGGCAATCCTCCACCTACTGGATCGATTCCGAACGCGAACAGCCGGTCGAACTCCGAATGAAAGGTCTTCAAGCCTAGAACCTGATGGAGCAGGTTCCAGTCGAAAGCCTCCAGATGCCCGACATAAAAAATGATCCGGTGGCGTTCCGGGATCGGCCGGTCAAAAATGGCGTCCTCTCGGACGATCTCGAACAAAGCGTCGCTTCTGCGGCGGGCATCGGACACCCTTTCCAGCAACGGATGTGCGATCGCGAGATCTCGTTGGGCTGCGAGCATTCGGGCCTCCAGTCGAAGTCAGAATCGAGTGGCGGAATGTAACTAAGCTAGGAGACGAAACGTGGAGCGAACCAGCTTGGATGTCCCCACAGAAGACGTCCGTTTGCCGCGCTGGACGGGCCGTTCGCCCTCCCCGCGGCGAGGGTGTCAAAGAGTATCACCGCCTCGTCATCGTCCGCAACGAAACATTGCCGCCGGCTGTCTTGCATGGCCGTTCGGCAAGTAAAATCAAGCAGATGCGTATCCCACTTTTCCACGTCAACGCATTCACTTCCGGACCATTTACCGGCAATCCGGCTGCGGTCTGCCTTTTAGACTCGTGGTTAGATGACGCAGCCCTGCTCAAAGTCGCTGCAGAAAATAATCTTTCTGCCACAGCTTTTCTGGTCGCAGCCAAGGAAGGGTATGAGCTGCGCTGGTTCACCCCCAAATGTGAAATCCGGCTGTGCGGGCATGCCACGATGGCCGCGGGCTATGTGCTCCTCAGCGTGCTTCAGCCTGATCTCGACGAGATGCACTTCTCGACCCGCTTCGGCGGACCTTTGTCGGTCCGGAAAGTAGAAGACAAGTTCGCGATGGACTTCCCGGCGCTGATCCCGAGTCCCTGCGCAAGCGCCCCCGCGGCCCTGAGCGCCGCGCTGGATCTGAAGACAGATCCTTCCGAAATCCTGGAAGTGAACGACACCTATATCGTCGTACTGGAGAACGAAAAGGAGATTCGCAGTCTCGCACCTGATTTCTCACGCATCGGGAAGCTGCATCCGCACGTCGTCTCAGTGACCGCGCCGGGCGATGATGCAGATTTTGTTTCACGCTACTTCGCCCCGAGCTATGGCCTGCCTGAAGATCCGGTCACCGGTTCCGTACACTGCGCGCTCACACCTTACTGGTCCAAGCGCTGCAAGAAGTCTGCCCTCCATGCAAAGCAGTTATCGGAACGTCGAGGCGAACTCTTGTGCGAACTAGCCGGTGAGCGAGTGATCCTGAAAGGCAGGGCCGAGCTTACGCTGAAGGCGACCCTAATTCATTAGACAAGATGTCTAATGAATTAGTCGCTTCTCCTTAAGGAATTCGCGCACCACATTTTTCGTGTCGCGATGCTGTCCGTCCACCGCATAGTTCATGTGCTGCATCTCTGCATCCGAGATGGTATCTCGCAGCGCAGCGAGCGCCTCGCCAACCTCCGGATACTCGCGCAGCATCTGTTCGCGAAGCACCGGCACCGCCTCATACGGCGGAAAATAGTGACGGTCATCGGCCAAGGCAAATAGGTCGAAAGCCGGAATCAATCCGTCGGTCGCGTTTCCTCCTGCGAAATCAATCTGATGTTCCTGCAACGCCCGCGCCAGCAGCCCCAAATCCATGATGCGCGGCTGTTCCGCGAAATGCATGCCATAGGTCGCGATCATGCCGCGGTACCCGTCGGGCCGCTCCATGAATTCGTAGCCAAATCCCGCGCGCCACTGCGGAGTGTATTTTGCCGCCTCCGAGAGCGTCGTGATCTTCAGCCGTCGTGCATCTTCGCCGCGAATCTCCATGGCAAAGGTGTCGTTGAATCCGAACTCCGGTCCCAGTGTTAGCCCGAACCGCTGTTCATACTCTCGCTTTACACGCTGGTACACCTGCGCCTTATTGCCCTGAGCGTTCTCTTTGAGAACCGCGGTTAACGCCGTGCCCGTATATTCGGGATAAATATCGATTCGCCCGGCGAGCATCGCCTGCTGGCAGATATACGTTCCCGCCAGATAGAAGCGGCGTTCGACTCTCAGATGCGTGTGAGTCTCGATCTGCTGGGCAATGAGCTCTCCGAGGATGAACGACTCGGTAAAGTTCTTCGACCCGACCACGATGCGGCCGGAGTGCGAAGGTTCGCAAGACGACAGCACAAAGCTGGCAACCGCGAGCGCCAGATACGGAATGAAGCGCAGAACTTTCATCGCGCGCGCAATCGCCTCTCGAGCCAGCCCACGCCGAAATCCGCCAGCAGCGCCAGAATCGCCGCTGGAATCGCTCCCGCCAGAATGACGCGGTTGTCGACCATGGCCACGCCACGAAAGATGAATTCGCCCAATCCTCCCGCTCCGATGAAAGCGGCAATCGTCGCCAGTCCAACCGAAATCACGACCGCGACGCGCACTCCCGAAAGAATTACGCTTACCGACAGCGGCAGCTCCACCTGAAAAAGAAGTTGTGATTCCGTTAGACCCATTCCTCGCCCGGCTTCGAGGACCGCGGAATCGACTCCGCAAATTCCCGTGTACGTATTGCGAATAATCGGCAGCAGTGCGTACAAGGTCAACGCCAGAATTGCCAGCCGGTCGGCGCGAGCGCCCAGCCATGGAACCGGCAGCAAAAATCCGAACAGCGCCAGGCTCGGAATTGTCTGGATGATATTTGCGCCCGCCAGCACGGGTTTATTGAAGCGTTGCCGATGCGCAATCAGTATGCCCAGCGGTATCCCGATGAGCATCGCGAATGCCGTCGACAGTCCCACGAGCCACAAGTGTTCCAGGCTGAGATCCACCACCTGCCCGCGATTTTCCAACATGAAGCGGATGACATTCATGAGGTGCCTCGATTTGCCGCCGATTCCAATCCTGCGCCGAATGCTCTGACATAAGCCGCCGCCCAGGGATCGCTCGATTTCACAAATTCCTCCGGCTGCAGAACCGTCACCAGCTTTCCTGCTTCCATCAGTGCAATGCGTGACCCCAACCGCAATGCTTCGCGCAGATCATGCGTCACGAAAACAACGGTCTTGTGAAGTCTCTGCTGCAGAGAAAGAAATTCGCGCTGCAGTTCGTCGCGCGTCAGCGGATCGAGCGCGGCAAATGGCTCGTCCATCAGAAGAATTTCCGGATTGGCCGCCAAAGCCCGCGCCACGCCCACTCTCTGCCGCTGTCCTCCGGACAACTGGTGCGGATAGCGCGACGCCATTTCCGGCCCGAGCCCGACAACCTGCAGCAATTCCTGCACTCGCGTGCGTGTGCGGTCCGGCGGCCAGCCTTCAATCTTTGGAACCAGCGCGATATTGCGCTCGACTGTGAAGTGCGGAAACAGGCCGACATCCTGGATCACGTAGCCGATGCTGCGGCGCAGGCGAATGATGTCCGACTGCTGGTTCGGCACGCCATTCACGCACACCTCGCCCGACGATGGCGAAACCAGACGGTTGATCAGTTTGAGAGTAGTCGTTTTACCGGAGCCGCTGCGGCCTAGTAATACGAGGGTTTCGCCGCGATCGACCTGCAAGTTGAGATCGGAAAGAACCTGCACTTCCTCCACGCGATAGGCCACATGGCGGAACTCGATCACCGGCATGTTCGCGTCATCAGGCATGTCCGCCCAGCATACCGGAGATACACGTAACGCCCAAACCTCGATGGCACACCTCCGATTTGCAATGCGCGCCCCTCCCGGTGACAATCTTGCTATGGCAAAAGATGCTCGTGGCGGAGCTAAGAACAATCCTGCCGGTCAAAAAGAGCCCTTCTCGCCGGGCGCTCTTGTGATCGCCACGCTCTCGAACCCGCGGGAAAAATTCTGGGGGATGATCCTCGCCCTCGCGCCTGCAGGACTCAGCCTGAGTGGCGCCGAGCTCGCATCTTTCGAGGACCTGACTGTGATGGTCCGCGATGGCGAACCATTCACGCCCGCCGTCGTATTCTTCCCGATGCACCGCATCGAGCGTCTCGAACTCGATCTCCCCGACGGCGGACTGCCCTCGCTCTCGCAGCGCTTTCTTACGAAGACCGGCATCGATCCCGTGGATGCCCTGTCGCCGCACTCGCAAAAGAGTGCTGTCACCGCAGCCGACCTGTCGCGAACCAATGCCTCGAAGGAGCGTGCGTGAAGCTCTCGAAAGTCTTCACAGCTCCCAACCAGCTCACGCTGCTGCGGATGATCTTCGTCCCGTTCATCGTGATTCACCTCGTGGATGGGCGCTATCTCTGGGCTTTGGTGCTTTTCATTGTCGCCGGATTTAGTGATGGCCTTGACGGCCTGCTCGCACGCACCCTTCATCAGCAAACGCTTCTCGGACAATATCTCGATCCGATCGCCGACAAGCTTCTGCTCAGCACGATGTTCCTTGTACTCTCGATCCTCCACAAAATTCCGTGGAAGTTCACCGTCCTGGTTTTCAGCCGCGACATTTCCATTCTTGCTGCCAGCGCCGTGCTCTTCGCGATTGCCGGACTGCGGGATTTTCGTCCCAGCATTTTCGGCAAAGCAAACACGTTCTCGCAGATCGCCGCCGTGTTCTTCGTGCTCCTGCTTCAGGTGGAAACCGTTCGCTGGATATGGATCGCCCGCACCACCTTCCTTCGAGCGACGTTCATTTTCACGATTGTTTCTGCCCTGCATTACGTCATCCTCGTGCAGCAGCGGCTCAAAGAGCACACGCACTTCCTGCCTCCAGCGCAGACTCCGCGTAATTGACGGGGATTTGACCCGCTTTGCATGCATCCCTAAAATCTTAGGTTCCACCTGGCGGCACTCCGGCTCAACTATGCCCCTTCGCCTTTACAACACCATGTCCTCGCAGGTCGAGGAGTTCCGTCCACTGCGCGACGCCGAGGTCCGCATGTATGCCTGCGGCCCCACGGTTTACGACTACGGCCACATCGGCAACTTCCGCACATTTATCGCCGTCGATCTGCTACGGCGCGTCTTTCGCCAGAGCGGATACAAAGTGCATCACGTCATGAACATCACCGATGTGGATGACAAGATCATCCGCAATTCCGCTCGTGACGGCGTGAGTGTGCAGCAATACACTGCCAAATACGAGAAGGCTTTTCTTGAAGATTCCGCCATGATTGGCATCGAGCAGCCGACGCTAGTACGCGCCACCGACCACATTGCGCAGATGGCCGAGTTCGTTGCGAAGCTCGTGGAGAAAGGCATTGCTTACCGCACCGATGACGGGTCTTATTACTTCCGCATCGCCAAATTTCCGCAGTATGGCAAGTTGTCGAAGAAAGATTTCAGCGGGATTCTCAATGGCGCCCGCGTCGACGTCGATGAGTACGATAAAGACAGTGCCCGCGATTTCGCACTCTGGAAGGCGCCCAAACCCGGCGAAGCCTCGTGGGACACGAAGATTGGCCGCGGACGCCCCGGCTGGCATCTCGAGTGCTCGGTCATGTCGATGGAGGAGCTTGGCCAGAGCTTCGACCTTCACGCCGGCGGAGAAGACCTGGTCTTTCCGCACCATGAAAACGAAATCGCGCAGTCGGAATCGCTCACGGGCAAGCCCTTTGCACATTTTTGGTTTCACGCGAGGTTTTTGCTCGTGGAAGGCGAGAAGATGTCGAAGAGCCTCGGCAACTTTTTTACCTTGCGCGACCTCGTTCTCAAGGGACACAAGCCCTCGTCTCTTCGCTATCTGCTGACCTCGGTCCCGTATCGCAATCAGCTGAATTTCACGTTCGACGGGCTGAAGCAGGCTGCGGTCTCGGTCGATCGCCTCCGGAATTTCCGGCTTCGGCTGCGCGCAGGGAATTTCGCAGCCGGATCTGCGCCTGAGATTCAGTCTCTTGCGACAGACACAATCAAACGTATGCGTGCCGCGCTGGAAGACGACCTCAACACCGCGCAGGCTCAAGCGGCGATCTTCGAGATGGTGCGGCAGGCGAACACTGCATTCGACAACGGATCTCTCAAGAAGGATGACGTTCCTCCTCTGCTCGACGCGTTGGCGAAGTTCGACGAAATCTTCGCCGTCCTCGAAGATGACGATGCTCCCAAGATGAAGAAAGTACTCGAATGGGCGCAGTCCGAGGGCCGTGAGAATGACATCAGCAATGAACTGCGCGAAGCCGTCCGCTCGGGACAGCTTTCCGATGCCGATATCGAGGCGAAGATTGCGGAAATGAAGGCGGCCCGCACGGCCCGCGATTTCAAGAAATCCGATGCAATCCGCGCCGAACTAGCGGATGCGGGAATCCTGGTGGAAATCACGAAAGACGGCATCCGCTGGCGCAGGAAGTGAAGCGGTCTCGCTTTTCCCCGTCTTTGTGCCGCAAGAGCAGCCTCCGCCGGATGTTAAGCTGAAAGCTGAGTGCTGATAGCTGACGGCCGCCTGTGAAATCCCTCGATGAATACCTTCGCGACGCCGAACAAGCCCACGGACATCTATGCGCCGGTCAGGTGCTGGGCGTGCGTCTGGCCATGCTCGGACTGCGCAAGTTGGAGATTGACGATCCGCATGGCAAAGACCGTAAGCGTCTGGTGACCTTCGTCGAAATCGACCGCTGTGCCACAGATGCAGTCGCGGTCGTCACCGGATGCCGGCTCGGAAAACGCGCTTTGAAATTTCGGGACTGGGGCAAAGTTGCAGCTACGTTTGTTGACGTGAATTCCGGCAGGGCCATCCGCATCGCCGCGAAAGAATCGTCCAAAGCCCTCGCCCGGCAACTGCATCCGGAAATCGAAAACAAGAATCAGCAGCAGATGCTCGCCTATCGTGAGATCTCCGACGAAGACTTGTTCACAACGCAATGGGTGAAAGTGGATCTTCCGCCGGAAGAGTTCCCGGGCTACAAAGGCGAACGGATTGTATGCGAGCAATGCGGCGAAGGGGTCAACTTCCGTAGAGAAGTTCGGCGGGGTGAGAAAATCCTCTGCCGCGGTTGTGCTGGCGAGAGGTACTACACGCCAACCTAAACTTTTAAACCACCAAGGACACGAAGTACCACGAAGGAAGGGCAAGTTACGAGGATTGCTCGTACGAATTCGCAATCCGCAGGATCGTAGCCTCGTCGAAGTGCCTCCCGAGAATCTGCAGCCCGATCGGGAGTTTTTCGCGCGTTTCGCCGCAAGGAACCGAGATTCCCGGGATTCCCGCCAGATCCGCCGTCACCGTGTAAATGTCAGCCAGATACATCGCCAGTGGATCATTCGATTTCTCGCCCAGCCGGAAGGCTGCGGTCGGACTGGTCGGCGTAATAATCGCATCGACCTTCTGAAACGCTTCTTCGAAATCTCGGGTCAGCAGCGTGCGCACCTTTTGCGCTTTCAGGTAGTACGCATCGTAGTAGCCAGCACTGAGCGCGTATGTTCCTAACATGATGCGGCGCTTCACTTCCGGTCCGAATCCTTCATCGCGGCTGCGGCGATACATTTCAGAAAGCGTCTTCACGCCGCGAGCCCGATGGCTGTAGCGCACGCCGTCGTATCGCGCCAGATTCGACGAGGCTTCCGCTGTCGCAATCAGGTAATACGTCGGAATGGCGTACGGAGTGTGCGGCAGCGACACTGGAACAATCTCGCAACCGAGCGACTTCAGCTTGTCGATCGCGCTCTCGACCGCTTGCCGTACTTCGTCGTCGAGCCCCTCGCTGAAATATTCTTTCGCAACGCCAAGCTTTAGTCCGCGGACCGGTTTCTCAAGTTCCGCGACGTAGTCCGGCACCGGGACATCCGCCGAAGTCGAATCCATTGGATCGCGGCCGGCGATCGACAGCAGCACAATTGCCGCGTCTTTCACCGTCTTCGTTAGCGGTCCAATGTGATCGAGCGACGAGGCAAAGGCGATCAGCCCATAGCGCGAGACGCGGCCGTATGTCGGCATCAATCCCACGACGCCGCAGAAGGACGCCGGTTGACGAATCGAGCCTCCGGTATCGGAGCCGAGCGTCGCGACGGCCATGTCGGCCGCGACCGCTGCAGCCGAACCGCCCGAGGATCCCCCCGGCACGCGGTTCAGGTCCCGCGGATTCCGCACCGGCTGATATGCCGAATTCTCATTCGACGAGCCCATCGCGAACTCGTCGCAGTTCATTTTTCCGAGGATGACCGCGCCCGCGGCTCCCATTCGCGCCACCGCGGTGCAGTCGTACGGAGGAACGTACTTCTCGAGGATCTTCGATCCGGCGGTTGTGCGCACGCCGCGCGTGCTCATCACATCTTTAATTCCGACTGGCACGCCGCCCAGCGGAGGAAGCGCCTTGCCTTCCGCGGCCATTCGATCGATGCGCTCTGCCTGCTCCAGCGCGCGTTCCTTCGATAGCGTCAGAAATGCTCCAATCTGTCCGTCTTCCTTCTGGATGCGGGTGTAGTGTGCCTCCGCGAGCGCCACGGCAGAGATATTCCGCTCCTGAACCGCGGAGCGGGCGGCGTCAATCGTGAGGGAGGTCAGTTCCATCTGTGAGTGGATCTCGTTCGGCTATCTTTCAATCACTTTCGGGACGCGGAAAAACTCTTCGTCCGCATCCGGAGCGTTCGCCAGCGCTTGCTCGTGCGGCAACGACTTCCGCAGGCCTTCGAGAATGTCTCCGCGGCTGGCATATGCAAAACGCTCGCTGCCCTTTTTCGATTCATCTACGCCATAACGGTCTGAAACCTGCGCCATCGGCGGGATGTCCGACGTGTCCAATTCATTCAGGCGATCGATGTAATCGAGAATCGAATTCAAGTCGCGCAACATGCCGCTGCGTTCTTCGTCGGTGAGATCGAGGTTCGCGAGATCCGCGACGTACGTGACATCCTTTTCAGTAACTTTCATGGGCTTCAGCGAACGCTCTTCCTGGGATTTTCCTGACGTTCCACGACGAATTCGATCCGGTGGACCATTTCGAGCGTATATCGGTTGATCGCGGTGAGGTAGCGTGGGGCCAAAATCTGAAGTTCCGACCTCCATCCCAGATCCGGGACAGCGACGCGCAACACGCCATCCGTAAAGCTCAAGGCGCGAGTGCGCTCGGCCACGGCCGAGCCGCAGACAACTGGCCACGCCATTAGTGGAGCCTGTGCCGGAGGCGCCTGCCGCAGCGATTGGGCGACGATCTTTTCCAGGTCCGATCCGGCTTGCTCCATGGGGGTAGCTCGCAACTTCGCGGGATTTTGATAGCCCGCAGGAATCCTGATTTTAACATTCCGTTTGAACACGGAGGCTGTGAATCACGCCGGAAATTCTCGCCGAACAAACTCCAGCGCCGCATCTCGCGTCGGCAACCGGCCTTCCAGTTGCGCGTCTTCCACTGCATTCAAAATCTCGCGGAACTTCGGCCCCGGCGCGTGCCCCTCGGCGATCAAATCGTCCCCGGTCACCAGCGGCGAAGGCCGCATCACTTCCGGAGGAGTTTCCTTCTGCTTCTCGCGAATCCACTCATACGTTGTCAAATGGCGATGGCTGGCCAGGCAATCCGCGCGATGCAAGGCCATATGTTCATGGAATTCCGGCAGGCGCATGAACCGTTTAAGCGTCGATTGCTTCATCTTCATCGCATCCATGAAGCGCATGTGATTGTCGACCAGCGCTAGAATCTGCTCCGTTTCGTCCTTGGAGAACCGCATCCGCCGGCAAATGTTTTCCGCAATCTTCACCCCGACCTCGACGTGGTTGTCGAAGCGGATACGATCGGGCGCCACGCGGAAGGTCGCCGGCTTGCCCACGTCGTGCAACAGCGCTCCCCAGGCCAGCGTCGTCGAGCAAGGTTGCGGCAGATGGTCGAGCAGCAGCAGCGTATGCACAAAAACATCGCCCTCGGGATGAAACTCCGGCGGCTGCTGCACTCCCTTCATCGCCGAAATCTCTGGCAAGACCTGCTGCAAGAGGCCGCTTTCGTCGAGAAGTAAAAACGCTCTCCTTCCGTGGCCCTCGGTCAGCATGCGAGTCAGTTCTTCACGTACCCTCTCCCGAGATACGACTTTGATCTGTTCTGCCAGATTTCGCATTGCCGCGAATGTCGCTGGATCAATTGCGTATTCAAATCGCGAAGCGAACCGCACGGCTCTTAGCATTCGCAGCTTGTCTTCGCCAAAACGATGCTCGGGATCCCCAATCGTTCGGATAAGTCCCGCCGCAAGGTCTTTGCGCCCGCCGACAAAGTCGAGTACTTCGCCGCTCACCGGATCGAGCATCATCCCGTTGATCGAGAAGTCGCGGCGTGCCACATCCTCTCGAGGATCCTTGCTGAACCGCACCTCATCTGGATGCCGTCCGTCCGAATAGCCGATATCGCTGCGAAACGTTGCCACCTCAACACACGACGACTTCGATGAACCCCCCGCGCAGGCATCGTTTGTCAAGCTAGCCACGGGGACGAGCACAACCCCAAACTGTGCACCAACCGCGTAGGTCTCGGGGAAAATCTCCATGACCTGCCGCGGAGTCGCGTCGGTCGCCACGTCGTAATCTTTCGGCGGGCGGCCCAGCAGCAGGTCGCGCACACATCCGCCCACGAGATACGCTTGGAAGCCGCGCTCCCGCAGCTTCTGGACGATGCCCGTCGCCGCCTGCTTCAGTTCGAGAGATTCACCGTTCATCCTGATGTCATGATACCGCCGGCGATGAAGGTAGCCTGTTTCAGCACGGAGCCCTCGGCTCCTGACGGCCACTTGAAACTTGAAACCCGAAACGCGAAACTGTAAGCGACATGCCCGACGCCTACATCCTCGGCATTGAAAGCTCCTGCGATGAAACCGCAGCGGCCATAGTCCGTTCCGGCGAGCAGCTGATCTCCAACGTCGTCGCTTCGCAGATTGCAACGCATCAGCCCTACGGAGGGGTCGTCCCCGAACTGGCCTCGCGCGAGCATTTGAAGGCGATCGTGCCCGTGGTTCGCCAGGCATTGGCGGAGGCCAAGCACACCTACGATTCTGTGGACGCCATCGCCGTCACTCAGGGCCCCGGTCTCGCCGGAGCTCTGCTGGTCGGCATCAGCTATGCCAAGTCGCTGGCCTTCGCGCTAGAGAAGCCGCTGATCGCCGTGAACCACCTCGAAGGCCACATCCACGCCGTACTCCTCGAGGAGCGCCAGAAGGGCAATCGAGAGCTGCAATTCCCGGTCCTAGCCCTCGTGGTTTCGGGAGGGCACACGCACCTCTATCTCGCCACGCAGAAGGGCGACTCCTGGTCTTACGAGAATATCGGCCACACTCGCGACGACGCCGCCGGAGAAGCCTTCGACAAAGTTGCCAAGCTCCTCGGCCTTGGATATCCCGGAGGCCCGGTGATCGATCGGCTCTCGGTGCATGGCGATCCGAAGGCCGTGAAGTTCCCGCCGGCGCAGATCAAGCATCGCGACCGCCGCGGGCGCCACGATGGGAAAGAGGTCCCGCCGGAAGATGATCGCCCTCGCTTCGACTTCTCCTACAGCGGGATCAAGACCGCCATCCTGCGCTATGTCGAAACGCACAACATGCGGGAGGCGATTGAGACCCGCCGTCAGGCGCTCGTAAGAATTCCCAAGCCGAAACTCGAGGACTATCTCGCGCACTGTGACAAGCTCACGCTTGATCTGGTTGCATCGTTCCAGCGCGCTCTAGTCGAAGACCTGGTCGGAAAAACGTTAGCCGCGGCCGAGGGGTATCGCGTAGCGACTCTCTTCGTCACCGGCGGAGTCGCGGCCAATCAGGAATTGCGTCAGACTTTCGAACGCGAGGGTGCCAAGCACGGATTGCCGGTCTTCTTTCCGTCGCGTCCGCTGTCGACAGACAACGCGGCTATGATCGCCGCCGCGGCTTATCCGAAATTCTTGATGAAAGATTTCGCGCCCATGGATTTCTCGGCAGAAGCCGGACTCCCGCTCCGTTGACAACGGGCCAACTGCAAAGAGACGAGCTGAAGGTCACATCTCGCGCTCTTGTGTGCTCTCTTCGATGTTCATGTCTTTGAATTCGCTTGACTCGAAAATCTCGCCGCACTCCGTGCACTCGACGAATTCCGAATCCTGATCGCGGCTGACGATTTGCACGCGCGGATGCTTGCAGGCTGGTTTCATATCTACGCTTTGAGGAGAGGGGGGCGACTTTGGGGTCATAAATCCGGAAGGTCCCTACCGACTACGAGGGGAATTTCGCCGGAATTTTCCGGTATTGTAGAACGGCGTAGCCGCTTGTCAAGACCCCACGAGTTACGTTGTCGTGAATTCGTAACAAGCGGCGAGGTCGGCAATCGAACCACAAAGGACACGAAGTAACAACGAAGGTAAAAAACGTCTCCCCTTTGTGCTCCTTCCTGGCCTCAGTGGTTGTCTGGTTTTTCATTGGGCCGCACAAAAGACCCGCGCCGAAGCGGGCTGCACTCCAAATTCCCGACCTTTTTGATCGCATAACTCTAACCCGCTCAGCCACCGATATTTACCGCTAAATGCAGATTGTCACTGCCCCTGCCCTCGCTTGCCACCCGCCGCTGGATTGCCGTACAATTAAATCCGACGAAAATGGTCGGAAATATACCCGACCGATTTTGCCCTATATCGGATACGCAAGTGCTGAAGCTCACCAAAAAAGCCGACTACGCTCTCATGGCGATGAAGCATCTCGCTGAGCATTCGGCGGGAGCTTCGCGCAGCGCCAAGGACGTCGCCGATGCCTACGGCATTCCGCCCGAGGCCTTGGCCAAGATTCTGCAGCGGCTCGCAAAAGCCGGCCTCTTGCAATCGCAGCACGGAACCAATGGCGGATACACGTTGGCTCGCGCAGCGCACACGATTTCGGCCTTTGAGGTAATTCAGGCAATCGACGGACCGCTTTTCATCACCTCCTGCGTTACGGTCCGTGGCGAGTGTGACCAGAGCGACCGCTGCAATATCCGCGAGCCTCTGCGCAAGGTGAATGAAAGCATCGAGGCTGTGCTGAAGCGCATCAAGATTTCACACATGCGAGAAGAAACGGAAGAAACCGTGAGCCCCGCTCCGAAAGGCGCCGAGCTGGTGACGATCACGTAAGCCAAGAAAGGCCGAGAGCAGCGAAGGTTTTGGCGAACGACCAAAGACCAACGCGATCGATGAGTTTAGATTTTCTGATCAGGAGAGCGAATCAATGAGCACGGATGTAAAAGTCCCCCAGATACACGCCGAGACCCACAGCCCCAATGGCAAGGGCATCAAGCTGCCCATCTACATGGATAACCACGCGACGACCCCGATGGATCCGCGGGTTCTCGAAGAGATGCTGCCCTACTTCATGGAAAAGTTCGGCAACGCCGCCAGCCGCAACCACTCCTTCGGATGGGCCGCCGAAGAAGGCGTTGAGACGGCGCGTGAGCGCATCG
>DATEJO010000237.1:0-12190 GCA_035277905.1 Candidatus Sulfotelmatobacter sp.
GTGAACCTTAGTGTCCTTTGTGGTTAATTGATTTTGAGAGGCAGAAAGGTTGAACAAAGTCATTGTTGAATTTTGACCGTTGATTGTTGAATAACTCCTCCCGACGCGATAAGCGTTTTCATTCAACAATCAAAAATCAACAATCAAAAATTGGAATATGAGCTCTCCCAAGCACATCCACCTGATTGGCATCTGCGGCACCGCCATGGCCTCGCTCGCCGGAATGCTCAAGCATCGCGGATTCCGGGTCACCGGCTCCGATGCGGCTGCCTATCCCCCGATGTCCGACTTTCTCCGCAGCCTCGACATCCGGGTCGCGCAGCCGTTCGACGCCCACAATCTCGACCCGAGACCCGATCTGGTCGTCATCGGCAACGCCATCTCTCGCGGCAACGTTGAACTCGAGCACGTCCTCGACGAGCGACTCGACTTTTGTTCACTTCCACAACTTCTCCACGACGAATTTCTCCGCGGCAAGGAAGTCCTCGTCGTAGCCGGAACCCACGGCAAGACCACCACGACTTCCATGCTCTCCTGGATCTTCCACTCCGCCGGGCTCGATCCCTCTTTCCTCATCGGAGGCATCGCCGAAAATTTCGGCTCCAGCTTTCATCTCGGCGAAGGCAAGCACTTCATCCTCGAAGGCGACGAATACGACACCGCCTTCTTCGACAAGGGACCGAAATTTCTCCACTACTTTCCCGACTCTGTGATTCTCACCTCGGTCGAGTTCGATCACGCCGACATCTACAAAGATCTCGACGCCGTCGAAACTGCGTTCAAGCGCCTCGTGAATCTCGTCCCGCGCCACGGACGCATTGTCGCCTTCGACGGAGCCGCCGCCGGATCGTCCGAAAGCCCCAGCCTCGAGCGCGTTCTCGCGAAAGCCTTCTGCCCCGTGGATCGCTACGGTTCCGCCCCGCGCGCGAATTGGAAAATCACTAATCTCCGTCTCGATCCCGGCCGCACCACCTGGACCGTCCTACACGACAACCAGCCCTGGGCCGATCTCGAATTCGAGTTAGCCGGTGAGTACAACGTCTGGAATGCCACCGCCGCCGCTGCTCTCGCGTTCTCCTGCGGCATCTCCAAAGAAGCGATCGCCGCCGCGCTCCAGACCTTCAAAAGCGTCAAGCGCCGCCTCGAAGTCAAAGCGCAAGTCAATGGCATCACCATAATCGATGACTTCGCGCATCATCCCACCGCGATTGCCGGAACCCTGAAAGCTCTTCGCGCCCGCTACCCCGGATCGCGCGTCTGGGCCATTCTCGAGCCGCGCTCGAACACGCTCCGCCGCCGCGTGCTGCAGAGCGATCTCGCCCGGAGTCTCGCGCAAGCCGACCAGATCGTAGTCGCCAACGTTTTTCGCTCCGAAGCCATTCCCGAGAACGAGCGCCTCGAACTGCCCGCACTCGCGGCAGAGATCCAGCAGAATGGGCGTCCGGCGCGCCTTTTGGCCGATGCCGATGCCATCGTGCAAACCATCGCCCCCGAACTGCGCAGCGGAGACGTCGTCGCCATACTCTCCAACGGCGGATTCGGCGGCATCTATGAGAAACTTCCAGCCCGCTTGCGCGAGTTGTCGCACAAAAATTCGGCGGAGAAAAAATGACTCACAGGATCACAAGCGTCGCCCGCGCGTTCGGCCTGGCAATTCTTTTCCTTTCCATCCGAGCAAGCGCGACCCCATCCGAGATCGCCTACACCGTCTCCCTCGCCTCACCCGAGCAGCATCTCGTCGAAGTGCAAATGATCCTTCCCGCCGGATCCGCCGATCGCGAACTGCAGCTTCCTGTCTGGAACGCCCTCTATCAGGTCCGCGATTTCGCCCAATACATCAACTGGATTCGCGCGAAAGACCGCGCTGGAAAGGCGCTCCCGCTCGACGAAATCAACGACAGCCGATGGCATCTTCAAGGCGCCGCCAGTGGAGCCATCCTCGAATACCAGATCTACACTGATTCCCCCGGCCCCTTCGGCGCTCAACTCAACCCGCATCATGCCTTCCTGAATCTCGCGCAGATTCTGATCTACGAAGTCGAAGCCCGCAACACGCCGCTGACAGTTCACTTCAGCCATGTTCCCGCCGACTGGAAGATCGCCACTCCACTCAAACCTTCCGCCGACGGATTTTCCGCCGACAACTACGACCGCCTCGTCGACTCTCCCATTGAAATGGGCACGTTTCAGGAATCCGACTTCGACGAATCCGGCGGACAATTCCGCGTAATCATCGACGCCGACCCCGCCGACTACGACATGCAGAAAATCGTCGACCATCTTCACAAGATTGTCGCCGGCGCCATTTCCTGGATGAACGATCGTCCCTTCGACACCTACACGTTCTTCTACCATTTCCCTCGCGGCCCTGGTGGCGGAGGTATGGAGCACGCCTACTCCACCGCCATCGAACTCAGCGCCGCTTCTATCAAAGACACGCTCTATCCCTTCGACGCCGTCACTTCGCATGAGTTCTTTCATCTGTGGAACGTGAAGCGTATCCGCCCCAAGACGCTCGAGCCCGTCGACTACACGAAGGAAAATTTCACGCGCGCCCTTTGGTTCAGCGAAGGCGTCACCTCGACCGCAGAACAAACGATTCAGCTTCGCGCCGGCCTGACGAACGAGCAACAATATCTCGGCGAGATTGCCGACCAGATCACCGAACTCGAGCGCCGTCCCGCGCACCTCACTCAGTCCGCCGAAGACTCCAGCATGGACGCCTGGCTCGAAGGCTACGGCTATTACCGCCGCCCCGACCGCAGCATCTCCTACTACAACAAAGGAGAGCTTCTCGGCACCATGCTCGATCTCGCCCTTCGCGACGCGAGCCACGGCCGCGCTTCTCTCCGCGAACTCTTGCAGTGGATGAACGCCAACTACGCTAAGAAAGGGCGCTACTTCGACGATTCCAAGGGAGTCCTCGAAGCCGCCGATGCCGTCACCCACTCCGATCTCTCATCTTTCTTCGCGCACTACGTCTCGGGCACCGACGAAATTCCGTGGAATGATTTTCTTCGCTCCGTTGGCCTGCGCGCCGAAGCCATCAACGCCACCGTCGCCGACCCCGGCTTCGTCGCATCGCGCAACTTCGATGGACCGATGCTCGTAACGTCCGTAACTCCGGGCAGCGACGCCGAGCGCGCCGGACTCCAAGTCGGCGACTCCATCCTCGAATTACAGGGAAAGCCCGGCGGTCAGGAATCACGCGAAGAAATGCAGCGCCTCACTCCCGGAGACACGCTCACTGTGAAAGTTCGTTCCCGCCGTTCCGGCGAGCACGAGCTTAAATGGAAAGTTGGCAGCCGTCAGGAAATCACGTATCAGGTAAAAGATCTCGATCAGGTAACATCGGACCAGCGCGCCCGCCGCGCCGCATGGCTCAAGGGCGAGGCGCAGAACTAAAGAGGCAACCGGCAAGTGATCCGCACCACCATCATGTTGGTGTTCTGGGCTCTGGCGATGCCCTTCGCCGCCATCATCGGATTCACCGCCGCACTGATCACCGGTGATGTCCGCGTGCTCTACCGCCTCTTCATGATGGGAGCCTGGACCGGCGTCTGGATCACCGGCGTTCGCGTCCAGACCATTGGCCTCGACCGCTTCGACCATGCCCGCAGCTACATCTTCATGACCAACCACGTTTCGAATCTCGACCCGCCGATCCAGATTCCGCTCATCCCCAAGCGCACCTCGGTCATGGTGAAAAAAGAATTGTTCAAGGTCCCGCTCCTCAGCCGCGCCATGCGCATGGGATCGCTCGTTCCCGTCGATCGCGGCAATCGCGATGCGGGCATCGAAGCCGTCCGCGCCGCCAAAGCCGTCGTCGAAGCAGGACTCAACATGACCATCTACGTCGAAGGCAAGCGCTCATTCGACGGCAAACTTCTGCCATTCAAGAAGGGACCGTTCTATCTAGCGATGGAGTGCGGAGTCCCCATCATCCCCATGACAATCGCAGGCACGCACTACGCCATGCCCAAAGCGCGCTACGCCATCAAGCCTGGCAAGGTTCAGGTAATCTTCCACGACCCCATCGACCCAAAAGATTTCGCCACCCGCGAAGCCCTCATGGAAAGAGTCCGCGAAGTAATCGAAAGCGGCTTGCCGGAAGAATACAGACAGAAAAGCTTAGTGCCATCGAACGACTCGCCTGCGTCATCCTGAGCGAAGCCGCATTTCAGGCGGAGCGAAGAGCCTGCCCTGAGCCGTATGGCGAAGGGATCTCGCGCGTACGATTAAAACCTCCCGATCGAAGCAGACTCCAAATTCCTCCGCGTCCTCCGCGTCCTCAGCGGTTTTCATTTCCGACGCAACCCCCGCACCAACTCCGGCAACCGCGGCAAAATCGCCGAATACTTCAGCCATGCCCGATGATCCACCGCCGGAGCCCCGCTCACCAGCGCCCCCGCCGGGATATCCGCCGCCACGCCGCTCTGCGGAGTCACAATCGCATTGTCCCCGACCTTGCAGTGCCCAACCACTCCCACCTGCCCGGTCAGGATCACGCGATTCCCAATCTCCGTCGACCCGGCGAGCCCAACCTGCGCGCACAGCAGCGCATCGTCGCCGACCGTCGTTCCGTGTCCCACCTGCACCAGGTTGTCGACCTTCACGCCGCGTCCGATGTGCGTCTCGCCCACGCTCGCCCGGTCGATGCACGAATTCGCCTGCACCTCGACATCGTCTTCAATCACTACCGGAGCCGGCTGCGGAATCTTGTGCCAATGTCCCTCGGCGGTCTTCGCAAATCCAAATCCGTCGCCGCCAATCACCACCCCGTTCTGCAGCAGAACATTGTTGCCGATGCGGCAATTCTCCCGCACTACCGAATGCGCATGAGCAAAGAAATTGTCCCCGATCTTCGCCCCGCGGTAGATCACCACATGCGCCAGCAGCACGGCACGCGCGCCGATCTCTACGTTCTCGCCGATCACCACATACGGCCCGATATGCGCATGCTTCCCAATGCGCGCGCTCGCATCCACCACCGCCGTCGGATGCACGCCCGCCGCATACTTCGCCGGCTTATGAAACAGTTCAAGCGCCCGCGCGAATGACAAATAAGGATTCTGCGCCCGCAGCATCGCCACCGGAATAGCAGGGAAGTCCTCGCCGACGATCACCGCCGAAGCCTTGGTAGTCTTCGCGGCCGAGGCATACTTCGGATTGGAGACAAACGTCAGCTCTCCCGGACCAGCCTGCTCAATCCCGTTGAGCCCTTTGATTTCCGTATCCGGAGCCCCATTCTCCAGACGCAACTCAAGCGCATCAGCTATCGCAGAAAGTTTCATGGACATGGAATGGTGTACGCATGAATCGTACACCACTCCACGCAGGGAATGAGTTCGTGCTACTTCGCCGTTGGTTGCTGCACAGTGAGCGTCAACGACGTCGTATGTGTCAAGTTTCCGCTCGTGCCCGTTACTCCGATCTGGAAATTTCCGGCCGGAGTTCCAGTCGTCACCGTGAAGTTCATCGGTGACGATGATCCCCCTCCCGGGGCCGGATTCGTCACCACGATTGGAAACGTTCCAGTTGTCGCAACATCGCTGGTCGAAAGAGACAACCACAGGTAAGTATTGTTCAGAGTCGCGGGATGGCTGACTCCGTTATAGGTCACCGTCGACGACGAAATAAATCCTGTACCGACGACGCCAAGCATTTGTCCCGTCGAACCTGCCGCCATTTGGGATGGAGTCAGCGAGGTGATCGCAGGAACTGGATTATTGTTGTTGCCCCCACCACCTCCATTGCCTCCGCCGCAGCTCGGAATCAAGATGACGAGGCAGAGCATCATGGCCACACCGGCCAATCGTTTTCGGCGATTTATTGGAATAAACATCACACACGCGCCGATGAGGAAGAGTGATGCCGGATACCAGACCAGCCGGGATCTCTCTGCGGACGCTCGTCGCCTCGCCTGTCCCAGCGCGGTAGTCTGGATCGTCAGCGTGCTCGATCCCGACGTGGTGACCTGGGCCGGGTTGAAGCTGCAAGTCGTCTCTGCAGGCAGCCCCGAGCAGGACAAGTTCACGACTCCCGTAAATCCGGATTCGGGGTTGACGCTTACTGATACCGTTTGCGACTGCCCCTCCTGCACTGTCACGGTCCCTGCCGAAAAGCCAAGCGAGAAATCAGGTACGCTCACATTCACGTATAGAGATGACTGCGGCGGATAGTTTGAATCCCCGCTGTACTGAGCCTGAATGGAGACACTGTATTGCACGGGTATGCTGGCCACAACCTGGCAGGCATAGTATCCCGAGCTGTCCGTCGCATTCGTGCAAGCCACAGGTCCAAACGTCGTCGATGTTCCATTTCCCAGAAGCGTGAAAGTGACACTTCCCGTGGGATAGACCGCCTTGTTTGAGCTGTCGAAGAGCGCGGTCACACTCGCGTTTGATCCCGCAGATACCGTCTGACTCGATGGAGTCAAAGACGCGCCCAGCGCAGGATATTTAACCGTAATGTTGTCGGCCAGCGACGTCGAAGTCGTGTAATTCGTGTCTCCGGAATATACCGCCGTGATGGTGTAGCTCCCCGCCGTCGGGAATGGTGTCGCATTTGGAAAGAACGTCGCCATTGCCGAGGCATACGAACCAGATCCTCCGCCTGAAAGAGAGTTCAGGGTCGTATTGCCCGTCAACGCCGTTCCGTTCGCGTAGAACGTAACCGTTCCTGTAGGACCGGCCCCAGAACTGGTTGTGTTTACGATGGCCGTCATTAATGACAGCGAGCCGACGTACGCAGAGTTCACAGTTGGCTGAGTAATTGTCGTCGTCGCCGGCGTGATCGTGATCGCCGTCGTCGCCGAACTCGCATTGAAGCTGTTGTCTCCTGCATAAGCTGCCTTTACGGAATCCGTTCCGCCCGGCAACTGTACTGCTTGGTCCTCAAAGTACCCATACGTATTCAGCGTGTAGGTTCCAGCATCCAGCGAAGTGCCATTGTTGGTTAACGTCACAGTTCCGCTCGGACACGCCGTCGCTCCCGTCGTCGCCACTGGATTGCACAATTTGCCTGCGGAATTATCCACATTGACTCGCAGCAAGTAGGGCGTCCCATACCCGGCCGTCGTCGTATTCCCATTAATGATGTTTCCATTGTTGTCGAACGTCACCAGGAATACCTGCGGAGAGCTACTCTCCTTATTTACGGTCACGCTCACCGCAGTTGAATCGCTCGCTGCATACGTCGAGTCCCCCGGATAGTGCGCCTTCAGCGAATACGTCCCGCCGGGCAGCATTTCTGTGCTTCCAGTCACGGTCCCATTCGTCAGGCTGAATCCCGCAATCCCTTCGCTGCTACTCGTCGGACCGCCCTCAAGCGAAACAAGACCCGTCGGCGTTCCCGTTCCTGACTGCGGTTTCACCGTCGCCGTAAAATTCACCGCCTGCCCGTGCGTGACTGTCAGCGGGGAAACATTCGTCAGCGTCGTCGTCGATGGAAGCAGCGTCACCGAGTTCCACTTTGTCACCAGATTGTTCGCGTCCACCGATCCCAATCCGGTCGCCTGGTCGTAGTTGTTGCCTGCGTTGTATCCGTTCAGAATTCCATACGAATGTCCGCTCGTCTTCGTCGTGCAGTTTGTGGTGCCCGTCTGGCACGGCATCGCAATCGTCCCAGTATTGATGTCATGGAATGCCGTCGGCTGCTGCGTTGCCAGCTTGTAGAAAATGTAGTTCGCATTCCCCTGGCGCTGCCCGGTCTGCTGATTCACCAGCGCCATGATTCCAGCGAACGCCGGCGAAGAGGCCGACGTCCCACCGATCGCCAGAAAATACTGATACGGATTATTCAGATTGCAGGTCCCGTACGTCAGGTCGGAAGTGCAAACAATATAGAAATTTCCCAGGAATCCGTTGCTCGCAAACAACGACACGTCCGGGATATCGCGCTTCCCATCCGCCGGAACTCCGGCCCCGGTCTGCCAAGTCGGCTTCGCATAGCCGCCCGCGCAACTCCCTGGCGTATTCCCGGTCGGAGTCGTGCAATTGCTCATTCCGCCCGATCCGCCCAGCGGAATTACGAAGCCGCTCAGTTGCGAGTTGTTGCAATTTGTTTCTGCATTTGTGCTAAACCCGACCGTCGAGAAGATCGGGTTGGCGCACGAATCGTTCCATGGAACTTCGGGGATGTAGCTTTTCGCCGAAGCCTGCGTCGTCGAATTATTCGTCGTGTTCCAATATGTCGCCGGATTGCTGAAGTCGTTGAAATCCGTTCCGCCGACGGCAATGTTGTAAGGCGTTGACGCGAACCCGCTCACCTGGAGCCCATACACTGCCGGAGAAGGCGGCTGCGCGTTGAAATTGTCGCAACCCGCCGACCCGTTATCTCCCGCCGAGATGAACACTGTAATCCCCTGCGCCGCGGCCTGCTGCCATAACGCGTTATAAAACTGATTGCCCGCCGTCCCCAG
This sequence comes from Candidatus Sulfotelmatobacter sp., assembly GCA_035277905.1. Classification (GTDB taxonomy): domain Bacteria; phylum Acidobacteriota; class Terriglobia; order Terriglobales; family Acidobacteriaceae; genus Sulfotelmatobacter. Next base: position 8,423 of record DATEJO010000237.1, read on the forward strand.
CCCCAGTTCGCAATACCCGTAACTCTCGCTCATTACCGGCGCGAGATTGTTCTCCACGATGTACACCGCCGATAGATCGATTCCCGCCGTCGTCTCCGTCGATTGCGACACCACAAAATCGATGGTCGCATTCGGAGCCACCGCGCCCGACCACTGCACGTCCAGATCTGCTTCGACCTCATCCCCCACAATCCCCGGATCCGGCCCATTCAGAATCACATTCGGGTTGTTCACCGGCAGCCCGAACATCGACCGGAAGTCCGTCACATCCTGCATGTTGATGTTCGTCTCGCCGACAATCGCAATCGTCTGCCCCGTCCCATTGATCCCGCTGTTCCACAACGGCAGCACGTCGTAGATCGTCGCGAAATCGTACGGCCCTACGCCGTAAAAACACGGATTGCTGGAAGCATTGTTCTCCACGCATCCGCTGGGGAAGGTAAACATCGGCTGCATGGGCTCCACCTTGCCCGTCGATTTATCCCGCTGAAACGTGCCCCCAACCACATGCATCGGTTTGCGCGGAAAGTTGTTCATCGACTCCACGCCCGCCACGGCCCCCACCAGTGCCGTCGGAATCTGTGGATCGGTCGCGTTCGCCCAGTGCTGCTCGCCATTCACCAGATATTTATGAATCGACGTATGGAACGCCTCCGTCACCTGGCTCGCCGATCCCGAAAACTCCAGCACCGTTCGTCCCTTCGACGCGCCCACCTGGAATCCGTGCGACTGCAGCCACGTCGTAATCGTCTGCATATCGCTGTCGGTCGGACCGAACTGCGCCCCAAACTGCTCCGGCGTCATCCACTTGTGATAGTTCGGAGAATTCTTGTCCTGCTGATCGTCAATTAATTGCCTGAGCGCCAACTCCTGATCCGGACTCCGCTTCAGCACCAGCAGCATGCGACTCATCGGCAGGCTCGCCGGAGCCGTTCCCAAATCAAACTCCGGACGCGCCAGCGGATGCGTGTTGCCCTTCAACGTCGTCAACTGCGTCTCATCGATCGCCTGCGTGATCAGCGGACGCGGCGCAACCACACCCGTTTGTTCAGCCTGTTGCGCCACAACTCCAGCGCACAAGCAAAATAGGGTTACCAGAAGGGAAATAGACCGGAAATACACTTTAAGAGCGGAGACGAATGGCATGGACACACCTCGACAAGGACAGTACTTACCCACCGAGAACGACCAGACTAGGAGGAAGGATTGGGACAGTCCGTATCGCTCTATTTCGGCCAGAGGCCCGTGGACCCAAAACGTTACACCAACGTTCTGCGCAATACAACGAAATTTACAGTAACTCGGACGTCAGCCAGTAACGTGGTAGTAATCACGAAATATGCCAGAAAGCTGCCCACAAGTTATTCGCAAGTCCGGAGCAGACTGACCGCAGGGTATAGAATCCCGTCGTGCACTACGTACTCACGATCATTGCGGCAGCTGCCGTTGTCCTTGGCTGGTCGGTGATATGGAACTTATTGCTTCGTATACCGATGACGTTTTTCCGCCGAGGGGAGAAATATCGCATCCGACTCCGAGAACGACTGATCCGGATGGGACAACTGAAATACATCCTGCTGGCGGGAGTGCTTAGATCCGGTTTTGCTTTCGCATTGGCAATGATGATCTTCGATGTGCTATTAGACGGAATCCCACACGATTGGCATCGTGCGGCGGTTGAGTTCGCGTTTTTGTCTTTGATTTACGGAGTAAGCATCGGAGCCTTAGGTTGGGATGCGGCCTTCAGCGACAAAGGCCCTCCACCTCCGCCTGTAAGATGAGTGCGAGTATTGATCGACATCACTCCGCAAAAGCGGCGAAACTCTGGAATCACTCGCGCCTACCGCCGCCTCCTCCACCCCATCCAAATCCCCAACCCAATCCCCATCGCCACCGCCCCGGCCAGCTTCCTCCGATCGCTGATGGAAACAAACCGCGTCCCCTGATTGCTGACTTCCACCACGCCCACCGGGATCGCTCTCGCTGCTCCTCCTCCACCGCCTCCCTCTCCGTGTCGATCACTGCCAACTCCGCCCGTCCCCCCTCCGCCGCCATATCCGTAAATAATCTTGGCCACCGGGATGATGGTCCGTCCCTGTGCCGCGACCGGCTCTCCATACACCGCCTTCACATTCGCCGTCACGATGCTTTCTTTGAGCGACTGCAAAATCCCCAGGCTGCTCATGATGAGGACACTCCTTAAACTCAGATTGCATTGTTGGATGACGAGAGGCCCGCACAAGAACCGAAGATTTGCAGCAAAACGAATTGCAGACGGAGATCAGTACCGCAGAAGGGAAGTACGACAAAAGTGGATAGTGGCTAATGATTAATGATCAGAAAAACTCCCGAAACCTCTAACCAGTGTCCACTGGCATTACCGACAACTGAGAACCGAGAACTGAGAACTGCCTCACTGCTCCCCAAACATCGTCACCTGCCGCTGGTCCTCCGGACGCCGCGACCGCCGCGTCGCCCCGATCACCGCCAGCACCGTCAACGACTCCAGCGCCGTCCGCGGCACAAAAATCCTCTGCGTATTCGACCGCTGGTCCGGAGGATTCACCAGATATCCCTCCGCGGAACTCTGCAGCAGGTCGGCGGGCATCAATCCTTCCAGCACCTCGCTGTCCTTGAACCGCAGCCGCACCCATAGTCCCTCGGTCCGCGGACGCGTCGTAAACGTCTTCCTCGTCAGCGATTCCGAATCGCCAAACTCCCGCACGAAATACACGCCCTTGATCTCCCGCAGATCGATCGCGATCACGGTCCCGGCCGTATTCAGCACCTCGACCTTCCCCTCATGCACAATCTGCGTTGGAGACACATATCCCGCGACCGAATCCCGGTCCATCTTCCGGACAATCACTTTCTTATGCGTCGAAGGCATCGGCGAAGTGGCTAGGGGCCAGAGGCTAGAGGCTAGTAAGAGCCAAGTCTGGCCCCTAGTCTCTAGTCTCTGATCCCTGCTTCTCGATTTTCCCACTTTTCCGCCAATTTTCCGCGGAATCCGCCTTGGCAGTAGCCAAAATGTAAACGTTGTGTTATTTTCTTGAGCTTGCCGCAGAGTTTCCAATTTGTATAAGTATTTTATTTTTAGCCACTTGCCTCACCGTGGCTCAGGCCCTGATCGACCATTTTGTGCCGGCCTGTGGAAATCCTGTGGAAAGTCCGGTAGGTCCGGCCATCCCCCGTCGGTTTTAGTGCAACGAACCGACCAAGGCCAAGGCCCGACAGCCGCCTGAAAGCGAATGGCTGATTACATTTACACGATGGAAATCCGGTTGACGCCGGACCAACTCAAGGGCGTCGGCCTCGTGCAAGACGTAACCCGCGCCGCGGGCATGAATCTTTACCTGACCGGCGGCGCCATCCGCGACATCATCAGCGGATTCTCCATCCGCGACCTCGACTTCACCGTCCAGGGCAATCCTCTCAAGCTCCAGAAGGACTTCGAAAAGGCCGGCGCAAAAATCACCGCCGTCGAAGAAGACATTCGCACAATCTTCCTCGCGCTGCCCGGCAACGCCCGCGCCGCAGTCAGCATGGCGCGCACCGAAAAATACGAGAAGACCGGCAAGCCTCCCATCGTCATGCCGGCCACCATTCACGAGGATCTCCGCCGCCGCGACTTCACCATCAACGCCATGGCGCTCTCGCTGAACGAAGGCTCTCGCGGACTCCTCCTCGATCCCTTCAACGGAGTGGCCGATCTCGAGGCCAAGGTAATCCGGATTCTGCATAACTATTCCTTCCTCGAAGATCCTT
>DATEJO010000238.1:0-5022 GCA_035277905.1 Candidatus Sulfotelmatobacter sp.
GCGATCGCATTGCGCAGCCCATCCGCGCCCGCGACCCGGCTGTAGACCAGCGTGTGATCCACAAACCGCTGCCGCGTCTCCTCATCCGCCAACGCCAGAACGTCCTTCACCCTCCACGTCGGCCCAGTGCTCGCCGCCAGATCGAATTCCACACTGTGTTCGTATTGATCGAGCCAGTCATCCAGCAGAAACGGCTTCAGCCGCATCGCAGCACCTCGAACAAAAAGTTGGTTTCAATATCGATTCGCCGTCTCACCGCGCGGATGATTTTTAAATGATGATCAGTCATCCGTTGCCACTCACCGTTTCTGTCCCTTCCCTATCCGCAACGAATGACGGACGACGATTCCCGCGCCAACACTAGCATTGCCATAGGCATCTCATTCGCTGCGCCGCCGACTCGCTGTCATGCGACTTGGGCCTATCTCTCTGCTGTCTCTCGCCTCAGCACTGCTGATGGCGGGGTGTGGGGGAGGAACAGGTAACTCCACATCCACCCCGCCCCCGAACCCCAGTCCTGCGCCAACTCCGCCTCCGGCTGCGGGAATCACCTCCGTAAATCATGTCGTGATCATGCTTCAGGAGAACCGCTCCTTCGATCACTACTTCGGCCAGATGACTGCCTACCGCCAGGCCAACAGCATCCCGATCAACGGATCTCCCGCCACCATCGACGACGAGAGCACGGGATCCTACTCCAACTACTCGCCCGTGACCGGCGGAAATATCGCCGCCTATCACACCGGCTCCGTCTGCACCGAAGACCTCACGCCCGACTGGAGCGAGACCCACGAGAACTTCAACTGGGAGAATCCCTCCGCCGCCAACTCCAGTTCGCCCATGGACGGCTTCGCGCAACTCGCCGTGCAAGTCAGCCAGTACGCCTCCACGCTCGGAATCAACATGGCCGACCAGGACGGCCATCGCGTCATGGGATACTTCGACGGCAACGACCTGAACTACTACTACTTCATGGCGTCGAACTTCGGCATCGACGATCACTTCTTCTCTCCCGTGCCAAGCTACAGTCCCGCGCAGCGCGCCTATCTTTTCGCCGCGACGTCTCAGGGATACGTTCATGATCCCGGAGCAGGAAAACTCACCGCCAAAACCATCTGGCAGGAACTCGACGCCGCGGGCCAGTCCTGGAAGATCTATTCCGAGGAGCAGAACCTCTACAGTTATCTGCAGGAGTTCGCCTACTACAATCAGCCCGGAGTTTCCGCCAAGGTAGTCTCCATCAACCAGTTCTTCACCGACGCCGCCAACGGACAACTCCCCGCAGTTTCCTACATCGAAACCGGCCTCCACGACGGACTTTCCGAGCACACCAGCAACTTCGATCCCGCGAATCCTCAGCAGGGCGAGGTTCCCATCAACGTGCAGACAGGCGCGCAATATGCGGCGAAGATTATCAACGCCGTGATGCAAGGTCCCTCGTGGACCGACTCCGTCATCTTCTTCGCCCACGACGAAGGCGGAGGCTTCTTTGACCACGTACCTCCTCTCTCTGTGCCGAGCCCCGACGGCATCAAGCCTCTGGATCTCACCTCCACCGACGTCACCGGAGATTTCACCATCACCGGCAGCCGCGTGCCCAACATGGTGATCTCGCCCTTCGCGAAAAAGAATTTCGTCTCGCACACGCCGATGGACTACACGGCCTTTCTCCGCTTCATCGAGACGCGCTGGAACCTGCCCACGCTCACCGCCCGCGACGCCGCCATGCCCGACATGACCGAGTTCTTCGACTTCACCAACAAGCCCTGGTCCACCGCCCCATCGCCCCCAGCCCAAAACATGAGCGGAACCTGCGACTTCACGAAGGAATAGCGACTCCATCTCGGTACCTGCACAGCGAACACGAGACAACTTGCTAACCAAACAACGGTAGAATCCGTCTGTCTCGTGAGCTACTCTCGATTCCGGCTCCATGGAGGCCTAACGATGAAGCACCCCTTCGCCCTTACTGTGTCTTTGCTCGCCCTGCTCGTGTCCATCCCCGGCTATGCGCAAACCCAGCAGACGCCGGCCACTCTCCGCAGCACTCTGTTGCGCGAGCTGCGCACGACCCATAACCAGGAGAACTGGTTTGCGCCGATCAGCGTTGCCGTCGACGGACTCACCGCCCAACAAGCCGCATGGCAGCCGCCCAATGGAGGCCACACCGCCGGACAGCTTACCTACCATCTTCTGTACTGGAACCGCCGCAATCTGGAGAAGTTCAAAGGCGAGCCGCAGGATAAATACAGCGGCAACAACGACGACACTTTCGTCAACGTCAGCGCCGCGCATTGGCCCGACACCGTCAAGCAGCTCGATCAGGTCATGACCGACATCGAGAATCTGGTCTCGACCGCGGACGAGAAGAAGCTCGCCGAATGGGCTCCCACCATCTCCGACATCTGCACCCACAACGCCTACCACACCGGACAAATCATCTACGTCCGCAAATTACAGGGCTCGTGGAATCCCGAGAAGGGCGTGAAATAAAGACCCGTGGCACAAGCACACACGCTACCATCTCGACTCCCACCATCTGTCATCTTGAGCGAAGCAGGCCGGCGCTAAGCCGACCTGCGCAGTCGAAAGATCCCTGCACTCTCCACCAATCCCAGGAGGCGTCAGGGAATTCTCACCAGCCGGGTGCCCCATTTCTGGCCGGTTCTGCCAGAAGTGGGGATTTTCCTCGAGCAACGAATAACTGAGAACTGACAACCGAGAAACACCCCTACCGCACCGCCTCCCAAGCCTCCCGAAACTTCTCGAACTTCGATCTTCTCCTCCGGCTCACCGGAAACAATTTCATCGATTTATATTTCCGCAACTCCTCCACCGGAAACAGATACCACGCATTCTCCGGGACGACATACGCCACCAGCACATCGATCTCGCTAGCCCGGTACACTCGCGTCGTATTTCCATGCGCATGAAACGTATATCCTCCATACTCTCCCGCCCGATGCGCCGACTTCACCTGCACCCGCATCAGCCGCCTCCCGTTGTCGACAATCAGGTCGTACCGCGAACTCTCCCCCCACGGCTTCGACACGCACAGCCCCAGGCTGGCCGCCTTCGCCACAAACGCCGCCTCCGCCATCTCCCCACGCTGCTTCCGCGTCAACTGTGGACGCCCCCTCCGAAACGCAGCGCCCTTTAAGCCCTTCAAGTTTGAGATTCTTACTTCTCCTGTGCTCCCCTGCACCCTCTGTGGTGAAACCCGTTCTCCGCCCTCTAATTCAACTCCCATACGTCACCGTCACTCCCCGATTCCAACCGAAGATTCCCTTTCTAAAAATTTGTAACCGCCTCAACCTCGCAGCCTGAGCTCTCGGTTCCGAAACTGAGTACCAAGTACCGGTTTTGAAAACTGACAACCGAGAACTGAGAACTGCTCCAAAAACAAAAGCCCCCATCGGACTCTAAGATCCGTGGAGGCACGCCGCCAAAGCGGCTAATTTAATTTCTCAAACATATTCCTGCACGTCGGTGCCCCCAATCACACTCCACCGTGACCCCAAACACGCACCCACCACTGTCATCTTGAGCGGAGCAGTCCGGCGCTAAGCCGGCCTGCGCAGTCGAAAGATCCCTGCGCCCGACACCAATCCCAAGTCGCGTCAGGGAATTCTTAGTAGCGGGGTGCCCCATTTCTGGCTGGTTTTGCCAGAAGTGCGGATTTCCGACGGACCACAGCATGAGCCCCCGCCTCGAACGCAGCCGCGAAGCGGCGCAAGAATGCAGCCCAGGGCGCAAGCCCTGGGAACCGCACACCACCACGGACCAAGCGCCGTAGGCGCGAAAGAAAAGCACTGTCATCTTGAGCGGAGCAGGCCGGCGCTAAGCCGGCCTGCGCAGTCGAAAGATCCCATGCACTCTGCACCAATCCGGGACGGGTCAGGGAATTCTCACGAGCGCCCCCCCGAAGCCGGTGCTACCATCCCTGCACCTGCATGAAGAAGGGACTATCAGGGTTACTCAAAGGAATAGCCGGAATCGCGGGATTAGTGTTCCTGTTCGCGCCTTTCACTGATATGGGCGTGCTAGCGATGCTGATTGCGGGTCCAGTGGCGGTCATCGCAGGCGTCACGGCCCATCACCTGAGCGATGACGAAGACAACAGCAACAGCGGATACTGGCCGAAGGGTCCAGTCTGAAAAACTCCGTCGCAACATTATTACGCCGCCGCGTCCGAAGGCGCGAAAGAAGAGCAACTGTCATCTTGAGCGGCGGGTGGCCCATTCAAGCCCGACTTTGGCTTGAGTGGGCCTGCGCCAAGCGCAATTCCATTTTGAAACGCAGTGACGCACTGAAGGCTGTTTTGCCTTGAGTGCGGAATTTCCGGAAGCTACGCTGATCTCATGCCATGGGGCTTGAAGCGTTATCACCACACCGGACAAAGCCACTTCGTGACGTTCTGTTGCTATCACCGCCGTCCCCAGTTCACGACCGACGACAGCCGCCGACTCTTCGAGAACGCCCTTGAGCGTGTGCGCCGCAGTTTTCGCCTTCGTGTCTATGGATACGTCGTGATGCCGGAGCACATTCACCTCCTCGTCAGCGAGCCCGAACGAAACACATTAGCGGACGCTCTCAAGTCGCTGAAGCAAGGCGTGGCGCGGCGCCTCATCGGAGACGCCGAACATTTCTGGCAAAAGCGCTATTACGACTTCAACGTCCGCAATCACGAACAGTTCGTCGAGAAGCTGCACTACATTCATGCGAACCCCGTCAAGCGGGGATTATGCGAGCTCGCCGAAGACTGGCCGTGGAGCAGCTTTCTCCATCACGCCACCGGCTGCGACGGGAGAGTCGAGATCGAGTCCGAATGGACTGCCCGCAAACGCGAGCGAGCAGCGGGAAAACTTCCCCCGGCCGTTGCCCTGCCCCACTCAAGCCAAAACCCGGCTTGAATGGGCCACCCGCCCTGCCAGTCTCCTCCCTCGGGTTAAGATGCAAGGACAAACCAGACCTCAACGAGGAGCAGAAACATGCCAAGGGCGGAGAGCGCAACGCCGACCG
>DATEJO010000239.1:0-21594 GCA_035277905.1 Candidatus Sulfotelmatobacter sp.
ACGTGGATGATCTGATCGCCGATCTGGAGCACGCGCTGCAGGCTGTCGCCGTTCCCGTGGGATCGACTACGCGGTCGTAGCTTCCATCAAAAATTCGTGACTTGGGCAGTCGCAGCGGAGCTTTGCACCGCCGGACAGCCGAGGCGGCTGCCCCTACGAGAGCCAAGAATCTCTTTACACCGGCTGTCTCGAACCAATTGGGTAGCGAGCTGATCTTCGCGATCTTTTTTTTCTGATCGATCTCCCTAAAATATTCTTTTGAAAGAACTTACGGGATTCCGGCTGCCATTTGTGCCTGCAAAATCTTGACCCGTAAAGACTTACAGGCAAAATCTTGATAATGCTTGACTTACAAGGAGCTGGAATCCCGACGCCGACATTCGCGGCCGCTGACATCATCCGGCATTCGGGCCTGTGGATAGCAAGGGCAGATGTCACATGGCGGGCTGTGGAAAACACATCGCGTTTTCTTACCACGGAGACACCGAGTCGCTGAAAGGAAATCCGAGGACAGCCGTGGCGGTTGCCCGAACATCGGCAGAAAAAAACCGGCCTCCTGGGAGGCCGGGGCAAGAGTTCGGTTGACGCCGTTTAGAACAGGAACTTCAAAGCCAACTGAAGAACGCGGGCTTCGTGAGCCGCGCTGATCTCGCCAAGGTTCGACCCGGACGCGAAACAGCTGGGGTCACCGGCAGAGTTGTTAGCCCCCGCGCCACAAGGCATGGTAATTGAGCCACCACTGCTGGAACTGATGATGTAAGGCTCAGTGTGGTTGAAGATGTTGAATCCTTCAACACGGAACTCAAATGCCTTACTTTCTTTGATGGTGAAGTGCTTGAACAATGCCATGTCAAAGTTCAATCGCGAGGGGTTGCGCACGGAGTTCCTGCCAGCAGTTCCGAAGGTGAGACCCTGCGGAGTAGCGAAAGCACCAGGATTGAACTGGAACTTCGAATATGCGGTGGAAGTGAGAGAACCGGCGCCCGGGATGTTGCTGTTGGGATTGCCAATCAAATCCGGGAAGGATCCGGTGCCAACGCCATTACCCACACCGGCGTTGTCACCATAAGCGGTTCCGTTCGCCACCGTAATCGGAATTCCGGTAGAGTACGTCTCGATGCCAGACCATTGCCAACCTCCCAGTAAGGAGTGGCTCAGGCCAGGCTTTGTGAAGAATGGCAGGTCATAGACCCAGCTGAAGTTCAGCATGTGCCGCTGGTCAAAATTCGAACTAGCCCTGGTAAGCGCCGGATTATACGAATCGACGAACAATCCATCGTAACGATCCGACGAGTCATCGATCGAGTGGCTATAGGTATAAGCCGCGGTCAAGTTCAAAGCACCAATACTTTTCCGTCCGGAAACCTGCAGGGCGTTGTAATTGGAAGAGGCCTTGTTCTCGAGGCGGGTAATGGTGCCGATTCCGTAGAACGGTCGGTAAAAATCCGCGTCATTCCCGCAGGCCACAGCTAAGTTGGTCGCCCAACCTCCGGTCTGCGCAGTGCTATAGGTGGTGTTACCGGTTCCCACACCAGCAACGGTATATGTGCCAGGTGTCGCGGTAGCGGTCTGGCGCGCACCGGCAAAGCTCAGCCCCGCACAGTCGTACGGAGTAATGATTTGGCCCGGGGCGTAGGGATTTTGTGAGGCAAGTGTTGGATAAAGCTGATTGAGGTCAGTTTGCCGGCCAAGATGTGTTCCCTTGCTTCCGACATACGAAACCGTGACCACGGTATGCCCCGGGAGTTCGTGCTGCACATCCAAGTGCCACTGCTGCATATAGGGCCATACGGCCTTGTTGGGGATCGAAAGGAAACTCAGAGGAAATGCCGGAGCGGCCGTTCCCGTCGAGGCACCGATGTTCTGGTATCCCTGCACGTTGATCTGGGTCGAAGATTGCAAGAGTGGAGACGACTGTCCTTCCATACCCTCGGTATCGGCTTCGTTTCCGTTCGCGTGCTCGTAGAACATGCCATAGCCGCCCCGGATCGCCGTTTTGCCAGTGCCAAACGGATCCCATGCAAATCCGATGCGTGGGGCCGGATTGAAGAGGTGCCCCGTCAAGCAGCCCACGGGAACCCCTTTCGCTCCGCACTGAACTAAGCCATCGAACTGGTTCCCACCCGTAATTGAACCGTCGGCATTGATGAAGGGAGCCGTGGTCGGATCATAGAGATTCGGATCCCAGTTATAGGCGTGGTTGTACTTCTCGCGGTAGGTTCCGAATAGACTGACGCGAACCCCTAGATTCAACGTGAAGCGATCAGTAACGCGCCAGTCGTCCTGGAAATACGGCTCAAGAATTTTGTAACGATTGTAGAACTTCACCTGGTTGCTGCCCTGAGAAAAACTGGCGATGTTGCCGAGCAGCATGTCGGCGAAGGCATTCCCGGAACTGACGGGAGAGCTGATGTCGTAGGTCAGAGAACCGTTAACTTGAACGCTACTGAGTTCGTTCTTCTGAGCTGCGACGAAGTAGGCGCCCATCTGGAGATTGTGTCGCCCAATGATTTTTGTAATGCTGTCGCGGTATGTGTAAGTCGGATTGGAGTTATACGGACCTTCGGGCCATATTCCGTTTGGATCTTCGGCGAAGCCACCGCCGTACTCCGCACCGCCGCTAATATTGATAGCCGGCAATTTGCCGCCTGCCCCGTTGTTATAGAGGTATCCCATGGGGAAGCCCGATGGGAGCTTGTAGTATCCCACTGAGTTAAAGGAAATATGATCTGTGGTGTAACTCGCTACAAATTCATTCAACAGGGTAGGCGACAGGGTGCTGGTCAAGCGTGCCACCATGCTGACGCCTGGTCCGTTGAAAGCTGTCTGCACCGTTGGGAATGAAGCGGAGTCCCAGATCGGACCTGGCTCAATCGTGTTCCAAGAATCGTGAATGTAGCGGAAAGTTGCGCGGTTATGATCGTTGATGTTGTGGTCCACCCGGAATAATTCTTCGCGCCAGTTCGTGGGCAGCGAGATGTTTGTGTTGTAGATGGCCGCGCCGGGAGTGTCATTCGTGGGAACAGGAATCAACGGAAGCAGAGCCTGCGCCGCGGGATCTATCGGCAGCGGTCCTAGAGTGCCATCATAAAGAGCGCCGGTTCTGGGATCGGTCGGGCAATCCGCCGTGGGGGCTGGCAGGCAGACGTCGCTGAAATCGCCACTTCGCTCTGCGGTGGACGGAACCGGTGTATTGAAACTTGATGGGACGCGATCGCGCCGCCATTCCTGCGACCAGAAGAAGAAGGTTTTGTTTCTATCCTTGTTGTAGACGCCAGGAATGTAGACCGGACCGCCGACGGTGTAGCCGAAGTCATTCTTTTTGTACGGAGGAGTTGAACCGGTTCCGCCACGGAAGTCGCTGTTAAAGTAGTTGTTGGCATTAAACGCGTCATTGCGGACAAATTCATACGCGTCGCCGTGAAATTCCTTCGTTCCGGACTTGGTGTCGACCTCGACGGTCCCCGAACCGTTTCGGCCATATTGAGCGCCGTAGTTTGAAGTCAGGACTTTAAATTCAGCGATCGCGTCGACGCTCGGATAAACATTCAGCGTGCCGTTGCTGCCGTTATCCATGTTGTCGCCGCCGTCGAGTTCCCAGTTGTTGTATTCAGTGCGGCCACCGTTCATGCTGAACGAAACGCTGCCATTGATACCCACCTGCGGCTCGTCCATTCCTGTTTGATTGCTGACTCCGGGAACCAGCGAGACCAGCGTAGTGAAGTTCCGGCCGTTCAGTTCGAGCTGGGTGATCTCCTTGCCGGTAACGGTGCCCGCAAGTTCAGAGGATTGCGTTTCGACTTGGGCGACGTTTTCGCCCTGGACGACGACTTCCGTCGTTGTGGCTCCGACTTCCAGGGTGACATCTACACGCGCCTTTTCAGCGACTTCAAGGACGACACCTTTGGCTTGGAACTTCTTGAAACCGGGAGCCGTGACGGTCACATCGTATTTTCCAGCAGGCAGTGCTGACTGGTTATAGTCGCCCGTGGAGTTCGTTGGCATTTGGCGGGTAATGCCTTGCTCCGGGTTCGAGACAACGACATTCGCGCCGGTAATCGCAGCGCCGCTCGGATCCTTCACCGTGCCGGTAATCGAGCCTGTGTTCTGTGCCCATCCTGCTGCGCTCAAGATCAGGACCAGCAACATGCCTAACAGCACACGAGAAGATTTCATGGTCGCTCCCCATTGGCGCGGACGAGAGTCCGCGCTGGTTCAGTCGGCTTTCGTTTGTTTTTCGGAGCCTCTCGGCTCGAATCGTTCGAGACACTACCACCCGTTTGGATTGAGACCCGAGACGGGGTTATTAAAACGTATGAATAGTGCGTTTAAGGTATCTCCACTGTCAAGAAAAAAGCGCGACCGAGGGTTCGTAAGTTGATGTTTTTACATCGGAATCGTTTACGGTCGAACCCGCAATGCGCAGACTACTCACGACACGCTGCGCGTCGATTCGCGGACTACGAGTTCCGGAGCAACTTTCCGGTGGCTGGCGGCGATTTCCCTTTTTTCGAGAACGGCATTAATGCCGTCGACGACGATGCCGACGGCGGAGGCGCCCATGGCCTCCATTGGTTGACGAACGGTTGTGAGCGAGGGGGTGTATATCGCGGAGGTCGCCACGTCGTCGAAGCCGATGACGGAACACTGCTCCGGGACTTTTATTCCAGCCCGGTTCAGCGCGCGGATCGCGCCGAAGGCGCTCATATCGTCGAAAGCGAGCAGGGCTGTGAACTGACGTTTCTGGCGGACGAGGTCTTCGGTCAGCTTGTATCCGCATTCGAAGCTGGAGATTGGATCGCGCGATTCGGGCAGATCGACGATCAGGCGAGTGTCGAATTCCAGCCCGCATTCTTTGGCGCATTTTCGTATGCCGCGCCAGCGGGGAGAGCTGTCGGTGAGCGCCTTGGGGCCGCGGATGATAGCGATCTTGCGGTGTCCGATCGAGTGCAGGTGCTCGAGGGCGAGATAGCCTCCGACTTCGTTGTCGACGATGACGGAGCTGATGGAGTCGGTTTGCATTTCGCATCCGATCATCGCAGTCGGGATGCTGCTCTTCTCGAGGTCGCCGAGCAGGTTGATATCGAGGAAGAGCCAGTTCGCAAGGACTATGAGGGCTTCGATGCGGCGGTCGAGGAGCATTTCGAGATAGCGCTCGAAGCGGCCGCGCTCGTTGTGGACATCCGTGAGAATCGGAAGATACGAGGCCTGGTAGAGCGTGTTCTCGATGCCGCGCAGCACCAGCGTGCAGTAAGGATCGGTCATGTCGAAAACCATGACTCCGACGGTGTGGCTGCGTTTGCTGCGCAGAGAGCGGGCGAACTGGTTGGGGCGGTATCCTAGTTTCTGCGCGGCCTTTTCGATGCGCTTCTTGGTGACGGCCGGGATGTAGCGCGAGAGTGGCGCGTTGTTGAGCACGATCGACACGGTGGTCGAGGAAAATCCGCTCTCCTTTGCCACATCGCGAATGGTCACCATGGCAGGCCTTGCGCAGAATACAAAGTGGTCGTTTCCGGAAAGAACAGGGTCGTTGTCGGCGTTCGGGGGCCGCTTGAATTCGTAGCGAACGCTGGCGGACACTACAGCAGAGAGTAATCTGAGTGTCAAGCGTGGGAATCACATCTACTATCGTTGCCGGTGCTCTGTTTGCGGGAATGGCGCTGGGAAATTCGGCGGCACAGCGAAGTGCGCCGGCTGAACAAAATGCGGGAGTTGCGGGGAATCCGGCGCAGCTTTTTCAGAGTGGACAAGAGGCGCTGAACCAGGGTCGGCTGGCGGAGGCGGAGCGGGATTTTCGAGGGGTGCTCCAACTGGATCCGGAATCGGGCGCGGCGTATGCCAACCTCGGCGTCGTTTACATGCGTGGTAAGCATTGGGATAAGGCGCTGGAATCGCTCGAGAAAGCTGAGCGGCTTATGCCCGGAGTGGCCGGCGTGCGGCTGAACATTGGGCTGGCGTATTACCGGCAGAATGAGTATCTGAAGGCGATCCCGCCGTTTGAATCGGTAGTTCGCGATCAACCGGACGCGCTTCAACCGCGATATCTGCTGGGACTCTGCTACTTTTTTGCGGAGCGGTGGGCTTTGGCGGCATCGACGCTGGAGCCGCTTTGGACGCAGAAATCAGACGACCTTCCGTATCTGTACGTGCTTTCGAATGCGGCACACCGGGCGGGCAACAAGGAACTGGACGACCGGGCGACCGAGCAGCTGGTTAAACTTTCGAACGGGACGCCGGAATACCATCTCTTTGTCGGGAAATATCATCTCAATCTCGATCAGTACGACCTGGCGCTGACGGATTTCACGGCGGCGGCTGAGGCCGACCCCAAGCTTCCGTTTGTGCATTTCAATCTGGGGCTCGTGCATCTGAAAAAGCAGGAGTACGCTGCGGCGCGCGATGAATTCCAGAGAGATGCCGCGATTGAGCCGGATGTGGCACTGAACTACGAAGAACTCGGGCAAGTCTATTGGCTGATGCAGGACGATGCCAGCGCCGAGAAGAGTTATCGCGAGGCGCTGAAACGCGATCCGCGGCTCGTGGATTCGCGCATGGGGCTGGCGAAGATTTATGAACGGCAAGGGAAATATGCGGCGGCGCTCACGGAGGTGAGCGCGGCTGCGAAGTTGGATCCCGCGCGGCCGGATGTGCATTACGTGCGGGGACAGGTATTGCTTCATTTGGGACGGAAAGAAGAAGCGAAGAAGGAATTGGCGGCGGCAAACCGCATAAGCAGCGATCAGGCGAACCAGACGAAATCCGGTTCAATCCCTTCTCCGGAACTTATGCAGGACTCGCAGTGATAGACTTGGCACGGCCGCACGACCACCTTCGAACAACACTTCTTCGCCGCCTCATGCAGGAGAGGACATCATGAAAAAACTTCTGAAGATCGTAGCGATCATCATTGCTGTGCTGATCGTTATCGCGGTGGTTTTGTCGTTCGCGATCGATGCGAACACGTTCAAACCGAAATTGCAAGCGGAACTTACCGACGCTTTGGGGCGTCCGGTGACGGTGGGAAATCTTTCGCTGTCGTTATTTTCAGGCGGCGTTTCGGCCGACAACATTGCCATTGCCGATGATCCGCAGTTCAGCAAGACTCCATTTGTGCAGGCGAAATCGCTGAAGGTCGGGGTGGAGATGATTCCCCTGATTTTCTCAAAGACGATCAACATCACGGAATTGACGCTGAATAATCCGCAGATCAGCCTGGTGAAATCGGAGAACGGGCAGACCTGGAATTTTTCGAGCCTGGGGACGAAAAGCACTTCGGGAGCGCAACCCGCGGCAATGCCGAGCGCAAGCGAGCAAAAGCCGGCACCGTCGAATACGGCGCCCTCGAGCACGGCCCCGGCGAGTCAGCCCAACATTTCGATCGCTAAGCTGAATGTGAACGAAGGTCGGGTGACAATTACGAAGGCCAATTCGACACAACCAGCGCGGGTGTATGACAAGGTAAACGTCGCGGTGAAGAACTTCTCGTTCACGAATTCATTCCCGTTCGACGTAACAGCGAATCTTCCCTCGGGCGGCACGCTGAAACTCGCCGGCGATGCGGGACCGATCAACGCGAGCAATGCGGCTCTCACCCCGCTGAATGCCAAGCTTAATGTGAAGAAGATGAACCTGGCTACGTCGGGATTCATCGATCCGGCCGCAGGGATTGGCGGCATTGCCGACCTTGATGGAACTCTCACTTCAGATGGACATGACGCGAAAGTCAATGGAACGCTGAACGTTTCGGGACTGAAGGTGGTCCAGAAGGGAGCTCCCGCGGGTGAGCCTGTGACTGTGACGTTTGCGGTCAACGACAATCTGGTGAAAGAAACGGGCGAGATCACGCAGGGCGACATTGCGATGGGGAAAGCGTTGGCGCACCTGACGGGAACGTTCGATACGCACGGCAAGGTCACTACGGTCGATCTGAAACTGAACGGCGACAGCATGCCAGTTGAAAGTCTCGAGGCCATGCTGCCGGCCGTGGGCGTCGTACTGCCGCCCAAGGCGACCTTGAAGAGCGGATCTCTCACGCTGGCCACGATGAGCAAGGGACCGGTCGACGGATTGGTCACGACCGGATCTGTAAAGATGCAGAACGCCACGCTGGCGAACTTCAATCTGGGATCGAAGCTGTCGGCGATCTCGGCGCTGGCGGGGAAGAATACCGGAAACGATACAACGATTCAGAACCTCAGTTCCGACTTCGAAAACTCCCCGAAGGGGACGCAAGCCACGAATATGAATCTGACGGTGCCCGCCATCGGTGTTCTTACCGGCGCGGGGACGGTGAGCCCTTCCAACGAACTCGCGTTCAAGATGAAGGCGGATGTCGCCGGCATGGGCGTTCCGTTCGGTATCACCGGGACGACGTCCGACCCTAAATTCACGCCCGATGTGAAAGGACTCGCTACTGGCCTGCTGCAGAATGCTCTGCAAGGCAAGGGGAATGCGAACCAGCAGAATCCCGTCAACAGCGTCATGGGGCTGTTTAATAAGAAGAAGCCAAAATAAGGAACGCTAAGCTTACGCGAGTACCGCGCGAGATTCTCGCCTTGCTTGGGTAAAAGCGCGGAGCTTGGAATCAGGCAACCGGAATTTGGTGTGCGCTGAGTGTTTACTGTAGTGAACAATTATTTCAATATTGTGCAATCATGAGCGACATGCCCAACACGATTTCGGACGGCTTGGGTCGTTATTCGATTGGCGAAAAGATCCGCACGTTGCGCTTGCGGAAAAGCATGGGCTTGGTGGAGTTGGGAAAGCACACAGGCTTCTCCGCGGCGCTGCTCTCAAAGTTGGAGCGGGGAAAGCTATTCCCCACGTTGCCGACTCTGCTGCGGATCGCGATGGTCTTTGGCGTGGGTCTAGAGTTCTTCTTCACCGATGAACGCAAGCGGCGGATAGTCAGCGTTGTGCGGCACGGGGAGCGCGTCCGATTCCCGGAGCGGCCCAACACGCAGGACGTGCCATATTTTTTTGAGTGTCTGGACTATCGCGCCAACGAACGGAAGTTGAGCGCATTCCTCGCCGAGTTTCAGGAGATTCCGCCGGAAAAGCTTAAACCTCATCAGCATGCAGGGTTTGAATTCCTGTATGTGATCAAAGGATCGCTGACCATGAAGATTGGGAGCGAACAGTACGATCTCGATGCCGAGGATGCGATCTATTTTGATTCGGCCGTGCAGCACAGCTACCGGCGTCACGGATCGAAGCCGTGCACCGGCGTGATCGTGACGGTCCCGTAAACGACCTGTTTTCGAGTTTTTGGGTTTCGAGTTTCAAGATCGCGCCAGCGATCAGGACGATTTCCAGAGCCTGGCTACGCCGATCTCAAGCCGAGAATGGTAGTATGGGAGATTCCTTGGGAGACTTATCGCTTACCGGAGCCTCCAGGATGGCTCGCGCTGAGACGGATGTGGTGCGTGCGGGCAGCTTTTTGAACGTCCCAGGAATCGAAGGTACTTGAAACCAACCTGCTCATGTTGAAATTCGAGGGGTTTACCTCAAATTGGATACTCCGCAGCGGGCGCGCGGGGCTGGTGCTTCTGTGCCTGTGCGCTGCGCTCATGTCAGTTCCCGCCGCATCGGCACAGCCGGATTTCACTCTAACCACGCCCGGTTCTATGAGTCCCGATGCGACCGCGCCGGGTGGGACTTCTTCGGCTAACATCACGATGGTCGCGGGTTCGGGATTTGTTGGCCCCGTAACGCTCGGGTGCACCGTTACTCCTACCGTAGCGATCACAAGCAGCTACTTCCCTACATGCGTAATGAGCCCCGTGAGCCTGACGGCCTCCGGCGGAACATCGGCAACGGTCACGACATATCTACAGACGCCGCAAATCAGCTATACGATTACGTTCACTGGAACCGACAGCAGCGGTACCCAGACGGCGCAACTCAGCCTGACGGTTCTCTCAGTGAGCCCGCAGTTTACGATCACGGTGCAGAGCAAGGTAGCGCCCAGCAGCGTAGTCGCCGGGACGGGCGCCACGGCGGTCGTGAATGTGAATCCGCTGGCTGGATATACCACGCCCAGTGGAGGGATCACCCTCTACTGCGGGTCCATTACTCCCCTTGTCACGGTCGCACCGGTATGCTCGTTCTCGACCAACAATGAAACAGGGCACCTCCAGATCAGCGGGAACACTACTGTCCCCTCAACGCTGACGATCAACACTTTCGGCCCGATATCGTGCGCGGCGGTGTACAGCCGCTCGTTCTATGCGTTCTGGCTATCGATACCGATTATGGGGCTGGTGGGTTTGGGTGCGACAGCCCGCGATAAGAAGCGGCGAAAAGTCTGGGGAGTAATGGCGCTGTTCGTTGTCGGCGGAGCGCTTCTTCTGCTGCCAGCCTGCGGCAATACGATCACTAATGCGTGCACCTCAGCCGGGAATGCGCCGAACGGCACAACACCCGCGAATACGTATACCTTCACGATTATCGGCGTGGATTCGAACGGAGTTGTTTCGAGCAACTCGACCTTGACGAGCGGGGCCGCAACAGTGTCCCTTGGAGTGACTGCGCCGCCGAAGTAGATTGTCTCTGTCGAGGCCCCAGGTACTGGAAACTCGTCCGCGACTGGGACGACCCCTTACGAGGCCACGCGGCGCGACTCCCGCTCGATCTGCGCAGCCTGATACATCAGAACATCGCGCAGCGATACCAGTCCCTTCACGGCAGTGCCATCGACGATCGGCAGATGGCGGAATCCGAACTCACGCATGATGAACAGGCACTCTTCGATGCTCTCGGCGGCATCGACGGTACGGGGATTGGCAGTCATTACTTCCGATACGGAAGTCATTCCAGGGGTGCGCCCCACCGCAACCACGCGATTCATGATGTCGCGTTCGGAAAGAATCCCGGCCATGCTACCGTCGCGCATCACAGGAACGGCGCCGATACTGTGCTCCATCATGTAGCGCGCGGCTTCAAGAACGGTCCGGTTCGCATCGATGCTGTAGAGTTTTCGGTCTTGTATGAGATCGCGAAGAGTGGTCATCATGACTCCTTGGCGAGCGGAGGAAGTTGAGGACTTGAACCGGTCCCCACGGACCGGCCTGCTGCGGTGGGCACTAATGTATCACAGCCAGAAGCGCCGATCGGCAGCTTTCCCTGCGAAAAATGGAAGTGGGGTCGAGCGGTTTCTATTGGCAATCGCGAAATGCAGGGCTCTTCACTCCGGTTTGTCGTACGCTTCGCAGAAGCCAAAGCTCCGCTCGAAGTGACGGTATGCGTTAATGAAGGACGAGATGGAGCTCTTTTTCTTCCTCTTCTAACTCCGGAAGGTCCTCAGGAGAACCATCCGCGGGTCCTTTGATCGAAAATTTCAATTCTTCGGCGGAAACCGGTTTCGCGGGACGCTTCGCTTTGGAGTATTGCAGTAACGGAAGAAACGGAATCATCAGCAGAAACACAACGCCCATGATCCAGAATGCCTCAACGAAGGCGAGCATGGACGCGTGCTGCTGCACTAGAGCATAGATTGCGGCCAAGCCCTTGCGCGAAGCCGTGACCGCGTCTGCCCCATGTGCGTAGAAGCTTGCACCCGTGCCCTGCAGCATGCGCATGGTGATTATGCTGCCCGGCCTGACATTGGCGATCAGGTGATTCTGGTGCATCTGGCTGCGGCGCGCGAGAAACGTGGTCATGACGGCGATCCCGACGCTGCCGCCGATGTTGCGCATCAGATTAAAAATGCTGGTCGCGTTCCCCATCTTTTCCGGTTGAATGCGGGACATTGCCAGCGCCATCAACGGAATAAACAGGAAGCTCAGCGCGACTCCCTGCAGAACTTGCGCCCAGAAGATGTCCCAGAATCCGGCATACAAGTTGAGGCCGGAGAGTTGGAACATGGTGATGGAACCGAGCACCATCCCGACCACGAGTAACCGGCGCGGATCGGTCTTGGTAGTCAGATGTCCTGCTAACGGCGTGAACAAGAGCGCGCCGATGCCGCGCGGAGACAAAGCGAGTCCCGAGTTATAGGCCGGGTAGCCCATCAGCGTCTGGAGATACAGCGGCAAGAGCACGAGGCTGGAGTAGAGAACGAATCCCAACATGCTGATCAGGAAAACGCCGGAGCTGAACGAGCGATTCTTCAGCACGCGCAAATCGACCACGGGATGATCGGTCGTCAACTCACGGATGATCAGGGCAATCAGGCCAAAGGCGCAGAGGACTGCAAAAGTGCGAATGTAATTCGAAGCAAACCAATCTTTGCGTTCTCCGGTGTCAAGAAGAACCTGGAGCGAGCCGATGCCAAGCGCGAGAAATCCGATTCCCCAAAGGTCGACTTTGCCTTCGCCGCGTTTCACATAGTGCGGATCGAAGACAAAGCGATTCATGAGAATCAGGGAAAGAATTCCGACGGGCAGATTGAGATAGAAAATCCAGCGCCAGCTGTAGTTGTCGGTGATCCACCCGCCGAGGGTCGGGCCGAGGATTGGGGCGAGCAAAATGCCGATACCGAACGCCGCCATCGCATGCCCATGACGCTCTTTCGGGAACGTCTCGAGAAGAATTGCCTGCGCGAGAGGCTGAAGTCCGCCACCAGTGAGCCCTTGAAGTACGCGGAAGACAATCAACTGCGGGAGCGAAGTCGCAAGGCCGCAGCAGAGCGACGTCAGCGTGAACCCTGCTACGCAGGTCAACAACAATCTCTTGCGGCCGATGTGGTTGGCGAGCCATCCGGAGATGGGCAGCACGATCGCGTTGGATACCAGGTATGAGGTGACGACCCACGTGCCTTCTTCATTAGTCGCGGCGAGATTTCCAGCTATGTGGGGAATGGAGACGTTGACGACGGTTGTGTCGAGGACTTCCATGAAAGTCGCCAGCATCACGGAACAGGTGACGACCCATGGGTTGACCGCGCGTTGTGGACTGGCATCCACGAAAAGCGGGAAGCGGAGAAGAAGCCTCCAACTGTTCACGCTACCGTGAAGCAGGTTCTCCAGACCGTGACAAGGATCACAAGAGGCTGTGCGGGATTAAGGCAGAAAAAACCTGGCGGCCAGGAGCCGCCAGGTTGATCTAAAAGGAGTTTTGTCGCACTAGAACCTAAACTGCGGGCCGAAGGTGACTCTCAGATTGTTTTGTGCGCCTCCGTGAAAGAAGACGTCGTCCCCGGCTTCCACGCGCAAGCCGATCGGTCCGAAAAATCCTTCCAGGCCTGCAGCGGGATAAACGGCGAAATATGTCGCCCCGTTCCCCAATCCGACGCTGTTGACGAAACCCGTGGGGGCCCCGTTATTGGTGACGTTGAAATTGTCGAATCCTACTTTTCCAGTGACGAACAAATGGATCGCTGGGGTTCCGATATCGAACTTCGGTCCGAAGAATCCATGCAGGGTTCGAAGTTTAGAATTCACTGCCGTCGTGCTGATACCATTACTGGAAGTGCTGGTATAGTTGCGCTCAAAGTCGTAGGCCATTTCCGCTTCGAGTTGCACGTTGGGCCGAACTCCAAAGGCTGCGCGACCGCCCAAACCCAGGAAATTGCTGGTCGGGCCGGGATTGGTGAAGCGATAATAATTCGCGAAAACACCGAAATCGATGTGATTCATCGTCTGCTCTTGGCCGAAGAGCATGGGACTTGCAAAAAACAACAGCGTCACAAAGAGTCCTAAACTGCGTTTCATGGGTTGTGTTGAACCTCCAAAGGTTGTCCCCCGCGCATATCACCCCTGCGACTGATCGAAAAACACTGCCGCAGAAGCAAAGTATGGATGCCTGGTGGGAAGTCGGGGTTGGAGGAAAAGCCGCTGAAGACGGGCGGGATCGGTTGTTCAGCGTAGCCGTAAATGAAAACGGCGCGGAAAGTCCGCGCCGCATCAGGTCTTTCCGGTAGGCGATTCGCTACTGTAGATGGTTCACGGTCGCCGGGCGGGCGTCGGCAGTGTCGCTGTCGGAGCGCGGCGTCATCGAGACAACGATGTATTCACGTTCCTTGTCATCCAGGTCTTCCACGCGCAACAACATCTTATCTTTCTGCAGCCGGAACTGGGCTTGCTCGCCGACAGGGAGCAGTACAGGATGCTTTTCGTCCCGCGGACGGATGCGGTAGATCACGCGCTGAGCCTGGAGCACGTACTCCTGGCAGAGAACTTCTTGTGTCTTCTTGTTGCCGGAATCTGTGCCTAACATTTCTCCGGCGAAACTTTTGGCGTCTTTTTCCGCCATGCCGCACTGCACGGAGTCCATTTGCAGGAGCTTGCCTGTCTGATAGGGCTTGGGATCCTTGGCAAAGACGGTCGAAGTCAACGCGACAACTGCGCACAAAACAAGTTTGGAACGCATTTGTGTTTCCCCCAGAAAATAATGGCCGGGAATCCGGCACTATGACTGTTGCGATATTTTGCTGGGAGCGGGAGGAGGAAGGCAGATCACGATGGTCATAGTCCGGAAGTTACCGTGGTGTGCAGCTTGGATCGACCGATTTCTCACCACGGAGACTTGGAGTCACGGAGGTAGCGAAGGAAGTGACTGGGTAGGTACGTCGTCTGAAAATCATCAACTTGATGACCTCAGCAGGCCTCCGCTACACAGCCGGCTCCGTCTTTTGGTGCCTCAGTGAGAAAAATTTGGCTAGCGGAGCGTGAGTTCTTCGAGCGTATCGAAGAACGCGGGATAGGAGATCGCCGCGGATTCGGCGCCTCCGATGAGCGTCTCGCCTTCGGCCCGCAAGGCGGCGACGGCAAAGGCCATGGCGATGCGGTGATCGCTCAGGGAATCGACTTCGGCGCCGTGGAGAGATTGGCCTCCGGGAATTTTCAGACCATCTTCCAACTCCTCGACCTCGGCTCCCATGGCGCGAAGATTCTTAGCTACCGCTGCGATCCGGTCGGATTCTTTGACCCGTAATTCCTTCGCGTCGCGCACTTCGATTCCGTTCTGCGTATATGGGGCAATCGCGGCCAGCACGGGGATCTCGTCAATCAGAGCCGCTGAATCTCCGCCGGAGATGGTGGCGCCTTTCAACGCTCCACCTTCGACCTGCAACGAGCCGACGAGTTCTCCGTGAATCTCATCGAGTTGGGTGACGGAGATGCGAAGTCCCATCTGCATCAATATGTCGAGCAGGCGAGCGCGAGTGGGATTCATGAGCAAATTGGGGATCGTGAGCTGCGATTCAGGAAACAGCGCGGCAGCACAGAGGAAGAATGCGGCGCTTGAAATGTCTCCCGGGATGCGGACCTCGACGCCATGCAGACGCTGGCCGCCGCGGATCCGGACTTCGCTGCCTGAGCCGATACTCTTGCGTTCCAGTTTCACGCCGAAGGTGCGTAGGGCAACTTCTCCGTGATCGCGCGTGCGAAAGGTTTCTTCGACGCGCGTCTCGCCGTCGGCGAATAGTCCTGCAAACAAGAGGCACGATTTCACCTGGGCGCTGGCGACGGGCATTTTGTAATCGATGGACTTGAGGGACGCGCCTGCAATTCGTAGAGGCGGTTTGCCGTCGTGAGAATCGATCTTCGCGCCCATGCTGGTGAGCGGCTGAATGATGCGCTGCATCGGGCGGCGGGAAAGCGACTCGTCCCCGATCATTTCGCTGGTGAAATGCTGTCCGGCGACGATGCCGCTCAGCATGCGCATGGTAGAGCCAGAGTTTCCGCAATCGAGCGGGCGCGCGGGTTCCGCTAGAGACAGGCCACTTCCCTGCACTTCAATGACGTTCTGGCCATCGGATTTGCGATCCCACTTCACCCCCAGCACGCGCATGCAGCCGAGCGTGCTGGCGCAGTCGGCGCCGGTCGAATAGTTCTCAAGCCGAGACGGTCCCTCCGCGATCCCGGCCAGCATTCCATAGCGGTGCGAAATGGATTTGTCGCCGGGGAGTTCGACAGATCCGCGAATGTTGCGCGCCGGGCGCACGGTGACAGGGGATTCTTTCATGGGTTGATTAGTTTTGCGATTGGGATCTCAGTTTTGATTGTTGAATTTTGATTGTTGATTGTTGAATGAAAACCTTTGGCTCGCGGCGGGCTGAAACGGTTTTTATTCAGCAATCAACAATCATCATTCAACAATTTTTTATGCGAGCGCTTTGGCCTCGGCTTTGGCTTCGCGCAGGATGTCGGCCGGGACTTCTTTCATGGTCACGCCGAATTCGAACATGGGAGTTTCGACTCCGCGCCCCCAGCGGGCGACTTCCCAGTGCGCCCGCACGAATTTCGCATCTGAGTGAGCTGATAGATCGAGCAGCAGCGGGAACTCTCCCGCATAGAACTGCTGCGGAAAGGCGGCTAGAGATTTCGGGGTCCACGTGGCTCCATCGGCGGAGGCGTAGATGCTCAGGTCGAGCGATTCCTGCTCGATGATCCGGGTGATCGAGAGCGTGACGAGAAAAACTCGTCCCGCTGAATTGGAAACGTCCACGGCGGGGCCATCGCCCTTCGCACTCACTACAGTTCCAGGCGGTACGAGAGTTGCTTCGCTGATTGCAGTTGTCATTTGCGAGTGATTCTAACAAATCCTTAAGCGATTCCAGCGGACCTCTCACCACGGAGGCACGGAGGAAGGGTAAGAAGAAAATCTCCAATCTCATTCGCTCGGGTGCGGGCCGGTGAAGTCGCTGCAGCAGGGCTTTTCTGCCGGCTTGAATTCCATCAGTTCGATGCGAGTCAGGTCGGGGTCGAACACGTTCAACTGCCGCTTGCCGTCGCGTCCCATCTGCGCGTGCTCGTCGCCATGAGGTTTCCAGCCGTGCGATTCGAGCAGGGCCTGGGCTTTCGACATGTCGGCCACACCCAGGGAAAAGTGATTCATCACGCCGGTCAGGCGCAGATCCGGGTGCTGCGGCTGGTTCAACATGTATTCGAGCCAGTCGGTGCCGTCGGGAACCTGGATCGAAACCCAGTCGGTGACATCGTCCTTCATGCCGCCATGCCAATACGGACGGAATCCAAGAATCTCGCGATAGAAATGATCTTCGGCGTCGCGGTTGTATACGAGGAATCCGACGTGAATCATCCGGTGCGACACGGCATTGGGCGCGGGTGGCGCGGTTTCTCCCTTGCCGCGCTCAACGAACTCGATGTGATGTCCTTCGGGATCGTCTGTCATGAAGCTGAGGCTGTGGTCGGCGCGTCCCTCGATCTTGGAGACCTTGAGTCCCTTCGAAGATAGATATCGCCGCAGGGCGATGATGTTGTCGGTTGTAAAAGCAACGTGGTCCATGCGGTCGGTCGCCTTTGGATCGGGGGCTGGACTGTAGCCGATCCACTGCGATCCGGCCATGTAACGGACGGTCTCGCCCGACTCGATCGGATCAGCGGAGGCAAGTCCCAGGGTGTCCACGTACAGCTTTTTCACTCCATCCGGCGAAGTTGTGTAGAACGCGGCGTGATCGATTCCTGTGATGCGCGGGCGCTTCACGGATGGGCTTTGAGAGAACGCAGAGATAGGAAGAAGTGCGCACAACACTGCGAGGATAAGGTTCTTCATGGCGTGATGATTGTAGTCCAAAACGGGCTGCCAGAGCGGGAATCCGAGTGGAAGCAGCTTTGGAGATTCAAACTCGGAAACAAAGGGTCCCTCCACGCGCGACTGGATCGGCATTGCCGATCCAGTCGCTTGGTCGGGATGACATTTCAGAGTTACCGTAATTCTTAAGACAGGCTATCGAGGAATTGGCGTAGTAGCCGTGCTGCGAGTTCCGGTTGCTCCCATGGCGAGTAGTGTCCTGCTTTCGGAATCACCCGAATCTGGCTGCCGCGGATGTGCTCGTGCATCAATTCAGCTTCTTTGATACCAGTCATTGGGTCTTCATCTCCGGTAACCAGGAGCGTCGGAACGTCGATGGTCTTCAGCGTGTCGACCGAGTCTGGGCGGTCGGCCATGCCGCGCTGCACTCCGGCAACATCCTGCGGGGACATTTTCCGCATCATGCGGAGTGCGCCGTCGACCAAATCTGGACGCGTCTCGCGGCTGGTGCGTCCGAGCACTTTCTGAACCATGCCTTCGAAGAACGATTCAGTTCCCTTCTCAACCACGTCATGGGCCGCTTGTAAACGTCCGGCGCGAGCGTCGGGATTGTCCGCTGGGGCCTTCGTATTGCAGAGAACTAAAGCTTTGACGCGGTTTTTGTATCGACGCCAGAATTCGAAAATCGCATAACCGCCAATGGAAACTCCGACGAGCGGAGCGCGGCTAACGTCAGCATCGTCCATGACGCGGAGAATGTCGGCGGCATGCTTCTCCATTGTGGCAGGACCTTCGCCGACTTCGGAGTCGCCGTGTCCGCGGAGGTCGGGCATGATCAGCCGATAGCGCGAGGCTAGCGTATCCGACACGGGCAGCCAGAACTCGTGACTCACAGGAAAGGGATGCAGCAGGACGACGGGCGGTCCGTCGCCCAGAAGAAAGTAGACGATCTCGGCATCCCCGCTCTTGATTCGATGGGAGGGAATGGGATGCATGCCTGGATTAAATCACATCCGCATGCGTATTACGGATTCGTGGCGTGTTGCGCGTTTACCGGAGGTGCGGGCAGCAGCAGCGGCTCTTCGGGCATGATGATCCATGCGATCGGATACGAAATGAAGCCAATGACCGTCATGCAGGCCACGATCAACCACACGATGCGGACGAGCGTGACGTCGAGATCGAAGTACTCCGAAAACCCAAGGCACACTCCCGCGATTTTCCGCCCCATGCGCGGGCGAATCAGCTTCCGCCGAGCCAGCGACGCCCCCACCCGAACGCCGCAGTAGGCGCAAACGTTGGCATCATCCTGAATCACTTTTCCACAATAGTTGCAGTACATAATTCCGCCTTCACTTCTATGATACGGAATACCCTGCGCTAAGGTTCCCTGTCATTCTCGATATGCCTCTTTGATGTAGTGACGAGCCTGATCGGCCGGACCCGTGTTGGCATTCCCCGCCAGGACAGTCTCGTATTTTTTCATGGCCAGATCGCGCTTTTGGAGCAGATCGTACATTTCGCCGGCGGCCAGGTTGGCCTTTTGAAGAATGTCCGGATCAGGATTCGGGGCCATATTCACAAGTTCATACGCCGCAGCCGCGCCAGTCAGATCTTTCTTGCTTCGCAACAATTCCCCGAGACCCCAGGCGGCTAACTCGTAATGAAGATTGCCGTACTTCCCTTCCCTGCCGTTCTGCCAGACTTTCCGGTACATGGCTTCGGCCTCCGGCAGACGTCCGGCGGCGCGATCGAGGTTCGCGACTTCTGTCGGGAACAGATGATTGTGCGGATACCTCGCCGTAAGTTCGTTCATGTATCCAAGAGCTTCGTCGTATTGATGTTCGCGGCGGAGAAACAGCGTAAGAACCACTTTCGCGTCGACCGCGTTCTCTCCGTTGCTCCGGGCAACTTCGCGAAGGTATTCAAGGCCCTTCTCTTTGGATCCGCTCAATCCGGCAATTGCCGCGGCCATTTTCACGCTCCAAGGCAGGTTGCCGACGACGTAATTGTGAGTGCCGACGACGAGCTTTGCGTCAATATAGTTGGGGTCCAGTTCCAGAACACGTTCGTGATCGTGGCGCGCTCCGACGGCATTGCGCAGCGCCGAGAACCATGCTCTCTCCACGATCCCCGTGTAGACGGCGAATTGGGCGCGGGTGACCCCTCGGCAATAAAGGGCATTGACGTCGTTGGGATTCGCCTTGAGTTCCTGATCTTCGATATTCTCCGCGCGGCGCGCCAGATCTTTGATTTCCTGCTTGATTTTCGGGTCGGTCGGGCGAGGAGTCCTGCCGATAAAGCTGTCGTTGGCATAATCCCCGGTATTCATCGATCCGGTTTCATAGAGATCGCGCATCAACACAGCGGTAAGCAGATGGTTCAGCGCGAACGGATCGTTGGGACGCTTCTCAACAATCTTCTCGAACTCCTGTAGAGCACGGTCGTACTCCATGTTGTAGAAGTGATCGAATGCCGCGTCGGTCTGGGGATCGTGGGGCGCTCCATGGAGGGTGGCCGAGTCGCCGGATTGACCGATCGCCGGAAGCGAAACTGTAGCAAGGAGAAATATCAGGGGAAGAATACTGGGCCTTTGTACCGATGTCATCCTGGGAACCTGCTTCGACGATCAGAACCTGATTTAAGTAGTCTAAACGAACTCCAAACTCCACGCTCTCGAAAAGCCTAAGGCATCCAGCGGCGCTGGCTTGGAACCAACAGCGTCATCATGGTGCACTTCCTAGTGGATACGATTCCCGAGTTTCGTGCCTATAATCCGGAGACAGCGCGGGGGGTGCGCTTCAGTTCTGTCGGGCATGGGCGTTCGTAACTGATACATCTTTACTCGCTCCGAAGCGTAATTATTGCCGCTCCGGAGTTCACCCTACCCGTGTGGGACTTGCGCAACTAACTGCAAAATATAGCTTTCGGGCCGAGCCAGCTTTGGCGGTTGGAATGCGAATTGCAGTTTTACAGACAGGAAGAGTTATGGCAGAAGCTGTACACGGCACGCCGCAAGAGTTCTGGCGCCCACCCTCCCCAGTTGTCGGCGATGAGGGTAGTATTCGCCCCTCCCTTTCCACTATGGCGGAAAGCTGTCCGCGCTGCGGGACAGAGTTCCTGATCGGATCGCAATTCTGCCATTCTTGTGGCGGAAGGCGTCCACAGGCCATTAGCGCCAGCACGCAAGCCGACGTAGCAGTCATGGCGGGGCTGTGGGAACAGACGGTGCATGCCGTCCACGTCGCCGTCACTGGCTGGAGGCGGATTCAGTTCCCGTCATGGTTACAGTACTTGCACTTCCACGAGATCAAGCGCCGTGTCGGGCTTTCCAGTGCGTCCTTCATCGCTTTC
The DNA here is from genome assembly GCA_035277905.1 of Candidatus Sulfotelmatobacter sp. GTDB lineage: Bacteria > Acidobacteriota > Terriglobia > Terriglobales > Acidobacteriaceae > Sulfotelmatobacter. The sequence goes on from DATEJO010000239.1 coordinate 20,791, forward strand.
GTGATTGGGTTGGGCTGCGTTGCGGGGGCGCTTCTGGTTGGGCTCCTGACAGCCAAGACTTTGGTCGATTGGCAGGCGATCCAGTTTTACCGGGCAGAGTGGTTGCTAGCTGCGACTGCAGCTTTTGTTGCAGGAATTCTGCTCAAGAAGTCAGAGCGGCACAGCTCAGACGAGTAGAAGCAGGTTAACTCGATTCCCCTCCCGTTCCGGCGGCACGTCGCTGCTGGTTCATCCTGTAAAGATGATTGACAGGTCCTGTCCCTTTGCCGAGGGGCTGTCCGTTCAAGATGGCTGCTGTCACGTAAGTCTTAGCCAGAAGAGTGGCTTCCGCGAGGCCACGGTCCATAGCGAGGTGGCAGGCCACGGAAGTAGCAAAGGCACATCCGGTGCCATGGGTCGAGTTGGAGCGCTGCTTCTCGGCCTTGAAGATCTCCTGCTCGATTCCGCGTTTTGTTTGGAAACTCAATAGGTCGATAGCTTTTTCGAGATGGCCACCCGTCACAATTACTGCCGGTGCTTCTAGCTCGTGCAGCTTGGCTGCTGCGGCTTTCATCCCGTCTATATCCTTGATTTCAATGCCGGTCAGCGCGGTGGCCTCGTCCAGGTTTGGGGTGACCGCGCTCGATAATGGAATCAGCTTTTCGGTCAAAACCTTCGTGCCGGCCTGATCGAGCAATACCGCTCCGGAGGACGATCGCAGAACGGGGTCTAAGACGATGTTGCTAAAGCGGGGCTGGCCCCGACCGCCTGGTCCAGCCAGAAACTCTGCCACCGCTTTCGCCACTTTGCCGGAACCGAGCATTC
>DATEJO010000240.1:0-5039 GCA_035277905.1 Candidatus Sulfotelmatobacter sp.
TCCGGCGTCGGCACCGGCGGAACCATCACCGGCATCTGCGAATACATCAAGCCGAAGAAGCCCTCGTTCAAAGCGATCGCCGTCGAACCTGCCGACAGCGCAATTCTCTCCGGCGGCAAGCCGTCTCCCCACAAAATTCAGGGCATTGGCGCGGGATTCATTCCCAGCATTCTCCGCCGTGATTACATTGACGATGTCGTTACCGTGACCAACGACGAAGCCATCAACATGGCGCGGCGTCTTCCGCTCGAAGAAGGATTGTTCGTCGGTATCTCTTCCGGAGCAGCAGTGGCTGCAGCCGTGAAAGTCGCACACCGCAAAGAAAACGCCGGCAAATTGATCGTCGCGATCCTGCCCTCATTCGGAGAGCGCTACCTCAGCACGATTCTGTTTCAGGAGCTTCGCGAAAAAGCGCTCCACATCCCGACGGTCGAACTTCCTCCAGCCTGATCGAGACTTATGCCGCATCTGCTCTCGCTAATTCGCGAAGACATGACGAACGTGATGGAGCATGACCCTGCGGCGAAGTCGCGTCTCGAAGTATTTCTCTGCTACTCAGGCCTTCACGCCGTGTGGTTCTATCGCATCAATCACTGGTTCTGGAATCACCGTCTCTTCCTCGCTGGACGATTTCTCTCGCAATTCGCGCGCTGGCTCACCGGAATCGAGATTCATCCGGGCGCGAAGATTGGACGTCGCCTGTTTATCGATCACGGCATGGGAGTCGTGATTGGCGAAACTTCCATCGTTGGTGATGATGTCACGTTGTATCAGGGCGTGACCCTCGGCGGCACGGGCAAAGAGCACGGCAAGCGTCATCCCACGCTCGAAGACAGCGTGGTCGTCGGAGGCGGCGCGAAAATTCTCGGCAACATCGTCGTTGGCAAGAACTCCCGCATCGGCGCAGGATCCGTCGTGCTGCGAAATGTCCCCGACAATTCGACGGTCGTCGGCGTGCCCGGTCACATCGTTTTTCGCGAAGGGAAACGAGTCGTCATCACCGATCCCAAGCAGATCAACGATCCTCTTTCGGAAGCGCTCGCCTCGGTCGCCACCGAGGTAAAGAAACTGCGCGAGCGTGTACAACGCCTCGAAGGCTCGGAAGATCGCGCAGAGCCAGTGCCCGCGTCTCTGCAAGGGATCATGGACGATCTCGACTACCAGATCTAAACGCCGAGGCGTAAGATGGTCGGCTCAGCCAGCCAATTCCGACGCGGAGGTCCCGTCCGTGAAATGGATTGTTACCGCCGTTTTGTTTTTTCTGCTGTCTTCTCTGTGTCTCGCCGCTGAAAAAAAGGAAGAGAAGCCCAAGCCCGCGCAATCGATTCCCGAACTTCAGCAACAACTCGAGAAGATTCTGAAAGACACGCACACGCCCGGAGTTTCTGTCGCGATCGTGCATAAAGACGGCCCGGAGTGGGTGACTGGGCTTGGCCTCGCCGACGTCGCGACGAACCGCGCCACAACTGCCGACACGCTGTTTCGCATCGGGTCTACGTCAAAAGCATTCACGTCGCTCTCGATTCTTCAACTCACCGACCAGGGCAAGCTCACATTGCAGGATCCGGTGCACAAACTTGTTCCGGATGTCTGGTTTCAGAACCCGTGGGAATCAAGCGATCCCATTCGGGTTGTGAATCTCCTCGAGCACACGACCGGCTGGGATGACATGCACCTGCGCGAGTATGCAATGCAGGCGCCCGATTCGATGACCGTCGAACAGGGACTCGACTACGATCATCACTCGCGCATCTCCCGTTGGCCTCCGGGGACTCGCATGGCTTACTGCAACTCCGGGCCTCCGGTCGCGGCAGCCATCGTCGAGAAGTTGACAGGGCAGAGATTTGAAGACTACGTCCAGCAGAATTTATTTCTTCCGATCGGCATGAAAACGGCGACGTACTTCCAGCCTGACGCGAGTGTGGCCACGACTCTTTACCATCCGGACGGCAAGACTCCGTATCCCTATTGGCACATTCTGCTGCGTCCTGCCGGATCGATTAACGCTTCCGCCAAAGACATGGCGGCTTACGTCCAGTTCTATCTGAATCGAGGCGCGGTCGGCGGAAAACAGATCGTGCCCGCCGCCGACATCGATCGCATGGAGATCCCGGAAAGCACCTGGGCCGCGAAAGACGGCATGAAAGACGGCTACGGCCTCAGTAACTATTGGAATGTCCAGGACGGCTTCGTTTATCACGGTCACGACGGCGGGGTCGAGGGCGGCCTTACCGAGATGGCCTACATGGCCGACTACGGTGTCGGCTATTTCTACAGCATCAATGCCGGAAATGGCGACGCGTTTGAAAAAGTCGGCAAGGCCATCCGGGCCTATGTCACGAACAAACTGCAGAAACCTGCGCTGCCTGCTGTTGCTGCCTTACCGCAGAACTCCGCCGATTATGCGGGGTGGTATGAGCCCGATTCTCCCCGCGTCGAACTCACACATTTTATGGAACGGATCATGGGCCTGACTTGGGTTCGGTTCAAGGATGGCAAATTGATTCTCTCCGCTCTCGGTCAACGGCACACCACGTTTATTCCCGTCGTGGGCGCCCAATTCCGGCGCGTGAGTGAGAAAGATCCGTCCGATCCGGTCGCAACCCTTGAACTGCTGACACCGAATGCCGAAGGACGCTTCATTCAGGACGGCATGCAGACCACGATGAAAAAGATTCCTGCGTGGTTCGCAATTCTCGAAATCGTGCTTACGATTTTCGTTCTACTCTCAATCGTATCGATCTTGATCTACGCGCCCTTCTGGCTTCTCGGCGGACTCAGCGCACACCGCCGTCGTCCCGCCGAGCGCGGAATGCGCCTCTGGCCTCTGATCGCAGTACTGAGCCTCATTGCTTTTGTCGCAATCTTCATCGCGTCAAGCAACGATCTGATTCAGCGCCTTGGTAATCGGACAATCTGGTCTGAGGCTCTGTTCGTCGCGAGCATCGTTTTCGGGCTCGCAACTCTGGTGAGTGCCTTTTCGTGGTGGCGGGCGCCTGCCGACAAAGTGCGACGCAGCGTACGCGCCTATTCGCGTCTCGTGATTCTGGCGTTACTGATCGCTGCCTTCTATTTGGCGTACTGGGACATCATCGGATTGCGAACCTGGTCATGACGACAATGGTCGCGTAGGGACAGCTGCCTCGGCTGTCCCACTCGGCTGCGAGCTCACACCGCGGCTCGCGACATCTCGCCATCAAGCATCCTCCAGATACCGAGAGGATTCGCGTTCTTCAACTCGGGCGGCAGAGCCTCATCCGGAAATCCCTGATAGCACACCGGACGCGCGAAGCGGAAAATCGCCGCGCTCCCCACAGAAGTCGTGCGTCCATCCGACGTCGCAGGATACGGCCCACCATGTACGATCGCATGGGTCACTTCGAGTCCCGTCGGGAATCCATTGAAGATGATTCTGCCGACTTTTGTTTCGAGAATGGCGCCCAGATCGGCGAACTCCTTCAAATCCTGATCCGTCCCATGAACTGTTGCAGTCAGGTGTCCCTCAAGCGAGCGCGCAATCTGCAAAATCTGCTCGCGATTGGAATGATGAACCAGCAAAGTCGTGGGGCCGAAAATTTCATCCTGCAAATGCGATTGCATGAAGGTCGCCGCGTCGGTCTCAAACAATGCCGGTTGGGCGGCAAATCCACCCCCCGCCGCCGAAGGGGCCTCGGCGATGAGTCTTGCCGCAGCACCGGATTTCCGTTTTTCAACCGCCGAACCGAACGTGGAACAAATCCCTCGAGTCAAAAGATGAAACGAGGTTGAACCGGAAACAAGCTGCGCCATCGTCCGCGAGAACTCCCGCGATTCGGCGCTTTCCGGCAGAAACACCATGCCTGGCTTGGTGCAGAACTGTCCGGCCCCCAGCGTGAACGATGTGTGCAGGCCGGCCGCAATGGCGTCGCCTCGCTCGCGCAAAGCACCAGGCAAAATGAATAAAGGATTCGTGCTGCCCATCTCGGCGAAGCACGGAATCGGCTTAGGACGCCCCGCCGCCAGATCCATCAAAGCTCGTCCTCCGGCACGCGATCCCGTGAATCCCACCGCTTTCGTCAGTGGATGCTTCACTAACTCGATCCCAACTTTCGTTCCGGCATCAAACAGAAGCGAGAACATCCCCTCCGGCAGGCCAGCTTCGCGAACGCTCTGTTGAATCGCTCGCCCCACCAGTTCGCTCGTGCCCGGATGAGCGGGATGCGCCTTCACGATCACAGGATTTCCCGCCGCCAACGCTGACGCCGTATCCCCTCCCGCAACCGAGAACGCCAGCGGAAAGTTGCTCGCTCCAAAAATCGCAACCGGCCCCAGCGGACGCAGCATGGAACGCACATCCGGCTTCGGAATCGGCTTGCGGTCGGGAATCGCGCGATCCACGCGCGCCTGCACCCACGATCCTTCTTCGACGGCATCGGCGAACATTCGAATCTGTCCGCACGTGCGCGCAGCCTCACCCTGCAAGCGCGGCAGCGGCAATGCTGTCTCGCGATGCGCGCGGTCAATCGCATCCGGAGCGATTGCCTCAATGTTCGCCGCAATCTTTCGCAGCAGCGCGCCGCGCTCACGTCCCGAAATTCTGCGATAGCCTTCGAAGGCATTGGCCGCCAGCCGAACCGCAGCATCAACTTCTTCCGCAGTGGCCGACGTGAATCCTGGCTCCAATTTGTCGCCGTTCGCCGGATCGATACCGAAAAAAGCGTCCCCCGCACCGGTTCCTTCGCGGAATCCGATCAGCGATCGCCCTGAAAGTTCTGTCTTCAATGTTTGCATCGTTTTCAACTCTTACTCGACAACGCAAAACTGCTCACGGCCTGAGGCCGCGATAGAAGCGCGTCGCGAATGATCTTTCGATTTTGTTCCAGTTCCTTCCCGACCAGTTCAAGCCGTGGCGGACGCACCCGTGCATTCCCAATGCCGACTTCCGCTTGCACCAATTTAATGAGCTGTACGAAATCTGGGACCGTGTCCATGCGCAACAACGGCAGGAACCATCGATAGAGCTCAAAGGCCTTCTCGTCTTGCCCGTTGAGGCTGGAGTT